>NZ_JBFAJC010000007.1:0-301172 GCF_040655075.1 Actinoallomurus sp. NPDC050550 | reverse complement strand
ACACCCGGTCCCATTCCGAACCCGGAAGTTAAGCCCTTCAGCGCCGATGGTACTGCACTGGAGACGGTGTGGGAGAGTAGGACACCGCCGGACATTCACATAGATCAGGAAAGCCCGCCAGGCTAACGCCGGCGGGCTTTCCTGCGTTCCGGACCCTTTTCCGCGACAACGGATAGAGGAACTGGTGACCGAGGAGTCCTCGGCCGGTGATGTGACCGGTTGGTTGGCCCGGAATGCCCTGCCGCTGCACGGCCTTGTCGCCGGCACCCCCACGACGGACCTTCAGCCCCTGACAGACGTCCTCCAGGACGTACGCGTCGTCGGACTCGGCGAGGCCACCCACGGGACCGGGGAATTCTTTCAGCTCAAACACCGCCTGCTGGAGTTCTTGGTCACCGAGCTGGGGTTCTCGGTGTTCGCCATGGAGGCGAGCGCGTCCGCCGGCGCGGCCGTCGACGCCTACGTTCGCCACGGCGTTGGGAACGCCGCGAAAGTACTCACCGGGCTCGGCTTCTGGACATGGCGGACCGAGGAGGTGCTCGCCATGATCGAGTGGATGCGCGCCTACAACCAGGGCCGGCCGGAGAAGGACAAGATCGGCTTCGTGGGGATCGACCCGCAGCAGTGCGGTGACTCCATCAAGGCCCTCGAGGCGTTCCTGTGCGAGACGGCCCCGGAGCGTGTGGCCGCCCTGCACGCCACGCTCGGCGCCCTCGGCAAGGCGTCTCCCGGATCGCAGCCCGATCCGGAGCGACGCCTCGTACGCGACGCCGAGGATCTCCTGGAGTTCGTCCGCACGCAGGCCCCCGACGCCATCGAGGCGATCCGGCACGCCGACATCCTCGTGAAGGCCGCCGACCTGGTGACCCGCGTACGGCGGCATGCGGATCCGGAGCAGACGGTCTTCGCCGCGCGCGACCGGTACATGGCCGACGCGGTGGGAGACCTACTGGACGAGCCGTCCGTACGGGTCGTGCTGTGGGCGCACAACGGACACGTCGCGAAGCATCGCTTCGCGGGCGGGGTGCCGACGATGGGGAGCCACTTGTGCGCGCGGTACGGCGACGCGTACTACGCGCTGGGCCTGCTCTTCGGCCGTGGTGACTTCCGGGCCCGCCGGGGATGGCCTGGCCCGTGGCAGAGCGGGAGGGGGCGCAGGCCCGTCCCCAACACCGTTGACGCCGCTCCTCCCACGACCCTCGAGGCACAGCTCGCGGCCGCGCAGCCAGGTGATCACCTCGTCGACCTGCGCGCGACCGCAGACGCACCGGAGGCGGTACGGGCGTGGGCACGGGACCGCCACCCGTCCCGGACGTTCGGTTCCCTCGTGCCGCGTGGGACCTACCGGTTCGCCTTCGGCCAGGTCGTACCGGCCGAGGACTACGACGGACTGGCCTACGTGGCCGTCTCGAGCTCTTCCCGGTTGCTCCCACCCGCCTGAACCGCGCCGGGCCCCCAGCCGGGCCGGCCACCGCCTCGTCGGCGCCGACGAGACGGCGCCGCGTGGTACGCCGCGCTCTCTCTGCGGATCAGCGCGGCGTCACCGGCCCCGACGCGCCCGCTGCGGATCAGCGCGGCGCCACCAGGCCCCACCAACGGTCAGGAGGCCTTAGGGCGGAGGGTGTCGACCACGGTCCGTAGCTCCTCGACGCGCTGTTCGAGCGTTGCCACCGCCTTGGCGGCCTCCTCGTCCTGGGCTGTGAACGAGGCGAGCGCGCCGAGCTGCTCCTCCACCGCCGCCACGCGCCGCTGGAGCTCCGCGGCGAGCTCCTCGGACGGTGCCGCCGCGAACTTCGTGCGCAGCAGCTCGGACTGCTCGCGCAGCTGCTGGTTCTTCCGGTAGAGCTCCACGAAGACCGAGACCTTCGTCCGCAGCACCCACGGGTCGAACGGTTTGGAGATGTAGTCGACCGCCCCCGCGGCGTACCCCCGGAACGCGTAGTCCGGATCCGCGTCCGCGGCGGTCAGGAAGATGATCGGGACCTCGCGCGTCTTCCGGCGCCGTTTGATCGCGCGGGCGATCTCGAAGCCGTCCATTCCGGGCATGACGATATCGAGAAGGATCACCGCGAACTCGTTCGTCAGCAAGGCTCGTAGAGCCTCTTCCCCCGAACGCGCACGGATCATGTTCTGGTCGAGTGAAGAGAGGATCGCTTCTAGTGCGACGAGGTTCTCCTCTCGGTCGTCGACCAGAAGAATGTTCGCCTTCTCGGCCACGGGTGTCAGCCCTCCATCAGTTGCGTGGCCGACTCAGCCACGCCCTCATGATGTCAAGAAGGTGGTCGGCGTCGACAGGCTTGGGTACATAGTCCGATGCGCCCGACTCAATGCTCTTCTCCCGATCGCCCTTCATGGCCTTGGCCGTCAGGGCGATGATCGGCAGGTCGGCGAACTGCGGCATCCGCCGGATGGCCTCCGTGGTGGCGTAGCCGTCGAGCTCGGGCATCATCACGTCCATGAGGACCAGGTCGACGTCCTCGTTGCGGTCGAGCGTGTCGATGCCCTCACGGCCGTTCTCGGCGTACAGCACCTCGATACCGTACTGCTCGAGCACACAGGTCAGCGCGAAGATGTTGCGCACGTCATCGTCGACGATGAGGATCTTGCGGCCGGACAGCACTTCGTCGTCGATCGGCGCCGTCTCGAACGCGTCGTCCGCTGCGGGAGGCTCGAACGACGCCGCCTCGACGGCCACGGCCGACTGCGGCCGGCGCCTCTCCTTCTCCCGTACGGGCGCGGAGGTGCCCTCGCGGCCCTCGAGGTAGCGGGCCGGCATGAAGAACGTGAACGTGCTGCCCTCGCCGGGACGGCTGGCCACGTGGATCTCTCCGCCGAGCAGTTGGGCGATGTCGCGGCTGATGGACAGCCCGAGGCCGGTGCCGCCGTACCGCCGGCTGGTCGTGCCGTCGGCCTGCTGGAAGGCCTCGAAGATCGCCCGCAGGTTGTGGTCGTCGATGCCGATGCCGGTGTCGCTGACCGCGAACCCGAGGACGTCGGGCGTACGGGCCAGGACCGGGTCGGTGAAGTCCACTCCCTCGGCCCGCCGGATGGTCAGCCGCACCTCGCCGGAGGAGGTGAACTTCACCGCGTTGGACAGGAGGTTGCGCAGCACCTGCTGGAGCCGCTGCTCGTCGGTGAAGAGGTGCTCGGGCAGGCCGGGCTCGGCGTACACGTCGAAGCTCAGGCCCTTGTCGACGGCCAGCGGCCGGAAGTTCGCGTCGACGAAGTCGACGACGTCGGCGAGGGCCACCTGTTGGGGGACGAGGTCCATCTTGCCCGCCTCGACCTTGGACAGGTCGAGGATGTCGTTGATCAGCCGGAGCAGGTCGCTGCCCGATTCGTAGATCGTCTTGATCAGCTCGACCTGTTTGGGCGTGAGGTTCTTGTCCGGGTTTCCGGCCAGGAGCTTGGCCAATACCAGCAGGCTGTTGAGCGGCGTCCGCAGCTCGTGCGACATGTTGGTGAGGAACTCGGACTTGTAGCGAGAGGACTGGGCGAGCTGCTCGGCGCGCTCCTCCAGGGTGCGGCGGGCCTGCTCGATCTGGAAGTTCTGCATCTCGATCGCGCGGTTCTGCTTGGCCAGCAGCGCCGCCTTCTCTTCCAGCTCGGCGTTGGACCGGCGCAGCTCCTCCTGCTGGCGCTGCAGCTCACTGGAACGGTCCTGTAGCTCCGCGGTGAGCCGCTGGGACTCGCCCAGCAGCGCCTCGGTACGGGAGTTCGCGGTGATCGTGTTGATCGTCACACCGATCGTCTCGACGAACTGGTCGAAGAACGCCAGGTGGACCTCGCTGAACGGGCTGAACGAGGCCAGCTCGATCGCGCCGAGCACGCGGTTCTCGAACAGGATCGGCAGCACGATCAGATTGACCGGCGACGCCTGCCCCAGGCCCGTACCGATCTTGATGTAACCGGGTGGCAGGTCGTGGATCAGGATCGGCTTGTGCTGAATGGCGGCCTGCCCCACGAGGCTGTCGCCGAAGTGGAACCGCACACTGTCGATCTTGTCCTGGCTGAGGCCGTACCCCGTCTTGAGCACGAGCTCGGGCTCGCCGTCCTCGGGCTCCTCCACCAGGTAGAACGCGCCGTACTGGGCCGAGGACAGCGGCGTGACCTCGCTCATGATCAGCCGGGCGACCTCCATGAGGTCGCGGTGGCCCTGCATCAGCCCGGCGATGCGGGCGAGGTTGGTCTTCAGCCAGTCCTGCTGCTGGTTGGCGCGGGTGGTCTCGCGGAGGTTCGCCACCATCAGGTTGACGTTGTCCTTGAGCTCGGCGACCTCGCCGCGTGCCTCGACCGAGACCGACCCGGTGAGGTCACCGCGCGCGACCGCGCTCGCCACCGACGCGATCGCGCGGACCTGCGTGGTCAGGTTGCTGGCGAGCTCGTTGACGCTCTCGGTGAGGCGCTTCCACGTGCCGGACACGCCCTCGACCTCGGCCTGGCCGCCGAGGCGGCCCTCGCTGCCCACCTCGCGCGCGACGCGCGTGACCTCGCCGGCGAACGCCGACAGCTGGTCCACCATCGTGTTGATCGTCGTCTTCAGCTCCAGGATCTCGCCCTGGGCGTCGACGTCGATCTTCTTGGTGAGGTCGCCGTTGGCGACGGACGTGGTGACCTGGGCGATGTTGCGGACCTGGCTGGTCAGGTTGTCCGCCATGGAGTTGACGTTGTCGGTGAGGTCCTTCCAGACCCCGCTGACCCCGCCGACCTTGGCGCGCCCGCCCAGGCGGCCCTCGGTACCGACCTCACGGGCGACCCGCGTCACCTCGTCGGCGAACGAGGACAGCCGGTCGACCATGGTGTTGAGGGTGTCCTTGAGCTGGAGGATCTCGCCCTGGGCGTCGACGGTGATCTTCTTGGACAGGTCACCGCCCGCGACGGACGTGGCGACCTGGGCGATGTTGCGGACCTGGCCGGTGAGGTTGCCGGCCATGGAGTTGACGTTGTCGGTGAGGTCCTTCCAGACGCCGCTGACGCCGCTGACGCGGGCCTGGCCGCCCAGGCGGCCCTCCGTGCCCACCTCGCGCGCCACCCGGGTGACCTCGTTCGCGAAGGCCGACAGCTGGTCGACCATGGTGTTGAGGGTGTCCTTGAGCTGGAGGATCTCGCCCTGGGCGTCGACGGTGATCTTCTTGGACAGGTCACCGTTGGCCACCGATGTGGCGACCTGCGCGATGTTCCGCACCTGGCCGGTGAGGTTCCCCGCCATGGAGTTGACGTTGTCGGTGAGGTCCTTCCAGACCCCACTGACGCCGCTGACACGGGCCTGGCCGCCCAGGCGGCCCTCCGTGCCCACCTCGCGCGCCACCCGGGTCACCTCGTCCGCGAACGAGGAGAGCTGGTCGACCATCGTGTTGACGGTCTCCTTGAGCTCCAGCAGCTCACCCGTCGCCTCGACCGTCACCTTGCGCGTCAGGTCGCCGCGCGCGACCGCCGTGGTGACGAGGGCGATGTCGCGGACCTGTCCGGTCAGCCGGCTCGCCATCGCGTTGACGGCACCGGTGACGTCGCGCCATCGGCCGGACATCTCCCGCGGCGTGGCCTGCCCGCCCAGCCGGCCCTCCGCGCCGACCTCCCGGGCCAGCTGCGTCACCTCGGCGGCGAACTCATCGAGGTGCTCGACCATCCGGTTGACGCCCGAGCCCATGCGCAGCAGCTCGCCGCGCCAGGGACGGGTGCCGGTATCGAGCTCGATGCGCTGGCTCAGGTCGCCGTCGGCGACCGCGTCGACGACCCGCGCCATCGCGGTCGTGGACTGGACGAGCGTGTCGATCAACGCGTTGGCCGCAGCGTTGCCCGTCGCCCAGGCCCCCTCGCCGTCCGCTCTCAGCCGCTCGTCGATCCGTCCCTCGTGGCGAACCTCACGCTGAACGCGTACGAGCTCGCCGGTCAGATGGGACGCGCGTTCCTGAACCTCGTTGAAGACACCGGCGATCTCAGCCAGGATGTCGTCACCCGAGGGATCGAGTCGCACGTCGAAGTCGCCGTCGCGCATTGCGCTGAGCGCGTCGAGCACCGACCGTAGCTCAGTCTCCGCGTATCGGGCGCGGGTCGGCGCATGGGACGTGCCTCGAGGCATTGATTTCCTCCTAGCCTTCCCGCGGGTATGTACAGTCCACCCAGGGGGTCTGCCACGATGGCAGCGTCCTGCATCCCCGAGACGAATCCAAGTGGCCGTGGAGAAGAACGCAAAGACGTACACGACCTTCCCGCCGGAGGTCGCCTCTGTCGCGGCCGCTCGGCGTTTTGTTGGAGGGACACTTCGTGGCTGGGGCGTCGATGACGTGGATGACGCCATGCTACTCACCAGCGAACTGGTTACGAACGCTATCGTCCATGCGGGCACTGAGGTAGAGGTCGTCTGCGAGCTCGTCGGTGGGCTGGTCCGGGTCGAGGTGCACGACCGGCATCAGGCCCGGCGCGTGCCGGTGCCCGGCGATCAGGTGAGTGGCCGCGGCCTGCTATTCCCCGAGACGCTCGCGACCTCCTGGGGCGTGACGTACGGCCAGGGCGGCAAGAACGTCTGGTTCACCGTGCCCGGCATCGGCGCGGCGGAGCACCCGCCGCCGCCCCCGTCCCACGAGGAGATCGTCTCAGCGCCGCAGGCCGCCCGTCCCACCGTCGACCAGCTCGCCCAGCGCACCGCGCAGGCCGCCCAGGACATTCTCGGCGCGGACTGCGTCTACGTCCTGCTCGCCGACGACGACGCCGAGCTCAGCCTCCGGGCCACCGCGGGCGTACGGCCCGAGGGCGCCGCCCTGGAGATCGGCCTCGAGGGCGCCCCGGTCGGCGGCCGTGGGGTCTACGCCGACCTGGGCGGCAGCCCGTACAACCTCCCCGCCCTGCAGGCCGCCGGGATCCGGTCGCTCGTGACCGCGCCGTTCACGGTCGACGGGCGGGCGATCGGACTGCTGATCGCGGCCTCCCGCGATCCGGGGCACTTCATCGAGGACGACGTCGAGCGCCTCCAGGAGATCGCCGACCGGCAGGCGCCGTCGATGGAGCGCGCCCGCCTCATGGAGCTGGAGCGCGCCCGCCGGGGCTGGCTCGGGTTCCTCGCCGAGGCGAGCAGCATGCTGGCCGGCACCCTCGACCAGCAGATGACCATGGCCCTCGTCGCCCAGCTGATCGTGCCGCGCCTGGCCACCTGGTGCGCGGTGTTCACCGTCCGCGACACCGACCTGGTGTCCCCCGCGTACGCCTGGCACGCCGACGAGACCATGGTCGCCGATCTGCGTACCCTGCTCGAGCAGCTGCCGCCCGCGCCACCGCCCGCCGAGCCCGGCCCGTGGGAGGGGTTCACGCCCGCGCCGTCCGGCGACCTGCCCGAGACCGCGCACCGTGTCACCGGCGACGTCGCCCACGTCTTCCCGCTGCTCGCCCGGGGCCGCAAGATCGGCATGCTGGTCGTCGGCGGCCCGAAGGGCGCCCGCTTCACCCGCGACGCGCTCGAGCTGACCGAGGACCTCGCGGGCCGGGCCGCCCTCGCCATCGACAATGCCCGGCTGTACGAGGAGCAGGCGGACATGAGCCGCACGCTCCAGCGCAGCCTGCTCCCGCCCGAGATCCCGACGGTCCCCGGCCTGGACGTCGCCGTCGTGTATGAACCGGCGGGCGAGCACAGCGAGGTCGGCGGCGACTTCTACGACGTCTTCGACGTCGGCACCCGCTGGCGGTTCGCCATCGGCGACGTGTGCGGCACCGGCCCGGAGGCCGCGGCCGTCACCGGCCTCGCCCGCCACGCCCTGCGCATCCTCGGCCGCGAGAACCACTCCATCCCCGAGGTCCTCGAACGCCTCAACGCGCTGATCCTGGAAGAGGGCACCCGCGCGCGGTTCCTCACGCTCCTGCACGGCGAACTGGAGGAGCTCGGCGAGGGCCGGGTCCGCGTGACGTACGCGACGGCCGGGCACCCGCCGCCGCTGTTCCTGAGCCCGAGCGGCGTCGTGAAGTCCGAGGAGGACTCCGACCTGATGCTGGGCGTCTTCCCCGACGCGACGTTCACCGTGCGGACGGAGATCCTCAAGCCGGGACACCTCCTGATGGGCTTCACCGACGGGGTGACCGAGCGTCGCGCCGGCAAGCAACTGCTCGGCGACGACGGCGGGCTGGAACGCATCCTCGAGGGCTGCGTCGACCTCAACGCCGGTGCCGTAGGGGCCAAGGTCATGCGCGCGGTCCGCGGCTTCTCCGTCGAGCCCTCCCACGACGACATGGCCTTGATCGTCCTGCGCGTCGAGGAGTGAGCCGGGTCAGCTCCGGTGCAGACCCTCGCGGATGGTGATCTCGACGGGGGAGTAGGCGCCGTCGGCGCGCTCCAGCGCGTACGGGACGGCGGGGTGCAGCGGCGGCTGCGCCATGAACCGGGGCCGGCGCCCGTGGTGCGGCTGTGCGGCGTGCACGAGGAACGGGTGGCACAGGTAGACGTCGCCGGGCCGCCCTGTCGCGTACGCGAGCGGACGGTGCGCGGAGGCCGCCTCCACCCGCGCCGCGACCTCGAAGATCGAGACACCCTCTTCGCCGTACGGCTCGAGGATCGGCGGCACGTCCAGGTGCGAGCCGACGCGGACCCGGGTCGGCGAGTCGGCCTCCCCCACCTCGCTGAACAGGAACAGCATCAACAGCGCGCGGTCCTTCGACCGCACGTTCGCGTGCGCCCACGAGACGCCGTCGCCCGAGTAGCTCGACTCGATGTGCCAGCCCGCGTCGTCCGGCTCCTCCTCATGCGGGAACCGCAGCGGGAACGTCCCCAGCGACCGGCGCGGCACCCAGCGCCCCGGCCCGACCAGCCGGTCGAACGCGTCGTGCAGGACCGGCGTGTTCGCCGCCTCGACGAACGGCTCGGCCGCCATGTCCCCGACCCGGTGCACCGGCTTCACCCACGTCGCGGGGTCGTCGGGATCGAACCCGGTCTCCGCCCACAGCAGCGCCGCGCACTCCCGCGCCGTACGATCCGGGAACGCCTGCTCGATCTTCACGAACCCGTCCCGTACGAACCGCTCGACCATCGCGTCAGCCATGAGACGGCATTCTGATCACTTCGGAACGGAAAGGCACCCGTTTTTTCAAGCGGCCGTCCGTACCGCGCCGGTGCCCTGGCGAGTGCCGCGTTCTCGGCGGCGGACCCCAGGGGGCATCCGAGTACCGCGCAGTACCATCCGACCCATGACGGCTAACGCGTTCCTGGCATACATGGGCGTGGTGGTGTTGATCACTGCAACGCCGGGGCCCGACACGGCGCTGGTCCTGCGCAACGCGGTGCGGCACGGCTGGTCGGCCGGTGTGCGCACCGGCACGGGGAGCGCCGCCGGACTCCTGCTGTGGGGCCTGGCCGCCTCCCTGGGGATCGCGGCCGTGCTGGCGGCCTCCGCGGAGGTCTTCGTCATCGTCAAACTCGCCGGCGCGGCCTACCTCTGCTACCTGGGAGTCCGCATGATCTGGCGAGCCATCCGGGACCGCGCCAGGCCCGCGATCGGCGGTGACGCCCGGCCCGAGGTCTCGACGAAGACGCTCTTCCGGCAGGGGCTGATCACCAATCTGCTCAATCCCAAGGCGGCCGCGTTCTTCACGGCGCTGCTTCCCCAGTTCGTCACGGCGCACGGAGTGGCCGCCACCCCGGTCATCATCGGCCTCGCGCTGATCGCGGCCACGGCGAACCTGACCGGCCAGTGCGTGTACGCCGTGGCCGCTCATCGCACGACCCGCCTGATCGGACGCCGCTACTTCGAACCGATCCTCGACGGAGTCGTCGGAGCCGTCCTGACCGCACTCGGCTGCCGACTGATGCTCACCAGCCGCCCCTGACCAGCTCCTCGGCATCGAACACCGAGCGAACCAGCTCCTCGGGATCGAACACTGAGCGTGTCTCGCGGAGCGAGATACCGGTCGCAGGTCACGCGATATCCACGGCCCGGCCGATGACGCAGTCGGCGCGGCCGCAGGGGCGAGGCCGGCCGGCCCAGCCGTTTCGTCGCAGGACGAAGGCGACCTGGGCGGCGACGTGGCAGGGCTGGTCGGTAACGTCGCTCCAGCCGTATCGCAGTGGGTCACGGCCCTCGACGACGGCCGCGTTGTCACGGCTCATGTCCCGGAATCTCATGGCGTGCTGGTGGTGAACCCGGCCGTCCAGGTGGACGATCGTCGCATGCTCGCTGTAGTCGACGTCGTCATAGACGACGCCTTCCCTGAGTTCCCGTCGGAGCTGCCGGACACCCGCCGGCAATCCGTGCGTACGCTCGACCTCCCGGTAATACCGAAGCTCGAACAGGTTGTGCGCACCGTCGGCGGCATCGTCGAGGGCGTATCGGAGTTCGCGCCGGTGACGGACCTTCTTCCGCGCCCGTAACGCCGCCGCCAGTCGCTCCGGGGTCGTGAGACGGCTTCCACAGGCACGGCCGAGCCAGTCGACCGCCGTATCGAGATCCGGAGCGGTCTGCGTGAGGTCCAGAACGGTGTCTTCGACTCGCGTACGGGGCGGTGACTGAACGGGGTGCCGGCGCTCGGAGAGACGCGTCGAGAAGTGCACGCGGATTTCCGTTGCCGCTACCGGACGTCGGCGCCTGTCCGGAACGGTCACGTGGATGACCACGGACGGCCGATCGGTCAGGCCGTACAACTCGGCGGCGGTCTCATGGCTGAGCACGGCGTCAGGGGAATGCCGTACGCCGGGTTCGAGACGCGGACGGTGGCTGCACGCCAGGATCGCCGCCCACAGCTCCGCCGAACGCCCGATCTCGCCGGTGAAGGTCGCACAGACTCCCGGATGCCGGACCGTCCACCGGCCGCCGTCGAGAGGGGTGCGCACGGCGTGATCCGGCATCCCGTGTCCGCGGAGCTGCCACCGCGCCACCATTCCGGTGGGATGCTCGGAAGCGTCGAGCAGATGTCGGAGCTGGGCCCGCATCGCCTCGGGACTGCCGATGGGCCGATGGAGCACGGCTTCATCGATGACTACCCAGAGATGCGGGCGGTCGTTCTTCTCAAGGACCTTCTGCCGGATCATGCGTACCTCGACTCGCCGGTCGACCTCCATGGGTGCGAGATCCTGCGGCCCGCGTTGGATCAATACCTTGGCGTAGTCCTCGGTCTGCAGGAGTCCCGGAACTAGCTGCTATTCATTGGAGTGTTCGGTAACAGTGTGTCATTAAGTGATCTCTCTACGTGAGAGAACGGGAGGCCCGGAGGATGCGCGATGACGGCTGACGCGACGCGTTATCGGCTGCTAACCGCACTCGCCTGGCACCTTGCGGCGCTGAGACGGACATCGTTGATCGTCGTACCGAGCCATGGAGAGCCGGTCTTGTACCTGCCGAGGCAGGACGGAAGCAAGCTCGGCATCGCGGCGGGGCAACGGAACGACGGCGCGTGGGACTTCCTCTGGGGCCGCACGCGCACCCCGCGGTTGGCCGACCAGCTCTCCGAGAGCAGCCGGGGCCTGTTCCTGATCGCGGAACTCGCCGTCCGAAGCGGCTACATGCGAACCGGGCAAGGCGGCAGGTACTGGTTCGAGCTCTGAGCCGCTGCACTGGTGATCCTCGGTGATCGCAGCGCCCTATCGACACCTTTCACCGGGGATCAGCGGCCATCAGCGATCCCACAGCCGTTCCGTGTCCGCGTCCGCGAGATCGAGCAGTCGGCCGATGAAGTACACCGTCCCGAGGGCGACAATCCGCTCGCCGAGCGAGGCGAGATGGCCTCGGCTCAGCTCCGTGTCGTCGACGACGTGCCCGGGTACCGGGTGCGTGAAGCTCAGGTGCCGATGGCTCGGCATCCGTACGTAGGTCACGGGCAGGCCGGCCAGCGCGGCGGCGACGCCGGCGACGTCCTTGTGGTCCGGCAGGCAGGCGAGGACATGATCGATGCGATCCCAGCGGCGGTACGCCTCGGCGAGGGCGGTCGCCGCGCCGGACCGGTCGATCGCCGAGTCGACGAGCAGCGTGGTGTCCGTACCGGCGACGTGGTGCCAGGACAGGCGACCGGGCAGGCGTACGGAGGAGAGGACCCGGCTCAACCGGCCCTGGGCCGGCCGAGGGTGTCCGATCGTGTCGAGGAGACGGTCGGCGGCGGCGCAGCCCAGCTCGGCGTTCCGGCGTCCGTGGCCGGTCGGCAGCAGGTCGGCCGGGATGCCGCCCGTGCCGACCACGTCCGGCTTCGCCCGGCCGCCGGTACGGTCCGCGACGGTCGAGGCGATCGCGTCGGTCACCGCCGGGCTCTGCGGGAGTGAGATGACGGCGGACGTGGCGGCGGTCACGACGCCGGCCTTGTCCTTCGCGATCTCGGCGGGGGAGTCGCCGAGTACGCCGATGTGCTCGGCGAAGACCTCGGTGATCGCGAGGACATCCGGCGGGAAGAGGCTCACCTCATCGGAAATCCCGCCCATGCCCGCCTCCAGCACGATCACGTCCACGCCGGCCGCCCGCGCGTACAGCACACCGGCCAGCGTGAACAGGCCGCTCGGCGACAGGTAGCCCTCGCCGCTGCGACGCTCCGGCAGGGAGGCCGCCGCGTCACGGATGCGCCGGCCGAGCCGGGCCAGGGCGTCGGCGGAGATCGCCGTGCCGTCGACGCGGATGCGTTCCCGGTCCTCGCGCAAGGCCGGGCTGGTGACCGTGACCACACGGCATCCGGCGGCGGCGAGACACGCGGAGGCGTACGTCGCGGCCGTGCCCTTGCCCTTCGACCCCACCACCGTGAGCACCGGTGCTCCGGCGACGTCCAAGCCGAGTGCGCGGGCGAGCAGACGCGCACGCCCGATGCTGCGCCGGGCTCCCGGCCCGCGCCGATCCCACTCCGCGAAAAAGGCCTCCGTCACGTCTCGACGATAGCCACGCTTGTCGGTGCCTTCCCCTACGGTGGCCGGCCGTGACGCCTTCCGAAGCACCGTCGTCTCGCCGAGACAGGCTGCCCCGCACCTACGTCATCTGGCTGTCCGGGGTGCTGGCCTCCATGCTCGGCGATACGGTCCTCTATTTCGCGCTGGGCTGGACCGCGTCCGCCCACGGAGGGTCCGTCGCCGCACTGGTACTGACCGCGATCAACCTGCCACGAGCGTTGCTGCTGCTGATCGGCGGTGCCGTCGGGGACCGGTTCGGTGCCCGAAAGATCATGTTGATGGGCGACAGCACGATGATCGCCGTGACGGTGCTGCTGGCCGTGGTCGCCTTCCGATGGGGGACGGCGACATGGCTGCTGATCGGTGCGGGACTGCTGATCGGCGCGGTGGACGCCTTCTACCTGCCGGCATCCGGATCCATGCCCAGACGACTCGTCGGAGCAGGCAAACTGCCCAGGGCTCTCGCCTTGCGACAGACGGGCGGCCAGGTGGTCGCGCTGGCGGGTGGTTCGCTGGGCGGCCTCGTCGTCGCAGCCGTCGATCTCCCGGGAGCCGCGCTCTTCGACGCGGCGACCTTCGGAATCGTCCTATGGGTGATGACGACGGTCCGGCCCACTCAAGAACTCCCGGCATCCGCCACGCGGAAGGGCGCCCTTCGGGACGTCGCCGATGGTCTCCGGGTCGCATGGCGAAGTCCGGTACTCCGTGCCGCCCTCCTCTTGGTGGCGGCTGCGGCCGGAGCGCTGCTGCCCGTCATTACGCTGCTGATGCCGCTTTTCGCCCGCCGCCACGGTTGGGCATCGGACACGGCCGGCTTCCTCGCGGCGGCGCAGAGCCTGGGGATCATCGGCATCGCCGTCCTCGTCGCCGGCAGAGGCGGGAGCAAGCAGCCAGGCCGGACCGCAGCCCTCGGACTGATCATCGGTGGCTGCGGAACGGCCCTCCTCGCCCTCGCACCCTCCCCCCTTGTGGCGGCGGGAGGCTCCCTGATCATTGGGCTCGGGTCCGGCGTCTTCAGCACCCACATCGCACCTCTTGTGCTCGTCACAACGCCCGACTCCCACCTGTCACGTCTGCAGGCACTGCTGACCCTGGTCCAGAGCACCGCCCTGCTGGCGATGAACAACGTCCTGGGCAACCTCGCCGCAGCCGCGGGTCCCGCACTTCCGCTAGGTATCTGCGCTGCCGCGGTCACGCTCATCGGGCTGGGCGGCCTGTGCTCCGCGGACCTGCGCCGAGCGACCGCTCAGGTTGAAGCGCCCGTGGAGACCGGGGCGATCGCGTGATCCCTGGTGGGCACTGTCACTACAGCCCACCGATCGCAGGGGATCACGGGTGGTCTCAGGCGGCGGGCGGGCGTTAGTAGGCTTCTTCCGTGAGTGCGACCAGGTATGAGGAGGCCGTCAAGGGCATCAGGGCCCGGGGGGTCGAATGGGACATCGATCCGACACTGGACCGGATGCGTGATCTGGCGGACGTTCTCGGGTCGCCGCAGCGGGCGTACCCCGTCATCCACATCACCGGGACGAACGGCAAGTCGAGCACGGCCCGGATGATCGAGGTGCTGTTGCGGGAGCGGGGGCTGCGGGTCGGCCTGTACACCAGTCCCGAGCTGCATTCGATGCGAGAGCGGATCACGATCGACGGCGCGCCGGTGAGCGAGCAGCGGTTCGCCGAGCTGTACGAGGACGTCGTGCCGTTTCTGGAGATGACCGACGCGAAGCACGACGTGAAGGTGTCGTTCTTCGAGACGCTGACCGCGATGGCGTACGCCGCGTTCGCGGACGCGCCGGTCGACGTCGCCGTCGTCGAGGTCGGCATGGGCGGCACCTGGGACGCCACGAACATCGCCGACGGGGCGGTGGCGGTGGTCACCCCGATCGGCCTCGACCACACCCGCTGGCTCGGCGCCACCGTGGAGGAGATCGCGGCGGAGAAGTCCGGGATCATCAAGCCCGGGTCGATCGCCGTGCTCGCTCAGCAGCCGGTCGAGGCGGCGCAGGTGCTGATGCGGCGCGCGACCGAGGTCGGCGCGACCGTCGCGCGTGAGGGGCTGGAGTTCGGTGTGCTGAACCGCGAGCTCGGAGTCGGCGGGCAGCTGGTCCGGCTGCAGGGGCTGCACGGCGTGTACGACGAGGTGTTCCTGCCGTTCTTCGGCGCGCATCAGGCGAGCAACGCGGCGTGCGCGCTGGCGGCGGTGGAGGCGTTCGCACGTGGCCGCGCCACGGGCGAGTCGGAGACCGACAGCGACCAGCTCGATCCGGATCTGGTGCGGCAGGCGCTCGTGAACGCCACCTCACCGGGCCGGCTGGAGGTCGTACGGACCGGGCCGACCGTGCTGGTCGACGCCGCGCACAACCCGGCCGGCATGGCCGCGAGCGTCGCCACGCTGACGGAGGAGTTCGGGTTCACCCGGCTGGTCGGCGTCCTGGCGATGATGGCCGACAAGGACGTGGCCGGTGTGCTCGAGGAGCTCGAGCCGGTGCTGGACGAGGTGATCGTCACCCGCAACTCCTCGGCCCGGGGGATGCCCGCGAACGAGCTGGCGGAGCTGGCACGCGACGTCTTCGGCGAGGACCGGGTGCGCCTGGTGCCCCGGCTCGACGACGCCATCGACCAGGGCATCACGCTGGCCGACGAGTCGGGGGAGTTCGCCGGCGCGGGCCTGCTCATCACCGGGTCGGTCACGACGGCGGGCGACGCCCGCGTGCTCCTGAGGGCGGGCGAGTGACCGCCCGTACGGCGGCGGTCGGCCGCCGCGCGAGGGCCGGAGCGGGGACCTACGCCCTGGGCGGCCCATGGCACCGCGCGTCCGTCGCCGGTCGGGCCGGATCGGCCGACCGTATGGGGCCGGCCGCCGTCGTTCCGATGGGTTCGGCCGACCGTACGGGACCGGCCGCCGTCGTCCGCGTCGCGGCCGGTGCGGCAGAGGCAGGTGACGCATGAGGCGGCTGTGTGCGGTCATGCTCACGCTGCAGGCCGTGGTGACGTTGCTGGCGATCCCGGTGGCGATCTCGGTGGTGCACGCGGACGCGACCACGGCCGGGGCAGTGGGAGGCGCGTTGGCGGTCGCCGGGCTGCTGATCGCCGGCCTGCTGCGGTACCAGTGGGCCTACATCGCGGGCACTCTGCTCCAAGTTCTGGTGATAGCGACCGGTTTCGTGGTTCCGGTGATGTTCTTCCTCGGTGTCATATTCGGTGCCCTGTGGGTGGCGTCGATTTGGGTCGGTCGCCGGGTGGAAGGGGCGCAGCCGCGCTAATCTCGCGGGTGGCCTTTTCCCATCGTCCCGCTTTTCAATCCGGTTAAATGTCGAAAAATCGACATCTAACATAAAGCGACCATCCGGATGGCAGCGGGAACGACGATCTCCTGAGGAGATTCCGGATGCCCACGCCCCCCGGGAAACGCGACGCCGCGGGATTCACCGTGCGGCTCGTCGTCATCGCCACGGCGCTCCCCGCCGCCATCGTCGCCCTGCCCGACACGGCCTCCTACGTGATGCCACAGGCGGTGCGCGACCTCGGCCTGTCGAACGGCGAGGCGGCCGGGTTCGTCCGCGCCTGCGGCCTGGCGCTGCCCGCCTTACTGCTCGTCACACCGGCGGCGGCCGCCGTCGTCCGCCGCGTGCCCGCCTGGCTCGTGCTCGTCGCCGGGCTGGCCGTCCTGCTCGCCGCCCAGGCGCTCTCGGTGCACGCCACGTCGATCGCGCTGATCAGCGCCGTGCGCGTGGCCGAAGGGGCGGGTGGCGGGGTCGTCCTGCCCGCGACGCTCGCGCTCGCCCGGGAGCGGCGGGAGTGCCGGGCGGCGCCCGCCGTATGGGCCGGCACCCTCGTGGCGTCGCTCCTGCTCGCCACGCCGCTCGCGCTGGCCGCGACGGCCGCGTCGAACCCGGACGGCGTGGACTGGCGGGCGATCCTCCGCCCGTACTGGTGGCTGGGCGCGATCGCGCTGGTCGGCGCCGCGCTCCTCGGCCTGCTGCGGACGCGATCGGGCCGGAAGCACGTCCCGCCGTCCCCGTCGCGCGGGGAGCGCGTCCAGTTGCTGCTGCCCGCCGTCCCGGCCGCGGGGTTCGCGTTCCTCGCCGTGGTCACGACCTACGACTGGTCGCCGGGTGCGCAGCTGCTCCTGGCGGCGTGTGGGATCGCCGGGCTGCTCGGCCTGGCCGTCGTCGGCTCGCGCGACGCGGTCACCGGCAGCCCACTCGGGTACGCCGTCGTCATGCTGGCCGCCGGCCTGCTCACCATGCCGGTGACCGGTCCGCTGGCCGGGCTGGTCGGCGGCCGGGCCGTGCCCCTGACGGCCTTCGCGGCGGGAGGCGCGGGGGCGCTGGTCGCCGCCCTGCCGGCCGGCGCGCTCGGGAGGGGTGCCGGCCGCGGCGCGGTGCTGTGCGGGTACGGCCTCGGCATCGTCGCGATCTTCCTGCTGCTCACCATGGGCGCGACAGCGGACCAGTGGACGCTGCTGGCGCCCCTGTGCGCCCTGGGCGCGGGAACGGGTCTGGCGGTCGGGGCCTCGCTGGGCCACACCGACCTCGGCCCGGGCCTGTTCGGCCTGTCGCTGTGCTTTCCCGCGGTGCTCGGCGGCCATCTCGTCGTGGGGCCGCTGCAGGTCGCCAAGGTCGGCGCCGTCACCAAGGCCGGTGGGGGACCGATGGCGGCGCTGTACGCGCTCACCGCGGCGTACCGGCTGTGGCTCGTGGCGGCCGGTGTCCTCCTGGTGATCCTCGCGGCCGTGACCGCGTGGGTGAGCCGCAGCCGTCCCCGGCCATCGGCCGCCGGCCCCGCCGAATCGGACGGAGCCGCCCTGTCCGCCGGGTAAGATCGCACCGATATGCGGCGGCCCGGCCGTGGCGACCTGCGGTAACACGGCCAGCCGGCGATCTCTCGCCGCGGCCCGCGCAAACAGGCAACCAAGGAGAATCATCCGTGTCCGAACGCAGTCTTGTCCTCGTCAAGCCCGACGGCGTGCGCCGCGGCCTCGTCGGCGACGTCATCGCGCGCATCGAGCGCAAGGGCCTCAAGATCGTTGCCCTCGAGCTCCGCACGCTGGACCGCGAGGTCGCCGAGACGCACTACGAGGAGCACCGCGAGAAGCCGTTCTTCGGCTCGCTCGTCGAGTTCATCACCGGCGGTCCGCTCGTCGCCATGGTGGTCGAGGGGCCGCGCGCGATCGAGGCGTTCCGGGCTCTGGCCGGCGCCACCGACCCGGTCGCCGCCGGCCCGGGAACCATCCGTGGCGATCATGCGTTGGAGATCCAGGAGAACATCGTCCACGGCTCCGACTCGGCCGCCTCGGCCGAGCGTGAGATCAAGCTGTTCTTCCCCGACCTTTTCTGACATTGGTCGCATAACCGCGCGGGCCCGACGACGTCGGCCCGCGCGTTTGTTTTCCCAGGTAACAAACCCTACGGCCAGCCTGACCCGGATCACGACGCGCGGGGCTGGGTCTGCGTCAACCGGGATCTCGCGCGTTACCATGAGAATGCGTTCCACACGCCCGCCAATCCGGAAGGGCTCCCTTTCTTCATGGGTAACAAGCTGTCGTTCCTGGGCCGTGACATGGCAGTCGATCTGGGCACGGCGAACACCCTGGTCTATGTGCGCGGTCGGGGCATCGTTCTGAACGAGCCGTCGGTCGTGGCGATCAACACCAACACGGGCAAGATCGTGGCGGTGGGCATCGAGGCCAAGCGGATGATCGGCCGTACTCCTGGCAACATCGTCGCGGTGCGTCCGCTCAAGGACGGTGTCATCGCCGACTTCGACGTCACCGAACGCATGCTGCGCTACTTCATCCAGAAGGTGCACAAACGCCGACATTTCGCCAAGCCTCGGATCGTCGTGGCCGTGCCCAGCGGCATCACCGGTGTCGAGCAGCGCGCTGTGAAGGAGGCCGGCTACCAGGCCGGCGCGCGGCGGGTGTACATCATCGAGGAGCCCATGGCCGCCGCGATCGGCGCGGGGCTGCCCGTCCACGAGCCGACGGGCAACATGGTCGTCGACATCGGCGGCGGGACCACCGAGGTGGCGATCATCTCCCTCGGCGGCATCGTGACCAGCCAGTCGATCCGGGTGGGCGGCGACGAGCTCGACCAGGCGATCATCTCCTACGCCAAGAAGGAGTACTCCCTGATGTTGGGGGAGCGCACCGCCGAGGAGATCAAGATGGCCATCGGCTCGGCGTACCCCTTCGACGACGAGCCCCACGCCGAGATCCGCGGGCGCGACCTCGTCAGCGGCCTGCCCAAGACGATCGTGATCTCCGCTGATGAGATCCGCCACGCCATCGAGGAGCCGGTCAACTCGGTCGTCGACGCCGTCAAGACGACGCTCGACAAGTGCCCGCCCGAGCTGTCCGGCGACATCATGGACCGCGGCATCGCCCTCACCGGCGGCGGCGCCCTCCTGAAGAACATCGACGAACGGCTCCGGGAAGAGACCGGCATGCCGATCCATATGGTCGACAACCCGCTCGACTCGGTCGTCCTCGGATCCGGGAAGTGCGTCGAGGACTTCGAGGCGCTGCGACAGGTCCTCGTGCCCGAACCACGACGTTAGGGAACCGGCCGGTGAACGACACCCGGCGAACCCGCGCCGTCCTCGGGATCCTGCTGCTGATCTCCTTGGCCATGATCACCGTCGACTATCGCGGGGGCGATCACTCGCCGCTGCGCGGGCTGCGCTCCTTCGGTGAGGCGATCTTCGGGCCGATCGAGGGCGCGGCGGCCGCCGTCGTGACCCCGGTCGGGCACGCCTTCGACACCGTCCTCGGCAGCCCGAACGCGCACCGGCGCATCAACCGGCTCGAACGCGAGAACCAACGCCTGCGCGAGCAACTTCGCTCCCAGCAGATCGACAAGATCCGCGCCGATCAACTCAACCGGCTGCTCGGCACCGCCGGTCTCGGCCGCTATCGCATCGTCGCCGCCCAGGTCATCTCGGCCGGCGAGGGCGTCGAGGAGACCGTCTCCATCGACGCGGGCAGCACGGACGGCATCCGCACGGACATGTCGGTGATCACCGGGGACGGCCTGGTCGGGCGGATCACGCAGGTCGGACCCACGAGCTCGACCGTTCTGCTGGCCACCGACGCGGCATCGGCGGTCGGCGGCCGGCTCGAGGGATCGGGCGAGGTCGGCGTCGTCCGGGGCACCGGCCGGCGCAGCGGCTCGTCCCTCACCTTCGAGCTCCTGGACTCCACCGTGGAGATCAAGCCGGGCCAGCGGATCGTCTCCTTCGGCTCGCAGGGCGACCGGCCGTACGTCCCCGGAGTGCCGATCGGCACCGTCACGCGGATCGAACGGACGCCCGGTTCGCTCACCCGCACCGCGATCGTCCGCCCGTTCACGCACTTCACCGGCCTCGACGTCGTCGGCGTCGTGGTCGCCCCACCGAAGAAGAACCCCCGCGACGCGGTGCTGCCGCCGAAACCGACCACCTCCGCACCGGCCCCGCCGCCCAAGCCGTCGAGCCCGCCGCCGTCATCGCCACCGGCCGCGCCGAGCGCCCAGTCGTCCGCGTCCGCCGAGTCCACCGATTCCGCCGAGCCCACCGACTCACCGAGGCCGCGCAGGTCTCGCATGCCGCGAGGTTGATCCATGTCGCGCAACGTCCAGGCCACGATCGTCATTGCCGCCGCGCTGCTGCTGCAGGTGACGGTCGCCAACCGGCTGCCCCTGCCCGGCTCGGTCAGCCCCGACCTCGTGCTCCTGGCCGTGGTGGCGCTGGCGCTGGTCAACGGCTCGATGACGGGCCTGGTCACCGGGTTCTTCGCCGGGCTGACCACCGACATCGTGCCGCCCGCCGACCACACGATCGGGCGCTACGCGTTCGTCTACTGCCTGATCGGCTACATCTGCGGCCTGGCGGCCGACGAGATGGAGCGATCACCCGTGCTGCCGTTTCTCGCCGTGGCCGCCGGAGCGCTCGCCGGATCGGTCCTGTACGCCATGGTGGGGATGATGCTCGGCGACCCGCGCACCCGCTGGCCGGTGGTCTCCCATCTGCTGCCGATCCAGGTGCTGTACGACGTGATCGCCAGCCCGTTCGTGGTCTGGGTCGTGCTGCGCCTGACCAGGAGGGCCGAACACGAACGCGGCCCCGGCGGACTCGACGCGCTCCCCGGCTTCTACCGGGCACGCTAGGAGGGATGCGAATTGGGCCCGCGCTCGCACGTGCGGCTCGTCGTGCTGCACGTGCTCGTCATGTCGCTGCTGCTGTCGCTCGGCGGGCGGCTCTGGTACCTGCAGGTGATGAACGGCGCGCACTACAAGAAGGTCGCCGCCGACAACCGCATCCGCGACATCGTCGTGCCCGCGGTCCGGGGCCAGATCCTCGACGACGTAGGGCGGCCGCTCGTACGCAACCGGACCGCCCTGGTCGTCTCCGTCGACCGGACGGCGCTCGCCCGCCAGGACGACGGCGGCAAGGAGACGCTGCGGCGTTTGGCGACCCTGCTCGGCACGCCGTACGAGCAGATCGCGCTGAAGATCCGGCTGTGCGGCCCGGGGATCAAACGGCCCTGCTGGTCCGGCTCCCCGTACCAGCCCATTCCGATCGACGACCGCGTCGACTCCCGCAAGGCCTTGCAGATCATGGAGCGACAGGAGGACTTCCCCGGCGTGACCGCCCAGCTCGAGCCGGTGCGCGACTATCCCCGCACCGACGGGGCCACCGCCGCGCAGGCCCTCGGATACCTCCAGCCGATCACCCAGGACGAGCTGAACAGGCGCAAGGGCCTGAAGGTCACCGGGTTCAGCGGCGTCGACCTGATCGGCCGCGACGGCCTGGAGGCGACCTACGACGGCGACCTGCGCGGCGTCCCGGGCGACCGGAAGGTCCTCGTCGACAGCCGTGGCCGCGTCACCGGCATCGCCTCCGAACAGCCTCCGGTCGGCGGCGGCACCCTCGTCACCAGCATCGACGCCAGGGTGCAGGGCATCGTCGAGGCGGCACTCGACCGCGCGGTCAAGGACGCCCGCCACCGCGGCACGCCGGCCGACTCGGCGGCGAGCGTGGTCCTGGACGCGCGCACCGGCCGCGTCATCGCGCTCGCCAGCCTCCCGACCTACGACCCCACCGTCTGGACCGGCGGCATCTCCCAGGACGAGTACGACGGGCTGCTCAGCAAGGCGCACGGCCAGCCGCTGATCTCCCGGGCCACCGACGGTCAGTTCGCGCCCGGATCGACGTTCAAGATCTCCTCGCTGCCGGCCGCCGTCAAGGACGGCTACTCCCTGCACGGCACCTACTCCTGCCCGTCCTCGTACATGGTCGGCGCCCGGGCGTTCCGCAACTTCGAGGGCGAGTCGGGCGGGGACATCAGCCTGCACCAGGCGCTCGTCATGTCCTGCGACACGATCTTCTACCGGTTCGCGTACGAGGAATGGCAGCGCGACGGCGCCATCCATCCGGTGAAGAACCCCAAAGACCCCATGATGAAGATGGCCAGGTCATACGGCTTCGGCAAGCGCACCGGCATCGACCTGCCCGGCGAGGCGTCCGGCCGCATCCCGGACCGTGGCTGGAAGCTCGGCTACTGGAACGACACCAAGAAGACCGACTGCAAGCGCGCCAAGACCGGCTACCCCGAGGTCGCCAAGTCCGACCCGGCGCGGGCGGCGTACCTCAAGGCGATCTCCTCGGAGAACTGCGTCGACGGGTACGTCTTCCGCGCCGGTGACGCCGCCAACTTCTCCGTCGGTCAGGGCGACGTGCTGGTCACGCCGCTGCAACTCGCCCGGGCGTACGCCGCGCTCGCCAACGGCGGCACGCTGTGGAGCCCGCGAGTCGGCAAGGCGGTCCTGGCGGCGGACGGCTCCGTCGCCCGCCGCATCGACCCGGTGAAGGCCGCACGCCTGCCGGTCGATCCGAAGGTGCTCGCCTACATCAGGAGCGCGCTCACGGAGGTGCCCAAGTCGGGTACGGCCGCCGGCGCCTTCACCGGCTTCCCCTTCGACAAACTGGCCGTCGCCGGCAAGACCGGCACCGCCGAGGTGTACGGCAAGAAGGACACGTCCTGGTTCGCATCGTTCGCCCCGGCGAAGAAGCCGCGCTACGTCGTCGTCGCCATGGTCACCCAGGCCGGCACGGGCGCCACCACGGCCGCGCCGGCCGTCCGGCAGATCTGGGAGGGCATGTACGGCCTCGGGAAGGGCCAGAGCGCCGCGCTGCCCGACGGCAACGTCCCGGACCGCCTGCCGAGCCTCGCACCCGACGGCACGGTCGCGGCCCCACCGGGCTTCGCCGTCACCTCGAAGGCGGAGAACGAACAGCCCGTGAAGCGCAAGGAGTCCCCGAAGGGCAAGCAGCCCGCCGTGGGCAGGGAGCCCGTCGAGGCGCACCACCGGAGACGCCGATGAGCGGGGTGAGGTGGCGGCGTGATCAGTGAGTACGGCCCCGCGCTCAGCCGGCGGCGGTCCCTGCCGGCCCGCCTGCTGGCCTCGCCCGCGCGGCGTCTCGACTGGGCGCTGATCCTCGCCGTCCTTGCCCTGTCGCTGATCGGCTCCCTCCTGGTCTTTTCGGCGACCCGCGCCGGCCAGGCCGGTGCCGAAGGCTTCCTGGCCAAGCACATCCTCAACGTCTCGATCGGGCTCGTCCTCGGCGGCGTCACGACGGCCCTGGACTACCGGCTGCTGCGCGCGTACGCCCCGATCGTCTACGCCGCCGCCTGCGTCGGCCTGGCCGTCGTGCTGACACCCCTCGGGGCCACGGTCAACGGCTCCCACTCCTGGATCGTGGTCGGCGGCGGATTCCAGATCCAGCCGTCGGAGTTCGCGAAGGTCGGCATGGTCGTGCTGCTCGCGATGATCCTCGGCGAGCCGCGCGACGGCGAGGTCGGCCCGGGACGGCGCGACATCCTGCTGGCCCTGGCACTCGCGGCACTCCCCGCCGGCCTCGTCATGCTGCAGCCCGACCTCGGCACCACCCTGGTGTTCGGCACCGTGATCATCGGCGTGCTCGCGATGTCCGGCGCGCCGAAACGGTGGGTCGGCGGCCTGGTCGGTTCCGGGGCCGCACTCGCCCTGGCCGTCTGGTGGTTCCACCTGCTGAAGCCGTACCAGGTCAACCGTTTCACCGCCTTCGCCGACCCGTCGGCCGACCCGCAGGGCGCCGGGTACAACGCCCAGCAGGCCCGCATCGCCGTCGGCTCCGGCGGCGTCTTCGGCAACGGGCTGTTCCACGGCGAGCAGACCACCGGGCACTTCGTCCCGGAGCAGCACACCGACTTCATCTTCACGGTGGCGGGGGAGGAGCTCGGGTTCGTCGGCGCCGCACTGATCATCGCCCTGCTGGGCGTGGTCCTGTGGCGCGGGCTGCGCATCGCCCGCGAGGCCGCCGACCTGTTCGGCGGGCTCGTCGCGACCGGCGTCGTGTGCTGGCTGGCGTTCCAGACGTTCGAGAACATCGGCATGACCGTCGGCATCATGCCGATCACCGGCCTGCCCCTGCCCTTCGTCTCGTACGGCGGGTCGTCGGCCTTCGCCGACTTCATCGCCGTCGGCCTCCTCCAGACCGTCCACCTGCGCCACAACCCGTACGAGTGATCCGTCACTTTACGTAAACGAGTGGCTACGTTCGAGAGTAATCGCTAGCGTACGGAGCATGCCGTACATCATCTGCCGAAGCCCGAAGGGTTCTGCATGCGCCATGCATGACGCATGTTAATGTCGAGACATGGCGAAGACACTTCAGGTTCGTGATGTGCCCGAAGACGTCCACGCGACCATCACTCGCAAAGCCAGGGCTGCGGGCATGACGATCTCGCAGTACCTCCTTCGTCTGGTGACGGAAGACGCCGCGCACCTCAGCAACGCTGAGGTGATGACACGGGCCAGGAACCTTCCGTTCCGCAAGGAGCGCAGCATCAGCACGTCCGACATCCTCACAGCGCTCGACGAAGGTCGCGCGGAGCGATGACCGTCGTCGTCGATGCGTCAGCGATGGTCGAAGCCTTTGTCGGCGCTCTGAATGGTCAGACCTGTCTTCTCATGGAAGAGATCGAGCAAAACGATGTCGCGGCACCTCATCTGATCGACTCAGAGGTCCTCCATGTGCTTCGTAAGCTCGAGCATCGTAAAGTTCTGAGCGATGACGAGGCGGATCAGGTCTGTGAGTTGTTCACCAGCTTGAAGATCACCCGATATTCGGCGGGAGGTCTCCTCAACCGCATCTGGGCGCTCAGGCGCAATCTCACCTGCTATGACGCGACGTATGTGGCACTGGCAGAGGTGCTCGATGTTCCGTTCCTGACGACTGACGCGAGGATCGCCCGCGCCAGTGGGCATGGCGCCGACGTCCGCGTCTTTGAGGTGGCCCCCGACCGGTAGGGTGAGGGGAATCCCATACCTGTTCCCGGAGGCTTTCCGTCATGGCCGTCGAGTCGCTCTTCGCCCGCCTGGAGCCGCTGCTCCCCAAGGTGCAAAAGCCGATTCAGTACGTCGGCGGGGAGCTGAACTCCACCGTCAAGGACTGGGACTCCGCCGACGTGCGCTGGGCGCTGATGTACCCCGACGCGTACGAGGTGGGTCAGCCCAACCAGGGCGTGCAGATCCTCTACGAGGTGCTGAACGAGCGCGAGGGCGTGCTGGCCGAGCGCACCTACAGCGTGTGGCCGGACCTCGAGGCGTTGATGCGCGAGCACGGCATCCCGCAGTTCACGGTCGACGCGCACCGGCCGGTCGGCGCGTTCGACGTGCTGGGGGTGAGCTTCTCCACCGAGCTCGGCTACACCAACCTGCTGACCGCCCTGGACCTGGCCGGGATTCCGCTGCGGGCGACGGAGCGTTCCGACGAGCATCCGATCGTGATGGCCGGCGGGCACGCGGCGTTCAACCCCGAACCGATCGCCGACTTCCTCGACGCGGCGGTGCTGGGTGACGGTGAGGAGATCGTCCTGGCGGTCACCGAGGTGATCCGCGAGTGGAAGGCCGAGGGGCGGCCCGGCGGGCGTGACGAGCTGCTGATGCGGCTGGCGCGGTCCGGCGGCGTCTACGTCCCCAAGTTCTACGACGTGAGCTACCTGCCGGACGGCCGGATCCAGCGCGTCGCGCCGGGCCGTCCGGGCGTGCCGTGGCGGGTGGCGAAGCACACGGTCATGGACCTCGACAACTGGCCGTACCCGAAGAAGCCCCTCGTCCCGCTGGCCGAGACGGTGCACGAGCGCTACAGCGTCGAGATCTTCCGCGGCTGCACGCGCGGCTGCCGGTTCTGCCAGGCCGGGATGATCACCCGTCCGGTGCGCGAGCGTTCGATCACGACGATCGGGAAGATGGTCGAGACCGGGCTGAAGGAGTCCGGCTTCCAGGAGGTCGGCCTGCTCAGCCTGTCCAGCGCCGACCACTCCGAGATCGCCGACGTCGCCAAGGGGCTGGGCGACCGCTACGAGGGCACGAACACGTCGTTGTCACTGCCGTCGACCCGTGTCGACGCCTTCAACATCACCCTCGCCAACGAGTTCTCCCGCGGCGGGCGCCGCTCCGGCCTGACGTTCGCCCCGGAGGGCGGGTCCGAGCGGATGCGCAAGGTCATCAACAAGATGGTCAGCGAGGATGACCTGATCCGCACGGTCACGACGGCGTACGAGAACGGCTGGCGGCAGGTCAAGCTGTACTTCATGTGCGGGCTGCCGACCGAGGAGGACGAGGACGTCCTCGCGATCGCCGACATGGCCCGGCGGGTCATCCAGGCGGGTCGGCAGGCCACCGGCCGGCGCGACATCCGCTGCACCGTGTCCATCGGCGGGTTCGTTCCGAAGCCGCACACGCCGTTCCAGTGGGCCGCCCAGTGTGACCACGAGACCGTCGACCGCCGCCTGCGCGCGCTCAAGGACGCCCTGCGCCGCGACAAGGAGTACGGCCGCGCGATCGGCCTGCGCTACCACGACGGCCAGCCGTCGATCATCGAGGGACTGCTGTCGCGCGGTGACCGTCGCGTCGGAAAGATCATCCAGGCGGTCTGGGAGGACGGCGGCCGCTTCGACGGGTGGAGCGAGCACTTCTCGTATGAGCGCTGGATGGTCTGCGCGGAGAAGGCGCTGGCCGACGAGCCGGTCGACCTGGACTGGTACACCATCCGGGAGCGGGACGAGGTCGAGGTGCTGCCCTGGGACCACCTCGACGCCGGTCTCGACCGCGAGTGGCTGTGGCAGGACTGGCAGGACTCCCTCGACGAGACCGAGGTCGAGGACTGCCGGTGGACGCCCTGCTACGACTGCGGCGTCTGCCCGACCATGGACACCGAGATCCAGATCGGCCCGACGGGCAAGAAGCTGCTTCCCTTGACAGTCGTCTGACCTCCCGCGCTTGTGGAGCGAGCGCGATCAAGCAGGGAAACAAGAGATCCGGCGGGTCCCCGTGGGGGCCCGCCGGATCGGTTTGTGCTGGGCTGTCCGGCGGCGTCGGTGGCCGGACATGCTCGATGATCGATCATCCCACTGACGGCTCCAGGCGGGGGTCGACGCGATCGGCGGTTCGACGAAGCAGCGTCGCGAGGGCGGTGCGGACGACCGGCGTACGGGGCTCGACGGGCTCGTAGGGCATCTTCGGAGCGTTGGGAAGCGCCGACTGGGCGAGCTCGCGGCCCTTCTCGTGCGCCGCGATGAAGGTGACGACCTGAAGCGGAGTCATCTCTTCCTCTCTTGATCACTTGATCGATTCAGTTACCTCTTCGAGAGTACGTCCTGATGGCTTCTTAATCAATTCAGAACTAGGGTTCGTCTCGTGGAGCGCGTCACACTACAGACGATCGCCGATCGGGTCGGCGTCTCGCGTACGACTGTGTCCAACGCCTTTTCCAGGCCCGACCAGCTCAACGAGGAGTTGCGCCGGCGGATCCTGGAGGTGGCGAGCGAGCTCGGCTACCCAGGCCCGCACCCGGCGGCGCGCACTCTGCGGCGCGGCCGGGCGGGCGTGATCGGAGTGATCTTCACCGAGGCCCTGTCGTACGCCTTCGCCGACTCGTACGCCGTCGGCTTCCTGCGGGGCCTGGCGAGCGTCGCGGAGCAGTCGGGCACCGGGGTCCACCTCATCGGGTGGCCGTCCCCGGACGCCGCCGAAGAGGTGATCGGCGACGCGGTGGTGGACGGGTTCTGTCTCTTCTCGCCCGAAGGGCACCCGCTCGTCGAGACGGTGCTGCGCCGCCGCCTCCCGGTGGTCACCGTGGACTACCCGTACGTCGAGGGCGTGCCGTTCGTGGGGATCGACGACCGGATCGCCGCCCGCCGGGCCGCCGAGTACGCCCTCGGTCTCGGGCATCGGCGCGTCGCCGTGCTGGGCGTGCAGCCCATCGCGGGCCGTACCAACCGCGACTGGCTCGACCTGGATCGGCCCGGAGACCTGCGGTTCGGGGCGGGCCGGGCCCGGCTGGCCGGATACCGGGACGCCTGCGAGGCCGCCGGTCTGGCCTGGAAGGAGGTCGCCGTGGGCCGGACGCCGAACGACCGGGAACTCGCCCGTCAGGCCGCCGCCGGCCTCCTCGACGCGGACCCGCGGCCGACGGTCGTCCTGGCCCCGACCGACGAGGTCGCCTTCGCCGTCCTCGACGTCGCGGCGCAACGGGGGATCGAGGTGCCACGCGATCTGTCGGTGATCGGTTTCGACGACGTGCCCGCGGCCGCGCCGGCCGGCCTGACCACCGTGCGCCAGCCGATCACCGAGAAGGGCACCACGGCGGGGCGCCTGCTCCTCCAGCCGTCCCGGAGCGACACTGCCCCCTGCGTGCTCATGGAGACCGATCTCGTCGTCCGCCGTACGACCGCGCCGCCGCCCGGCGCCGGAGCCTGACGCGGGCCCTGCAGACGCCCCCTGACCGACGCGGAGCGTGCCGCGGGCTCGGCCGGCGTTCCACGTGACGGCGGCCCCCTACCGGCGGCGTACGGCGTGTCCTACGGTGGCGTCTGCCCGCCGAACGACGTCGGACGCGCTCCGGGCGTACGGACGGTCCGGGTCGCCCGAGTGGACGAAACGAGAACGGAAGATCGTGCGTCGAACAGGCGTGAACGAAGGACCCGGGTGCCTCACCGTCCCCGCACTGATCATCGTCGTACCGATCCGGCTGCTCTGGGAGCTGCTCGCCCTGATCGGGCGCGCCGTCGGCCGGTACGTCCTGCGGCCGATCGGATGGCTGGTGTACCAGGTCCTCCTGCGGCCCCTCGGCTGGCTGATCCGCGTGCTGATCGTCATTCCGCTTCGGTGGGTGGCCGAGGCGATCATCGCGCCGCTCGGCCGCGCGATCTACCGCTACCTCCTGCGGCCTCTCGGACGGGGCCTGGCCTGGTGCCTGGCGATCCTCCTGATGCCGTTCGCGTACGCCGCGCACTGGATCGGCCGGGCCCTGGTCGCGCTGTGGCGCGCGGTACGACCGGTACTGGCCGCCATCGGCCGGGGGATCGCCTACGTCTGGCGACTCGCCGGAATCGTGCTCTTCCACATCCTCGTTCGGCCGGTGCGCTGGGTCTGGCGGACGTTCGTCCGGCCGGTCCTGCGGGCCCTGGCCTGGGCGTGGCGCGTCACTGTGCTGACAGCCGCCCGCTGGGTTCGCGTCAACGTCCTGAAACCCGCTGGAGCGGCCGTTCGTTCGGCATTCCGGGCACTGGGGCTGGATACGCGGCGCCCGTGACCCCGTACTCTTAGGAGACAGAGACTTTTGGATTGGCACGAGTAGGAAGGACCGAAACCCTGGCACCCATGCCGGAGGGCCCGGCGCCGGCCCCCGTGACCCATCGCCTGCGCGTGCGGTACGCCAAGCGCGGCAGGATGCGGTTCACCAGCCACCGTGACATCTCCCGGGCCGTGGAACGCGCCGTACGGCGTGCCGGGATCCCGGTGGCCTTCAGCGCCGGATTCTCTCCGCACCCGAAGATCTCCTACACGGGTGCGGCGGCAACCGGGGTCGCCAGTGAGGCGGAGTATCTCGAGATCGGGCTCACCGCCCACCGCGTTCCGGAGCAGGTGCGGACCGCCCTCGACGCCGTGTTGCCCGACGGACTCGACATCGTCGAGGTCGTCGAGGCGCGGGCCGGGGCTCTGGCGGACCGCCTGGAGGCATCGCGGTGGCTCGTGCGTCTCGACGGCGTCGTCCCCGACGTCGCCGACGCGGCCGTCCGTGCGTTCATGGCGGCCGATGAGATCGAGGTGGAACGCCTCACGAAGAAGGGACGCCGGCGCTTCGATGCCCGCGCCGCGGTCATCGCGTGCGAGCTCGATCGGCGTGCCATGGAAGACGCGGATGTCGGCTGTGCCATACTTCGAATGGTTGTTCGGCACACGACGCCCGCCGTCCGACCGGACGACGTCCTCACCGGACTTCGTCAGGTGGCCGACCTCGCGCCGCCGTCACCGCCCATGGTGACGCGGCTGGCGCAGGGGCCGCTCGACGAGCCCACCGGTGAGCTCACCGACCCGCTGGCCTCCGACCGGCAGACCGCACCGGCAGGCGATGACGCCGCCGCGACCGCGGACGCCGTACGGGCCGTGGTGCCGGACGCCGTCGGCGCTCAGCCGTAACCAGATCCGTGCGACGCATGGGTCCTCGGGGACGGCCGGGCGCACCCCTGATGACTTTGTCGGTACGGCCCGCCAGGGCCACGCCGGCGACGACGACAAACGAAGAGCTCCTGTGCGGCGCACCCCTCGTGGGTCGCGCCCGGGAGCCTGACGGGAGACAGCCCGCATGCTTGACAAGGAATTCGGTGACGCCACCGGCGGCACCGAGGACAACGACATTGAAACCGGCGAACAGACCGGGAGGACGTCCCGGCCGCGACGCGCGAGTCGACCGGCGGGGCCTCCGCCGGAGCCGGAGGAGGACACCACTCCGCGTACGGTGACGCGGCCCGCGTCGGCCCAGGTGACGACGGCGGCCGACGCCCCGGCGAGTGCCGGTGACGCCGCGAGCGCCGAGAAGACCGCCAAGCCGACCCGCACGCGCCGCGCCACCCGTAAGGCCGCGCCCCCGCCGGAGCCGGCCGCCGAGGCGCCCGCCGCCCCGCAGCCGGAGTCTCCGGCGACTCAGCCGGCCGTTCCGGAGGCCGCGGCGACCCGGCCCGCCGTTCCGCAGCCCGAGTCGTCGGCGCCCACGGGGCCGGTGACCCGGCCCGCGGGCCCGCCGCCGGTTCCCGAGGCGGCGTTCCAGCCGCCGATGGTCGTCTTCCAGCCGCCGCAGCTGATGGAGGAGAAGGCCGAGCCGGCTCCGCGCACCCGCGCCGAGGCGCAGCCGAAGGTCGAGGCGAAGGCCAAGGCCAAGCCCGAGCCGAAGGAGAAGGCCGAGCCGGCCCCGGCGCCCGAGGAGCCGGAGGACGAGCAGGGCGACGAGGACGACGGTACCGACCGGTCCAGCCGCCGGCGTCGCCGCCGTGGCGGCCGGGGACGTGGCAAGACCCGTGACGGCCAGGAGACCGAGGAGATCACCGGCAAGGCCGAACCCGAGGACGAGCCCGAGGGCGAGTCGCGGCAGGCCGACGAGGAGCCCGAGCAGGACTCCGACGACGACGATCAGACCGAGGGCGGCAGCACCCGCCGCCGGCGCCGCCGGCGTCGCCGCAGCTCCGGCGCTGACGGCGACGATCTCGCGGCCGACGACCCGCCCAACACCGTCGTACACGTCCGTGAGGTCCGCGAGCCGCGCGTCGTCGAGGACGAGGTGCAGGCCGTCAAGGGCTCGACCCGCCTGGAGGCCAAGAAGCAGCGCCGCCGCGAGGGGCGCGAACAGGGCCGCCGCCGCCCGCCGATCGTCACCGAGTCGGAGTTCCTGGCCCGGCGCGAGTCGGTGGAGCGGATCATGGTGATCCGCTCGGAGGGCGACCGCACCCAGATCGGCGTGCTCGAGGACAAGGTGCTCGTCGAGCACTACGTCGACCGGTCCAGCCACCAGTCCTACATCGGCAACGTCTACCTCGGTAAGGTCCAGAACGTCCTGCCGTCGATGGAGGCGGCGTTCGTCGACGTCGGCAAGGGCCGCAACGCCGTCCTGTACGCCGGTGAGGTCAACTGGGACCTCGCGGGCCTGGAGGGCCAGCCGCGCCGCATCGAGTCGGCGCTCAAGTCCGGCCAGTCGGTGCTGGTGCAGGTCACCAAGGACCCCGTCGGTCACAAGGGTGCCCGGCTGACCAGCCAGATCTCGCTACCCGGCCGCTACCTGGTGTACGTCCCGGACGGTTCGATGACCGGGATCAGCCGCAAGCTGCCCGACAAGGAGCGCTCGCGGCTCAAGCAGATCCTCAAGAAGGTCATGCCCGAGAACGCCGGCGTGATCGTGCGCACGGCGGCGGAGGGCGCCACCGAGGACGAGCTGTCCCGCGACGTCTCCCGGCTGGCCGCCCAGTGGGAGAACATCAGGCGCCAGTCGAAGACCGCGTCCGCGCCGGCGATGCTGTACGGCGAGCCGGACCTGACCATCCGCGTGGTCCGTGACATCTTCAACGAGGACTTCACCAAGCTCGTCGTCCAGGGCGAAGACGCGTGGGACATGGTCGAGGAGTACGTCGGCTACGTCGCCCCGCACCTGGCCGACCGCCTGCAGAAGTGGACCGACGAGGACGACGTCTTCACGTCCTACCGGGTCGACGAGCAGATGGCCAAGGCGCTCGACCGCAAGGTCTGGCTGCCGAGCGGCGGTTCGCTGGTGATCGACCGCACCGAGGCGATGACCGTCGTCGACGTCAACACCGGCAAGTTCACCGGGCAGGGCGGCAACCTCGAGGAGACGGTCACCCGCAACAACCTCGAGGCCGCCGAGGAGATCGTGCACCAGCTGCGGCTGCGTGACATCGGCGGCATCATCGTCGTCGACTTCATCGACATGGTGCTCGAGAGCAACCGCGAGCTGGTGCTGCGCCGGATGCTGGAGTGCCTGTCGCGGGACCGCACCAAGCACCAGGTCGCCGAGGTGACCTCGCTCGGCCTCGTCCAGATGACCCGCAAGCGGGTCGGCGGCGGTCTGCTGGAGTCCTTCTCCGAGCCCTGCGAGTGCTGCAACGGCCGGGGGATCCACGTCACCCTCTCGCCGGTCGAGCCGAAGCCGGACAAGGCCGGCACGCCGAGCCGCCGGAAGAAGCGCAAGGGCGAGGTCGAGAAGGTCGTCGAGGAGAAGATGGCCCGCGCCGAGCGCCGGGCCGCCCGCTCCGAGGCCGCCAAGTCCGGCGCCGAGGCCGAGGAGGCCGTGAGTGCCGGGGCCGATGAGGCGGCCGAGGCCGCCTCCGGCCCGGTGGAGGCCGAGCGGACCTCCGCTGGGAGCCCGTCCGCCGAAGCCGCCGAACCGGCCGCCACGGAGGCCGAGGAGGCCGGGCACGAGGCACCCGAGACCGAGCCCTCGGCCAACGGCCGTCGGCGGCGCACCCGCCGGTCCACGCGGGCCCGGTCCGACGCGACCGCGGACTGACGCGCGGTGACGGGCCGCCGCTGATCGGCGGCGGCCCTGTCCAGCGAGGCACCGCGCAGGACGGCGCGCCGCCCACGGTGGACCTCGCTGGTTCGGTGGCACGCCGGAGAAGTCGTACGTATGGCGAACATCCGCCCGTGCGTCTCGGCGCGCGCCGCGCATGTCGTTCGCCGGTCGCTCGTCCACGCGGTCCCTGGCCATAGCCCTTCGGCCGGGATCGCGCCGGTTCGACCTCCGGCCGCAGGATCCGGTACTCTAGGTATCCGGCGCTTTCCCGCGCCGTTGTTAGCGCGCCTGAGGCCCCCGGCATTCGGTGGGAGCGGGCTGCAGCTTCCGAGATGAGCTTGTTCGGTTAGTCGTGCCCGAGGCACGCAAAGGAAAGGTTCCGCGGTGTACGCGATCGTCCGTTGCGGCGGCAGGCAGGAGAAGGTGGCCGTCGACGATGTGCTCACCGTCGACAAGGTGGCCGGTGAGGTCGGCTCGACGGTGACGCTCCCGGCCGTGCTCGTCGTTGACGGCGACAACGTCGTCAGCGCGCCCGGCGAGGTGGCCAAGTACACGGTCACCGCCGAGATCCTTGGCGCGACCAAGGGCCCGAAGATCAACATCATGCACTACCGGAACAAGACCGGGTACAAGCGGCGCATGGGTCACCGTCAGCCGTACACCCAGGTCAAGGTCACCGGTATCAAGGCCGGAAAGTAGGTCGCAGACATGGCACACAAGAAGGGCGCCTCGTCCAGCCGTAACGGCCGTGACTCCAATGCCCAGCGGCTTGGCGTCAAGCGGTTCGGCGGCCAGCTCGTGAACGCCGGCGAGATCATCGTCCGGCAGCGCGGCACCCACTTCCACCCGGGTCCGGGTGTGGGCCGCGGCGGCGACGACACGCTGTTCGCGCTGGTCGCGGGTGCGGTCGAGTTCCGCCGTTACCGTGGTCGTCGCGCCGTGAGCATCGTCCCGCCGGCGGAGTAGGTCCGCCGACGCGACAGGTTTTCAGGACGAGGGCGGACCGTTGATCGGTCCGCCCTCGTCGTTTTTTCGATGAAGGGTGAGGACATGCCGGACGAGACGCTGCCGCCGGCGCCGGTGCTGCGCGGTCATTCGGGGCCGCCGGGGGCGCAGTTCATCGACCGGGTCGTCCTGCACGTCCAGGCCGGTAACGGCGGGCACGGCTGCGCCTCCGTACACCGGGAGAAGTTCAAGCCGCTCGGCGGGCCGGACGGCGGCAACGGTGGGCGCGGCGGCGACGTCCTCCTGGAGGTCGATCCCAGCACCGCGAGCCTGCTCGACTACCACCACCGGCCGAGCCGCAAGGCCACCGGCGGCAAGCAGGGCCAGGGGTCGAACAAGAGCGGCGCCAACGGCGGCGACCTCGTGCTGACCGTGCCGAACGGCACGGTCGTCAAGACGCTCGACGGCGAGGTGCTGGCCGACCTCGTCGGCGCCGGCACCCGCTTCGTCATCGCCCAGGGCGGCCACGGCGGCCTGGGCAACGCCGCCCTGGCCTCGGCCAAGCGCAAGGCGCCCGGATTCGCCCTCCTCGGCGAGCCGGGCGATGAGCTCGACGTCGTGCTGGAGCTCAAGACCGTCGCGGACGTCGCGCTGGTCGGGTTCCCTAGCGCGGGCAAGTCGTCGCTGATCGCGGCGATCTCGGCCGCCAAGCCGAAGATCGCCGACTACCCCTTCACCACGCTCACCCCCAACCTCGGCGTCGTCAGCGCGGGCGAGGTCGTCTACACCGTCGCCGACGTCCCGGGACTCATCGAGGGCGCCAGCGAGGGCCGGGGTCTCGGCCTGCAGTTCCTGCGCCACATCGAGCGGGCCTCCACGCTCGTCCACGTCCTCGACTGCGCCACATTGGAGCCGGGCCGCGACCCGATCTCGGACTTCGAGGTGATCGAGGCCGAGCTCCAGGCGTACGACTCCCTGGGCGACGAGCCGCTGTCCGACCGCCCGCGCCTGGTCGTGCTCAACAAGGTCGACGTGCCCGACGGGCGGGACCTGGCCGAGCTGGTCCGTCCCGAGTTCGAGAAGCGCGGTCTGACGGTCTTCGAGGTGTCGGCCGCGACCCACGAGGGCCTGCGCGAGCTGAGCTTCGCGATGGCCGAGATGGTCGCGGCCCACCGCGCCGCGCAGCCGGTGGAGGAGCCGACCCGGCTGGTCATCCGGCCCGAGCCCGTCGGCGGCGCCGACTTCGAGGTGCGCCCGCTCGGCGACGACACCTACCTCGTCACCGGCGAGAAGCCGTTGCGCTGGCTGCGGCAGACCGACTTCACCAACGATGAGGCGGTCGGCTACCTCGCCGACCGGCTCGCCCGCCTCGGTGTCGAGCAGCGCCTCGCCGAGGCCGGCGCCGAGTCGGGGGCCACCGTCTACATCGGCACCGAGGACGAGTCGATCGTCTTCGACTGGGAGCCCGAGGTGCTCGCCGGATCCGAGCAGGGTCTCGGCCGTCGCGGCACCGACCGGCGGCTGGAGGGCCGGTGATGTCGTGCGTGAGGCGGTGATGCGCGCGCGGCGGATCGTCGTCAAGGCGGGGTCGTCGTCGCTGACGACCCCGGATGGCGCGATCGACGCCGCCCGTATCGACGCGCTCGTCGACGTCCTCGCCGGATGGCGGCGGGCCGACGGCCGGCGCGAGGTCGTGTTCGTCTCCTCCGGCGCGATCGCCGCCGGGCTCGGGCCGCTGGGCCTGCCCGCCCGGCCGCGCGACCTGGCACTGCAGCAGGCCGCCGCGAGCGTGGGGCAGGGGCTCCTGTTCGCCCGGTACACCACGTCGTTCGCGCGGTACGGCCTGGGCGTCGGGCAGGTCCTGCTGACCGCCGACGACATGATGCGCCGCTCGCACCACCGCAACGCCCAGCGCACGCTCGAACAGCTGCTCGCGTTCGGGTTCCTGCCGATCGTCAACGAGAACGACACCGTCGCCACCGACGAGATCCGCTTCGGCGACAACGACCGGCTCGCCGCCCTCGTCGCGCACCTCATCCGCGCGGACGCGCTGATCCTGCTGTCCGACGTGGACGCGCTCTACACCGGTGACCCGCGCGAGCCGGGCGCCCGGCGGATCGAGGACGTCCGCGAGCCTGCCGACCTGGACGGCGTACGCCTGGGCGGCTCGGGACGCGTCGGCACCGGCGGCATGGTGACCAAGGTGGAGGCGGCCCGCATCGCCGGTGTCCCGGTCGTCCTGACCAACGCCGACTCGGCGGGGGCGGCCCTGGCGGGGGAGAACGTCGGAACGTACTTCCACCCGGCCGGCGTCCAGCCGTCCACCCGGAGGCTCTGGCTGGCGCACGCCACGACCGGGCAGGGACGGCTCCGCCTCGACCCGGGAGCGGTCGAGGCCGTGGTCGGCCGCCGCAAGTCCCTGCTGCCCGCCGGCGTGACCGGCGTGGAGGGCGACTTCAGCGCGGGCGACCCCGTCGACATGTGCGACGACGAGGGCCGCGTCGTCGCCCGCGGGCTGGTGAACTACGACGCGGCGGAGATCCCCGACCTGATGGGCAGGTCGACACGCTGGCTGGCGCGGGAGCTCGGCCCGGAGTACGAACGCGAGATCATTCACCGGGACGACCTCGTCGTCCTGGTCACGGAGGAAGCGGCGGCCCGGCGGCCCTGAGGCCGGTGCGGGGCCAGGAGGAGGAGAGATGGGCACCCAGGAGCAGGTTCTCGAGGTGGCGCGGCGCGCCCGGCAGGCCGCCGCCGAGCTGGCCCCGCTGCCGCGCGCCGTCAAGGACGCCGCGCTGCACGCCATCGCGGACGCCCTCGTGGCCCGCTCCGCGGAGATCGTCGAGGCCAACGCCGCCGACGTGGCCCGCGCCCGCGAGGACGGCATGTCCGAGTACATGATCGACCGGCTCAGCCTGACCACCGACCGGGTAGCCGCCATCGCCGCGGCCGTCCGCCACGTGGCGTCCCTGCCCGATCCGGTGGGAGAGTCCGTGCGCGGCTACACGCTGCCGAACGGCCTGGAGCTGCGTCAGGTGCGGGTCCCGCTCGGCGTGGTCGGCATCATCTACGAGGGCCGGCCGAACGTCACCGTCGACGCCGCCGCGCTCACGCTCAAGAGCGGCAACGCGGTGCTGCTGCGCGGCTCTTCCTCGGCGTACGACTCCAACACCGCGCTGGTCGAGGTGATGCGCTCGGCGCTGGCCGGCCGGGTGCCGGCCGACGCGATCCAGCTGGTGCCCGGCCGCGACCGCGACTCGGTCAAGCACCTCATGCGGGCCCGTGGCCTGGTCGACGTGCTCATCCCCCGGGGCGGGGCCTCGCTGATCAACTCGGTGGTCGAGGAGTCGACGGTGCCGGTCATCGAAACGGGCACCGGCAACTGCCACGTGTACGTCGACGCGGACGCCGACCTGGACATGGCCGTGGACATCCTCGTCAACGCCAAGACGCAGCGCCCGTCGGTGTGCAACGCCGCCGAGACGGTGCTCGTGCACCGCGACATCGCCGAGGCCTTCCTGCCGCGCGCACTGCGGGCGCTCGGTGAGAAGGGGGTGACCGTGCACGGCGACGCCGCGGTCCGCACGCACGCCGGCGAGGGAGCGACCGTCGTCGAGGCGACCGACGAGGACTGGGGCACCGAGTACCTCTCCCTCGACCTCGCCGCCGCCGTCGTCGACTCGCTCGACGACGCCGTCGCGCACATCCGCCGGTACGGCACGGCGCACACCGAGGCGATCGTGACGACCTCCCAGTCGGCCGCCCGCCGTTTCACGGCGCTCGTCGACTCGGCGGCCGTCATGGTCAACGCCTCGACGCGGTTCACCGACGGCGAGGAGTTCGGGTTCGGGGCGGAGATCGGCATCTCCACCCAGAAACTGCACGCCCGCGGCCCGATGGGCCTGCCCGAGCTCACCTCGACGAAGTACGTCGTCACCGGCGACGGCCACCTCAAGGGTGCCTGAGCCACGGCATTCGGTGGCCGTCGTACCCGAGAGAGCGAGGCCGGGTCCCCGCCAGGGGACGGGAGACCGGCATGCGGCCGGTGAGGTACGAACCGGCCGCGGAGCGGGTGAGGAGGCGAGCGCGGCAGTGACCGGCCGGCGGCTCAGCCGCAGGCGATCAGCCGGAAGGTGTAGCCGCGCTCCTTCAGCGCCTTGAGGATCTCCGGCAGCGCCGCGACGGTCTGGCCGCGGTTACCGCCGCCGTCGTGCATCAGCACGACGGAGCCGGGGTGTACGTGGGCGAGGACCCGATGGACGATCGCCGACGTGCCCGGCCGCGCCCAGTCCTGCGGGTCGACGGTCCACAGGACGACCTTCTTGTGCAGGGCCCGCGCGCGGGCACGGACCGTGTGGTTCACCGCGCCGTACGGCGGTCGCAGGCACTCCGGAGTGACGCCGGTCGCCGCGCGGATCGCCCGGTCGGTCCGGCGGACCTGGGACCGGAAGACGCTCGCCGAGACCCTGGTCAGGTCGGGGTGCGACCAGGTGTGGTTCTGCACGCTCCCACCCTGCGCGACCACCTTCCTGGTCAGGCCCGGGTGGCGGGTGACGTTCTGGCCGAGCTCGAAGAAGGTGGCCCGGGCGCCGTACCTGGCGAGGACCTTGAGCACCTTCGGCGTGTACGGGCTCGGCCCGTCGTCGAAGCTCAGGTAGACGACCTTCGCCCGGCGGGGCCGGGCCGGCGCGCCGTAGGTCTCCGAGTGGGCGAGCGGGGCCGACGCGGCCCGCGCGCTCCCGGCCGCCGATGCGGGCGGTGCGGCGTGCGCGGGCGTGGCGGAGAGGGTGGCGGCGAGCAGAGCGGTCGCGGTTCCGAGCAGGGCGACGGGCCGGCGGAGTGCGGCCGGTCTTCCTCCGGGCATGGGGGGGTTCCTTACTTCACGGGCAAACGGAGCGGACCTGTGAAGTGTCTTGATCAAGAGGACCGCTCAGCGAGGCGTTTTCCCGCCTTTTAACAAATTGCGCCGGATGTGGCCACCGGGGCGGCTCTCAGGGGAGACGGGGCCGGCTCTCAGGGGAGACGGGGTCGGCTCTCAGGGGAGACCGGGCCGGTTCTCAGCGGAGATCCGCGTCCCCGGCTCGGCGCGTCGCGCGTGTCCTCGGTCACGAGGAGCCCGGCGTCGCGCGCCCGCCGTCCCGTACGGCACCGGCCGCGGCGTACAGCAGCTCGCGGACGGCCTCCTCGCGGTCGGCCCGCCAGACGAGGCGCAGCGTGATGTCCGGCGTCTCCACCGGATGCCGTACGAGAACGCCGGAGGCGAGATCCTCGGCGACGGCGAACTCCGGCAGCACGGCCGCGCCGAGGCCCCGGCGCGCCCATCCGTGGATCACGGTGACCGAGGCGAGCTCGGTGCGCTCGCCATCGACGCCGAACACCCGGTCGGCGACCATGCGGAAGGAACAGCCGGGAGGTGTGACCAGCAGCCGCTCATCAGAGGTTCCGGGAGCGGTGACGTACGCCAGCGGCACGTCCTCCACGTCGAGGAAGTCCAGCCGCGCGGGAACGTCGAATCCGAGGTCGCCCAGGGCCGGCCCGCTGTCCAGGAGCAGTCCGGCGTCGAGGGATCCCGCGTCGATGCCGGTGAGGATCTCCCGGCGGTTGAGCGGCGCGACCTCGACGCCCAGGTCCGGGCGGCGGGCCGCGAGGCGGGCGACGATGCCGGGGACGAGCGTGGCGGCCAGCGTCTCCAGGGCCCCGAGCCGTACGACGGACGGTCGGCCGGTCACCTCGCGCCGCGCCTGATCCGCCTGGTCGAGGAGCCGCCGGGCCCAGACCGTCATCCGCCGCCCGGCCTCGGTGAGACGCATGCCCTCCGGCGTCCGGTCGAACAGGGTGACGCCGAGCGACCGCTCCAGCGCCCGTACCTGCTCCGAGACCGAGGAGGGCGCGAGCTCGACCGCGATCGCCGCGTCGGTGACCGTCCCTTCGGCGGCGACGGCGAGGAAGGTGCGCAACTGCCGTAGTACCACGCTGACCTGGCCTTTCGGTTTCACCGAATGAGGGGTTCGCCGTCGCCGGTGGAGGAGACGAGCGGGCGACGTGAGGGTGGGCGCATCCCATTCTCCTGGAGTCGCACGTGGTTTCCGAAACCGTCACGATGTCCCGGCCGAGCCGGCTGTTCGGCCTGTCGCTCGGCTATTTCATGGTCCTGCTGGACACCACCGTCCTGACCGTCGCCCTGCCGGACCTGCGCGCCTCGCTCGGCGGCGGAATCGCCGGGCTGCAGTGGGCGGTCACCGGCTACACGGTGACGTTCGCCGCGCTGCTGCCGACCGCCGGCGCGGTGTCGGACCGGTTCGGCGCGCACCGGGTCTTCGCCGCGGGCGTCGCCGCCTTCGGCCTGGTGTCCCTGCTCAGCGCGGCGGTGCCGAACCTGGCCGTCCTCGTCGTCCTGCGCGCCGTGCTCGGCGCGGCGGGCGCGCTGTGCCTGCCGAGCTCACTGGCGATCATCACCCGGCTGTACCCCGTTCCGGCCGAGCGCGGTCGTGCCCTCGGCACCTGGGCGGCGATCACCGGCTGTGCGCTGGCGGCCGGTCCGGTCGCGGGCGGGCTGCTGGTGTCCGCCGGTGGCTGGCGGGCGGTGTTCCTCGTGAACGCCCCGGTGGCGCTGCTGAGCCTCGTGCTCGTCCGCGACATCCGGGTGCCCGCGACTGGACGGGCCATCGACTGGCGGGCGCAGCTCGTGGCCTGTGCCTTCCTGGCGGTGCTCACCGACGCCATCGTCGACCGGCACGTCGTCTCGGCGATCGCGGCGGCCGTCCTCGCCGTGGTCATGGTCGTCGTCGAGCGGCGCAGCGCGTCCCCGGCCGTCCCGGGCGCGGTGGTCGCCGAGCCGGGCGTGCGCCGTGGCCTCATCGCGGGCGCGGCGGTGAACTTCGCGCTCTCGGGCGGCCTGTTCGTGCTGACGCTGTCCTTGCAGCGTCACCTGGGCCCGGTGGCCACCGGTCTGGCGTTCCTGCCGCTGACGCTGCCGACCGCGTTCAACCCGCTGGTGACCGGCCGGCTGGTGGCGCGGTACGGGCCGCGCCCGCCGGTCCTGGCCGGGCTGACCCTGCTGACCCTCGGCTGCCTCGCCGCCACCCCGGTGCCGTGGCTGGGCATGCTCCTGATCGGCTTCGGCGTGTCCTTCTCCCTGCCCGCCCTGGTCACGGGAGTCGTACAGGCGGCGCCCGAGGGCGCGGCCGGCGTGGCGAGCGGCCTGCTGAACGCGGTGCGCCAGGTCGGCGCCACCGTCGGCGTCGCGGTGATGGGCGGCCTCGCGGCCGGCACGGCGTTCACCGTGGCGGCGGCGCTGTGCCTGGCAGCAGGCCTCGCCCTGGCCCTCGGCGGCCGACGTCCCTGATGCCAAGAGAACCCACGATCGATTCCGTGCGTTCACGGCGCCGTGTCAACGACGCTCGAATCCTGGTTCTGGCACGCGGTGATCGCCGTACGTGTTCGGGGTCGCCGGGATGCCCAGGAGTTCGCTCGCGATCGTGAGAGCCGTAGCTGATCGCTGGTCGGTTGTGCCGCCGAGCTGGTCACCACGGCCGGCGGCCATCACCAGGGCGTTCACGGCGAGACGCCCCCGCATGAGGCCGTCGACGTCGGTTCCCGCGGCGAGCAGCCGCGTGAGGTCCTCCAAGCGGTTCAGCAACGCGGACGCGGCCGGTATGCCGCGCATGGCGTGTTCGTTCACCCTGGCGCAGACGAGCAAGGGTCCGTCCTCGCCGTGGAGGAGCGCGCTGAGTTCACGCAGAGCCCCGGCTCGTGACGGAGTCGCCGTCCGCAGAGACGCGACGAGTTCTTCCAACGCCGGCAGGAGCCTGTCGTAGGAATTCGTGAGCAGGTCTTCCTTGCTGCGGAAATGGTGGTAGACCGCCGGTCGTGTGATGCCGAGCCGGTCCGCCACCTGGGCCAACGTGGTCAGCTCGTAACCCTGCGTTGTGAACATCTCCAAGGCTGTGACACGAATGCGTTCACGAGTGTCGGTACGCCGGCCGTCGACGCGCTGGGGCATGCCGCCATCATCCCACCCCATTAACTGACTTACGCGAAAGTAAGCTAATTTGGCTGGCGCGACCGAAGGCCGGTCGCGGACACCAAGGAGCAGCGATCGTGGAACGTGATCAGAACACACCGGCCGGCGTCGACGAGGAGCTGACCGGCCGTCGGGTGCTCGTGACCGGGGGAAGCCGGGGACTCGGGGCGGCGATCGTCCGGCGCTTCCACGCCGCCGGCGCCACCGTCCTGGCCGCGGCACGCAAGCCGCCGGAGGAGGACCTGCCCGCGACGTTCATCGCCGCGGACCTGGCCACGGCCGACGGCGCCGCGGACCTGGCCCGTCAGGTCATCGACCACACCGGTGGCGTCGACATCCTGGTCAACAACGCGGGCGGCGGCTCCGCACCAGAGGAGACCCTGCGCCGAACCGAGGAAACGTGGGAGGCCGACCTGCACCTGAACCTGCTCAGCGCGGTCCGGATGGACCGCCATCTCGTCCCGGGCATGGTCGAACGCGGCACCGGCGTCGTCGTCCACGTCTCTTCCATCGCCAGTCATCTCCCGCCGCAGGGCCAGGCCGCGTACGCTGCGGCCAAGGCCGCGCTCAACGCCTACAGCCGCTTGCTGGCGGTCGAGTTGGGCCCGGCAGGCGTCCGGGTGGTCTGCGTACTTCCGGGCTTCATCCCCACTCCCGGCGCGATCGCCCAGCACCGCAAGTACGCCGAAAACCGCGGCGTCACCCTCGAACAGGTCCAACGCGACCTCGCCACCAGCCTGAACGTCCCCATGGCGAAACCCGGCAGGCCCGAAGACGCAGCGGAACTGGTCACCTTCCTGGCCTCCAGCCGCGCCCGCTGGCTGACGGGAGCCCAGTACCGAGTCGACGGTGGCATCATCCCGGTCGTCTGACACGCGCAGGGCACGGATGACGGCGCGGTTGCCGCGATGGCCACGGTCGCGGAGTTCCTCCCAGGGAAGTGGTGGGAGGCGGGACGTTGGGGCCCGTCAGGTGTCGCCGGCCGACGGGGGTTCGGTGAAGGCCCCGGCGGATGCGGCGAGGGCGGCGGTTCTGGCCGCGTGGTCGGGTAGGTGCGGGTCGGGTGGCGTACGGAGAAGCACCAGGTGGTGGTACAGCGGCGCGGTGGCGGCGATGAGCAGCCGCCGAGCGTCGGTGTGCGGCGGGAGTTCGCCCCGCCGGACGGCCCGGCTGACGACGATCTCGCAGCGGGCGTACCGGTCCTCCCAGAGCCGCTGTTGGGCCTGGGCGGCCTTCTCGGAGCGGAATGAGGCCGCGATCAGGGCTGCGACGATCGGCGGCTCTGCGGTCAGTGCGTCCTGGATCTCATGGTTCAGCCCTGCCAGGTCCCCTGTCAGGGAGCCGGTGTCCGGTGGCCGCCAGGCGTCGTCGCTCGCCGCGTCGAGGACGTCGGCGAGCAGGCCGCCGACGTCTCCCCAGCGCCGGTACACCGTCGCGCGGTTCACGCCCGCGCGGGCGGCGACGACGTCCATGGTGAGCCCGTCATAACCGCGCTCGCCGAGCTCCGCGAGGACCGCGTCGAGCACCTGCGTACGGATACGGGCGGTACGGCCGCCGGGGCGGCGCTGCGGCGGTGGCACGGGGCGGGTGTCCTCTGGCCGTGGTGCTGGGGGAGTCATCGCTGGTGGTCCGGTTGCTCGGTGGAACAGCGTCGTGGCAGTATCTTAGTGCATCAACTGTCGCACTAGTGGAGTAAGCGATGCTTTTCCGAAGCGTTCACCCGGCCGCGGCGGGTGGGAAACGATTCGTGATGCCGGCTGTTCCCGCCGACCCGACCGTGGTCCATCCAATGCCCGAGCAGCCGCGTGTGGTGCTGCTGAAGCCGCTGATCACCTCGCCGCTGATCGAAGTCGGGGAGTTCTCCTACTACGACGATCCGGATGATCCGAACCGCTTTCAAGACCGTAACGTGCTGTACCACTACGGGCCGGAAAAACTGGTCATCGGGAAATTCTGCGCGCTGGCCGAAGGCGTGCGGTTCATCATGAACGGCGCCAACCACCGCATCGATGGCCCCTCGACGTTCCCCTTCCCGATCATGGGCGGTTCCTGGGCCGAGCACTTCGACCTCATCACCGGCCTGCCCGGACGGGGTGACACCGTCGTCGGCAACGACGTCTGGCTCGGCTACCGGGCCATGGTGATGCCCGGCGTCCGCATCGGCCACGGAGCGATCATCGCCTCCGGTTCCGTCGTCGTCGACGACGTCCCCGACTACGGCATCGTCGGCGGCAACCCGGCCAGACTCATCCGCCGCCGCTACAGCGACGCGGACATCGCCCGCCTTCTCGCCCTGGCCTGGTGGGACTGGCCGCTCCAGCACATCACCGAACACGTCCGCACGATCATGTCTGGCAGCATCGACGGCCTGGAGAACGCGGCGCCCCCGCTCCAGTGATCCACTCTCGTTCCTCTAACGGAAGGACCGGCACATATGACCTTCACCCGGGCCGAACTCGACTACCTGGCCACACAGCACATCGGGCGGCTGGCCACCGTCTCGCCCGACGGCCAGGTGCAGAACAACCCGACCAATTTCCACCTCGACGCCGGCACCGGCACGATCTTCATCGGCGGGGGCGCGATGGGCAGGTCGAAGAAGTTCCGGAACGTCCAGGAGGGCAGCACGGTCGCGTTCGTCGTGGACGACCTGGCGACGATCGATCCCTGGGCGCCCCGGGGCATCGAGATCCGGGGCAAGGCGGTGGCGCTGACCGACCAGGAGCCACCCGTGCCCGGCATGTCCCGAGAGATGATCAGAATCACACCCACCAAGATCGTCTCGTGGAATCTCGACGGGCCGCGGGCGAGCCGTACGGTATGAAAACGCGGAGGCCGCGGGGCGATCGTGGATCGCCCCGCGGCCTCTTCGTGATCAGTCGTGGCCTACGGCCGGTCCGTCAGCCGATCGTCAGGTCGGCGGACTTGTCGCCGGCGACGATCTTGTACAGGCCCGGGAGCACCGCGCGGGTGCCGGAACCGTCGATGTCGCCCTGGGTCACCGCGAGGCGGGACCGGGGGAAGGACAGCGACACAGTGGTCGACTGGCCCGCCTTGAGCGGCACCCGCGTGAAGGCGACGAGGCGGTTCGGCGGGGCGACGATCCGGCTGACCGGCTGCTGGGCGAACACGGGCACCACGAAGTCGCCGTCCCGTGAACCGGTGTTGGCGACCTTCACCGACACCTTCACCGTGCTCCCGCCGGAGACCGTCACGCCCTGCACCGCGTACGTCGTGTAGGACAGGCCCGCGCCGAACGCGAACAGCGGGTCGTAGCCGGAGCTGGTGCCGCCGTTCGTGCCCGGCAGCTGCTGGTAGAACATCGGCTCGTCGCCGGTGGTCTTCGGCCAGGACACCGGGAGGCGCCCGCTCGGGTTGGCCTTGCCGAACAGCACGTTCGCCACGGCGGTGCCGCCCTCGCTGCCCGGCAGCCACGCCATGAGCAGCTGCTTGGCGTCGGCCGCCTTGCCGAGCACCAGCGGCCGGTCGGCGACGACCACCACGATCACCGGCTTGCCGGTGGCCTGCAGGCGGTCGACGAGGTCCTGCTGGTCGGCGGCGAGCTCGGGCTGCTCCTGGTCGTTGACGCCCTCGGCGCCGGGCTTGTCGCCCACGACCACGATCGCCGCGTCGGCGTTCTTGGTCTCATCGACCGCGTCGTCGGCCTTCGCGACGAGCTTGGCGTGGTCGCCGATGACGTTCTTGATGCCCTGGTAGACGGTCACACCCGGGTCGTTCACGCCGGCGGGGATGCCCTGCCACTGGATGGTCCAGCCGCCGTTCTGGTTGGGGATCGAGTCGGCGCTCGGGCCGGTCACGACCACCTTGCCGGTGCCGGTCGACAGCGGCAGCACGTTCCCGTCGTTCTTCAGCAGCGTCTGCGACTCGGTCGCGGCCTGGACGGCCAGGTCCTTGTCCGCGCCCAGCACGGCCGCGTCGGCCTTGGACGGGTCGACGTACGGGTGCTCGAACAGGCCGAGCTTGAACTTCAGGGCGAGGACCCGGGACACGGCCTCGTCGAGGCGGTGCTTGCTGACCTGGCCGTTCTTGACGTCGTCCAGCAGGCCCTGGACGAACCCGTCGACCTCACCGGGCGGCAGCATGCCCATGTCGACGCCCGCGTTGATCGCGATGGCCACCGCGCCCGCGTAGGTGTCGGTCAGGTGGTACGCCGTCCGCAGGCTGTCGACGTCGTTCCAGTCACTGACCACGACGCCCTTGAAGCCCCACTGGCGGCGCAGCAGGTCGGTGAGCAGGTAGTGCGAGGCGTGCGCCGGGATGCCGTTGATCGACCCGGAGTTCACCATGACCGTGTCGGCGCCCGCGTCCACGGCCGCCTTGTACGACGGCAGGAACGTGTCCTGGAAGTAGCGCGGGTCCAGGTGCGCCTCGGTACGGTCGTGGCCGGCGAACGGCTGGGAGTACCCGGCGAAGTGCTTCACCGTCGCGCTGACCTCGCCGGTCTTCTGCAGGCCCTGCACATTGGCCGCGCCGAGCGCGCCCGCGAGGTAGGGGTCCTCGGAGTAGGTCTCGTAGTAGCGGCCCCAGCGGGTGTCGCGCGAGATGTCCTGGACCGGCGCGAAGTCCCACTGCGGTCCGGTGGCCTTGACCGCCTTCGCCGTCGACTCGCCCATCGCGTGAGAGAGCTGCGTGTCCCACGTCGCGCCGACGCCGATCTGCTGGGGGAACTTCGTCGCACCGAGCACGTTGTTGTGCCCGTGCACCGCGTCCACGCCGTACACGATCGGGATGTGCAGCCGCGAGTGGTCGATGGCGTACTTCTGGACCGTGTTCACCATCTCGGCCCAGTCCTTCGGCGTGTTGTTCACCGGGGTCTCGCCGCCCCCGGACAGCACCGAGCCGACCTTCAGGTCGCCGAGAACGTGCTGCATGCAGGACTCGACCAGGGCGCCGCCGGACCACTGGCAGTCGCCCTGCATGTTCACGACTGCGGGCTGGGCGAGCTGGCCGACCTTCTCCTCGATCGTCATGCGCTTGAGGAGGTCGGCGACGCGGGTGGAGACGGAGGCGTGCGGGTCGAGGTAGGGCGACTGGGCGCTGCTGGCGCCGGTCGCGGTCAGGGCCAGGCCTGACACGGTGATCGCCAGGGCCGTCCCGATACGGGCAGCCTTGATCCGGAGTCTCATGAAGCGTGCTCCAGGCGGGGTCAGGAGGGACGAAGCCCTGTGATCAAAGACCCAACACCAAGATCAAATCAAGACCTGAATTAAGATCTGGCCAAAGTGTGCCATTTGCGTTCACTAGTTAAACGGTTTCCCACGCGTTCATGACCAGGGCCAACGCCCCGAGGACCTCCGCCCGGTCGCCCAGCACGCCGGGCACGATCGACACGAGCGCGGCGGCGCTGGAGACGGCCGAGCGCCGTACGGCCTCCAGCATGGGCTCCAGCAGGAGGTTCTCGGCCCGGGCCAGGTCGCCGCCGACCACGACCAGGCGGGGATTGAGCAGGTTGCACAGGCTGGCCACACCCGTGCCGACGTACCGCCCGGCGTCGCCGACCGCCCGCCGGCACGGGGCGTCGCCGGACAGAGCCAGCTCCACGATCCGCGCCGTCGTCAGGCCGTCGCCGTGGGCCGGCCGCAGCAGCTCGGCGAGGTAGCGGCCGCCGGCGTAGGTCTCCAGGCAGCCGCGGTTGCCGCAGCGGCACATCGGGCCGTCCTCGTTCAGCGTGATGTGCCCGATCTCGCCGGCCGTCCCGCCCGGCCCGTGGTACACGCGGCCGCCGATGACGATGCCCGCCCCGACCCCAGAGCTGATCTTGATGTAGGCGGCGTCGGCGTGGCCGCGCGCGGCGCCCCACGTCACCTCGGCCAGCGCGCCGAGGTTGGCGTCGTTGTCCACGTGCACCGGGCGGCCGAAACGCCGCCGGGCCTCCTTGGCCGCCTTGATGCCGGCCCAGCCGGGCAGGATGGTGCTGGATCCGAGGGTGCCGCCGGCCGCGTCGATCGGGCCCGGCACACCGAGCCCGATCCCCGTCACGTCGGCCCGCGTCGCGTCGACGGTGGCGAGCAGCTCGTCCATCAGTCGCTCGGCCGCCGCGAGCCCGTCGGCCGCCGACGCCCCGACGTCCAGGGGCATCGCCCGCTCGGCGACGACCTCGCGGGCGAGGTTGCCGACCGCCACGCGCAGGTGCGAGTGGCCGAAGTCCACGCCGACGGCCAGCCCGGCGGCGGGCGCCAGGGACACCGCGCGGGCCCGTCGGCCGCCCGCCGACGTCGGCGTCGTGATGAGCACCCCGTCCGCCGCCAGTTTCCGCACGATGTTGGAGACGGTGGCCCGCGACAGCCCCGTGCTTCGGGCGATCTCGGCCTGGGTGGGCGCTTCGGCGGACCGCACCGCCTGGATCACCCGCCGCTGGTTCGCCTCCCGGAGCGACGACTGCGAACCCGGGGTCGTGGACGAGCCTGGCCTCGGCATGGAGTCCCCTAGCGTGTTCAAGAAGTGAACCCAAGGTTACGCGGAAACGCCACGCCGCTCACGCCGAAGGCCAGGAGCGGCTTCGGCCGAGGCCGCCCCGGCAGGCTCAGTTCTGGCGGCCATCGTCCCCTGCCCCGGCTGAGGCCGCCCCGGCCGGTTCAATTCTGGCGGCCGTCGTCCCCTGCCCCGGCTGAGGCTGCCCCGGCGGGTTCAGTTCTGCTGGTTGTCGTCCGGGCCCCGGCCGAACCGGCCGAAGAGTTTCTCGCCCGCGTTGACGGCCCCTTCGGCGACCCCCTTCACCGCGCCGATGAACGGGTCCGCGCTGCGGCTCCACGACTCCTGGTAGGCCTTGGCGGCGTTCTTGATCTCCTCGGAGATCGAGGCGCTCGAGTCGTCCGCGCGCCGCTCGTAGTCGCCGCCGAGGACCCGGGCGTACTCGCCGTCGCGGGCCCACCGGTCGAGCTCGGCGAACCGGATCACGGCGTACGGGTGCGAGCGGTTCAGCAGGTTGAGGAACTTCAGCAGACCGTCGCGGACGTCGCCGGCCGCGTCGTACTCCCGAGCCTGCTCCAGAAACGACTCGGCGTCCATCTCCGACAACCGCGCGCCGCCCGCGAGCTTCATCAGCGCCCGCTTGGCCGCCTCGACGTCCTGGCCGGCCAGCAGGCCCGCGCGGTCCGCCGACAGCTCCGACTTGCGCTGCCATTCGTTCAGGCCCATGAGGATCGCCGCGATCGCGATGTTGCCGAGTGGCAGCCACGCGATCCGGGCGCCGAGGTTGGTGAGGATCATGGCCATCGTGCGGTACACGGCGTGCCCGGACAGCACGTGCCCGACCTCGTGCCCGACGACGAACCGCAGCTCCTCGTCGTCGAGGAGGTCGATCAGGCCGGTGTTGACGACGATGAACGGATTGTCGACGCCGATCGTCATGGCGTTCGGTGTCGGGTCCTGCGTGACGTACAGCTCCGGGACCTCGGGAAGGTCGAGGATGTAGGCGCTGTCCCGCATGATGTCGTACAGGTGGCGGTACTGGCTCTCGCTCGCGCGTACCGTGCCGCCGAGGAACATCAGGCGGATCGCGCGCTCGCTGAACAGCCCGGCGAGGCGCCGCAGCACCGTGTCGAAGCCGCTGAGCGACCGGAGGGCGACGAGCGCCGACCGGTCCGCGGGATGCTCATAGGCGCGGGAGCTGATCCCGGGGAAACGCGTGCGAGAACGGTCCGGCGTGTTGCTCGTCATATTCGGCATGCTATGTCTGACGGGCCGTCGTGGCCCGGAGTTCCCCACAGCGGGTGGCGCGGGATTCGACCTGTGCGCTCTTGCGCGGTGGGGCGAGGCGGGATCTACTCCCACCATGGCGGAGTCATACGGGCCGGTGCCCGCGGAGACGATGTCGCGCGACGAGCTCACCACGGTGCGCCAACGTCGGCTGCGCGACCTGGTCGACCGGCTGATCGCCGCGGACGGCCTGCAGGGCGGGCGGCTGCGGGCGGCCGGCGTCGCCGGCGGCCCGGATGTCACGCTCGACGACCTGCACCGCCTGCCCTTCACCACCAAGCAGGACCTGTGGGACTCCTACCCGTACGGGATGCTCGCCGTGCCGATGGAGGAGGTCGCCGCCGTGCACGGCTCCAGCGGCACCGGGGGACGGCCGACCCTCGTCGCGTACACGCGCCGCGACCTGGCGTTGTGGGGGGAGATGTGCGCGCGGTCGCTGGCCTGTGCGGGGGCCGCGCCCGGCAGCGTGGTCCACAACGCGTACGGGTACGGGCTGTTCACCGGCGGCATCGGCATCCACCAGGGCGCGATCGCCCTGGGCGTCACCGTGGTCCCGATGTCGGGCGGCATGACCGAGCGCCAGCTCCGCCTGCTCGCCGACCTGCGACCCGACATCCTGACGTGCACGCCGTCCTACGCCGTACGCCTCGGGGAGGCGGCGCGCGAGGCGGGCGTCGAGCTGAACCTCAAGGCGGGCCTGTTCGGGGCCGAGCCGTGGTCGGAGGGGCTCCGTTCGACCATCGAGGACCTGCTCGGCCTGGCGGCGCTGGACCTCTACGGCCTGTCGGAGATCATCGGTCCCGGGGTGGCCACCGAGTGCCTCGAACGTTCCGGGCTGCACGTCAATGAGGACCATTTCCTCGTCGAGGCGGTGGACGCCACGGGTGCGCCGGTCCCGGATGGCACGCCGGGGGAGTTGGTGTTCAGCACGCCGAAGGAGGCCATGCCGCTGCTGCGGTACCGCACCGGCGACGTCGCCTCCCTGTCCCACGATCCCTGTCCGTGCGGGCGCACGCTCGTACGGATGAGCAAGGTGCTCGGCCGCCGCGACGACATGCTCGTGATCCGGGGCGTGAACGTCTTCCCGCGGGAGATCGAGACCGTCGTCCTGCGGCACGCCTCCCCGCACTACCAGGTCGTCGTCGACCGCCGGAAGGCGATGGCGCGGATCCTCGTCGCCTGCGAAGGGGCCGGGCCGGGGCTGGCGGACGAGCTGTCGGCCGAGCTGGGTGTGTCGTGCGACGTGCGCGTTCTGCCGACCGGGACCATTCCGCGCGTGGAGGTCGGTAAGGCGATCCGTGTCGTGACCTGGGAATCGGGCGAACCGCCGCTCCCGGGGCTCGAGTAATTCGTCCGAGCCTGGCCGGTATTCGCTATGGAGGGCGAACAATTAACTGTTAAAGTTCTTCATAAATAACAGATAAGTCAGGTAAGGCGAGAACATGACGACTGGGCAGGGCGGCGGGCCCGAGTATCAGAACTCGGGATGGGGCACCCCGTCGCAACCGTACGGCGGAGCGCCGTACTACGGCGGGCCGATGCCGGGCGGGGGCGGCACGGTGCCAGGAGGTGGCCCACCGCCGGGCGGTCCCGGGCCGTGGCAGCCGTACGGACCCCCTCCCATGCCGCCCAGGAAGAGCCGCGCCGGCCTGATCATCGCGCTGTCCACCGCGGGTGCCGTCGTCGTCTTCGGGGGGCTCGCCATCCTCATCGGGCTGTCGTCGTCCGGGGACAAGCAGAAGCCCGGCGCGGCCACGGCGGCGCCGTCCGCGTCGTCGAGCGCTCCGGATGCCGCGCCGACGGACACCCCCCGCTCCATCGACGTCCCCGCGTCGATCGGCGACTACAAGCGCATCACGGGCAGCGTCGCCGACCGGATGATCCAGAACATGCGCAAGTCGATGGGCAACAGCACGGGCACCACCGCGGCGGTCTACGCCAAGGCCAAGATCGCCATTTACCTCAAGAAGGGCGACACGCAGCAGCCCCTCGTCTTCGTCGGCATGTCGGGCGACGACATCCCCGAACTCCGCGCGGAGCTGCAGTCCCGTTCGGCCTCAGAGGAGGTCGACTCCATGTTCCTGGGTATGGGGGTCACGGACACCAGTGACTTTCCGGCAGGACCCCTCGGTGGCGTCCTGCGCTGCGGGAAGGGGACGACGGGGGCGAGCTCCGCCTGCGCCTGGGCCGACGGCTCGGTCGTGGGCATGGTGCTGACGCCTCTCAGTTCGGACACCGTCACCCTCGGGGCGACCACGCTCGCCCTGCGGAACGCCGCCGAGCACTGATCGCCGGCGCGGTGGGCGTTCGCTCCGCGCGCTCGCGGAGCGAACGCGACCGAGCCCGCAAGGAGGGGCGTGCTGAAAGGACCGATCCAAACGCTCACTAAGGTCGGCGCATGAGCACCGCCCCGGAGCGCCGCCGTCTCGGAATCATGGGTGGCACGTTCGACCCGATCCACCACGGCCACCTGATCGCGGCGAGCGAGGTCGCTCACCTGTTCCGGCTCGACGAGGTCATCTTCGTGCCGACCGGCCAGCCCTGGATGAAGGAGGGCCGCAAGACCTCGGCCGCCGAGGATCGCTACCTGATGACGGTCATCGCGACCGCCTCGAATCCGAGGTTCTCGGTCAGCCGCGTCGACATCGAACGTCCCGGGCTCACGTACACGATCGACACCCTTCGGGAGATGCGCGAAATACACGGCCCCGACGTCGAGTTGTACTTCATCACGGGGGCAGACGCGCTCGCCCAGATGTTGACGTGGCGTGACACGGATGAGCTCTTCAGGCTCGCGCATTTCATAGGCTGTACCCGGCCCGGCCACCATCTCGCCGATCCCGGCCTTCCCGAGGGCGGTGTCAGCCTGGTGGAAGTGCCCGCGCTGGCGATCTCCTCGACCGAGTGCCGAGAGCGCGTACGGGCCGGAGAGCCGGTCTGGTACCTCGTCCCAGACGGAATCGTGCAGTACATAAACAAACGAGGGCTTTATCGTGACGGTTGACGGTAACGCCCCCAAGGAGGAAAACGACCACACCGTGACCGCATCCGAGAGGGCCACCCAGCTGGTCCAGATCGCCGCCGAGGCCGCGGCCGAGAAGCTGGCTGACAACATCATCGCCTACGACGTGAGCGACCAACTGGTCATCACGGACGCGTTCGTCCTGTGCTCGGCCGCCAACGACCGCCAAGTGCGCTCCATCGTGGACGAGATCGAGAAGAGGCTGCGCGAGGACGCCGGCGCCAAGCCCATCCGCCGTGAGGGAGAGCGCGAAGGCCGCTGGGTGCTCCTCGACTACGCCGACATCATCGTGCACGTCCAGCACGAAGAGGACCGCGTCTACTACGCGCTCGAACGGCTGTGGAAGGACTGCCCCCCGGTCCCCCTGCCCGACGACATCAACGCCCACTCGGAACAGCGCGTACGGGCCGGTGACGGTCAGTGACCGAATCGCGCAAGATCGTGCTGTGGCGGCACGGTCAGACCACCTGGAACGTCGAACGCCGTTTCCAAGGCTCCACCGACATCCCGCTCGACGACACCGGACGCGAACAGGCCGTCCGGGCCGCGCGCCTCCTCGCCGCGCTGCGCCCGACCGCCATCCTCGCCTCCCCGCTGCAGCGCGCCGCCCACACGGCCGAGGCGCTCAGCGCGGTCACCGGCCTGTCCGTCACCCTCGACCGCGACCTGATCGAACGCGGCGGAGGGGAGTGGGAAGGCCTCACCAATTCCGAGATCCGGGCGAAGTACCCCACCGAGCACTCGCTCTGGCAGCCGCCCGGTGGCGAGACCACCGAGCAGGTCTCCAAACGGGTCACCGCGGCCATCGACAGGGGCCTGACCGAGATCCCCGCGGGCGGCCTGCTCGTCGTCGCCTCTCACGGCGCCGCGCTACGACTCGGCATGCTCCGCTGGCTCGGCTTCCCCGAGGAGCTCTGGAGCCGGTTCGGCGGGCTGTCCAACTGCTGCTGGTCCGTCCTCGAAGAGGGCCGCAGCGACTGGCGCCTCGTCGAGCACAACGCCGGCACCCTCCCCGAACCGGTCCTCAGCGACGACCGGGCCGACAGCGAAACCTGAGGTCATAGGACGCTCGCGTATTCGATTACAGGTCTGGTCGCGAAGTCCTATAGACTGGCGCAGCACCGAGCGGGGGAGACTCCGGTCGGGAAGCGCGGGGCTATGGCGCAGTTGGTAGCGCGCCTCCATGGCATGGAGGAGGTCTGGGGTTCGAATCCCCATAGCTCCACAAATGGCCTGGGGTCAGTGTGGTCGCGGCGGAGCCGCTCCCCACTGGCCCTTCGTCATGCTGGCCCGGGGGGACGACCCCCCGGAGCCCTCCGATGTGGGGGGCTGCCGCCCCCCACGCCCCCCTTGTGGTGGCCGTCTGATTGTCGCTGCGGGTGGTTCGCCCAGAAGGGCCGTGACGCAGGCGATTTGATATTCGGCCTCAACGGGAGCATCCGGGGCGATCGGAGCGGCGACCGGGGACAGCCGCCATGTGGTCCTCCAGTCGCGGACCAGTAGGTGCAGTTCATCGTCGAGGGCAGGGCCGCCTGATTCGGCTGCGACCACGATCCGCAGCAGGTCTGTGGCATCTGCGGAGAGGTAGCCGGCGGCATATCCGGCCAGTGCCCGGCCTCGCCGGTCCAGGTCGCCCCGAGAGTCCAATGTTCATCTCCGAGGTCCAGGTTCAGGATCAAGATCAACAATAGCCAGGACCGGAAGTACCTTCCCACCAGTAGTCCCGCCCATTGGTTGGCGTATTCGAGCGATGGGTGGCAGCATCACCGGGTCATGCGATCTTGTTGCTGTGCACCGGGCCCGGCCGGAGGCACACCTTCATCTCAGACGACGGGGAGATAACGGCCTATGTCTTCAGCGGTGGCTGCCGGTGGGTACGGATCGGCAGCCTTGAAGACGCCCCGCGTTGGTTTCGGCCCCCGCTGCCGGGTCGCATCCGCTGACAGGATGCGGTACCGCTCGCGGCGGTCGTGGTGATTCACTCCGTGCTCAGGATCAGATGATCAAAGAGGCCGAGCCGGCGCAGGGGGTGTGCTGGACTGTGGGGCATGGAGAGTTCGCGATTCCTCGACTGTCTTGAGGCCGACTTCGCCCGGCTGCGGGCCGTCGTGCCGGGTGACCTGTCCGCGGCGGTGCCGAGCTGCCCCGGTTGGACGGTCGCCGACCTGACCCGCCACGTCGGCCGGGTGTACCTGCACAAGACCCTCGCGATGCGGGAGGGCGCCGAGCCGGACGTCTGGCCGCCGAAGGAGCTCGCGGATGAGGAACCGCTCGCGCTGCTCGACAAGGCGTACGCGGGGCTGCGTCAGGAGTTCGCCGCCCGCAGGCCGGAGGACCCGGCCGGCACCTGGTACACCCCCGACCAGACCGTCGGCTTCTGGATCCGGCGGATGGCGCAGGAGACGGTCATCCACCGCATCGACGCCGAGCTCGGCACCGGGCAGCCGGTCGCGCCGATCCCGGATGACCTCGCCGTCGACGGCATCGACGAGTTGCTCAAGGTCTTCGTGGCGTTCGGCGTCGCCGAGTGGGGCGACTACTTCACCGACATCCTGGACGGCTCGCCGGGCCGGACGTACGTGGTGCGGACCGACGGTGCGGCGTGGCGGGTGCGGACCGGTCCGGGTCTGTTCGCCGTCGAGGACGGTGCCGGTGACGACGCGGCGGACGTGACGGTGAGCGGTCCGCCGGCGGCCGTGCTGCGCCGGCTGTGGAACCGGGAGAGCGCCGGTGAGCCGAGTGAGGTCACGGTCGAAGGCGCCCCGGAGGCGGTCGAGGAGCTGCAGCGTTGTCTCGTCACGGCGACGCAGTGAGGCCGGTCCGCCGGGTCCGGTGAGGAGTTCCGGTGCGCGTCGACGAGCGGGATCGATCGGCCCGCCGTCGCGGCGGCTCTTGAAGCGGCAGGTCGCCGAGGTGCGCCGGCGGTTCTACTCCCGGTGAGGTAGCCGGAGGCCCGGCTGCCTACCCTGCGGGGCGCAGCGATGGTTCGTCTCGGCGTGCGACGACGTCCGCCGGAGCACGCGGAGAGCCTTTCCAGAGCAGACGAGCTCGAGGAGAGGCGCGATGAGAGACGAACCGGTGGCCCGGGCGGTGGCCGCGACGAAGGTGTACGGGGCCGGTGACGCGGTGGTGCGGGCGCTCGACGACGTCACCGTGGCGTTCCCCGGCGGGCGGTTCACCGCGATCATGGGGCCGTCGGGGGCGGGGAAGTCCACGTTGATGCACTGCGTCGCCGGCCTGGACGCCGTGACGTCCGGTCAGGTCTTCATCGGCGAGGTCGAACTCGGCGAGCTGACGGACCGGCAGCTCACGACCGTGCGGCGGGAGCGCGTGGGATTCGTGTTCCAGTCGTTCAACCTGGTCCCGGCCCTGAACGCCTGGGAGAACATCACCCTGCCCATGACCCTCTCGGGGGCGCGGCCGAACCGGGACTGGCTCGACACCGTGATCGACACGGTCGGGATCGGCGACCGGCTCTCGCACCGGCCGGCCGAACTGTCCGGCGGACAGCAGCAGCGGGTCGCGGTGGCCCGGGCGCTCGCGGGCCGCCCGCAGATCATCTTCGCCGACGAGCCGACCGGGAACCTGGACTCGCGGACCGGCGCGGAGATCCTCGCGTTCCTCCGCGAGGCCGTCACCGAGCTGGAACAGACGATCGTGATGGTCACGCACGATCCGGCCGCCGCCGCGTACGCCGACACGGCCGTCTTCCTGGCCGACGGCCGTGTCGCCGGCCGGATCGAGGCGCCCACCGCCAGGACCGTGCTCGATCGGATGAGCGTCCTCGCCGACGGCGGCACCGTACGGGGGCGGCGATGACGCGCATCGCGCTGAAGGCGCTGTGGGCGCGCAAGCGTCGTCTCGCCGGTTCGTTCGTCGCCGTCTTCCTGGGCGTGTCCTTCCTGACGGGGACGCTCGTGCTGGGCGACACCCTGGACCGCTCGATCGGCCGGTTCTTCGCGCAGGCGTACGCGGGTACGGACGTGTCGGTGCGCAACGCCACGAGCGTCAGCGACAGTCCCGGGGCGATACGCGGACCGATCGACGCCTCCGTCGCCGACCGGGTGCGGGGTGTGCCGGGCGTGGCCGTCACCGAACCGGTGATCCAGGGCATCGGCCAGCTCCTGGGCAAGGACGGCCGGCCGATCGAGGTGCTGGGGCCGCGGACGGCCGGGAACTGGCTCACCGACGCGCGGCTCAACCCGTACCACCTCGTCGAGGGGCGCGCGCCGTACGCCCTGGACGAGGTCGTGGTGAACCGGGCCGTCGCCCGCCAGGGGCGGCTGCGCGTCGGCGACGTGACCGCCGTGCTCACGCCGCGGCGGGTACCGGTGCGGATCGTCGGGCTGGCGAAGTTCGGCGACCAGGACGGGTTCGGCGGGACGTCGTTCACCGCCTTCACCCTGGAGGGCGCCCGCCGCTATGTGGCGGGGGCGCCGGACCGTGTCACCAGTGTGTCGATCCGCGCGGCGGCGGGCGTGTCGCAGGCCACGCTGGCCGAGCGCGTACGCCGGGTGCTGCCGCCCGGGACCGAGGCGGTCACCGGCAAGGCGCTCGGCGACGAGGGCATGTCGGCCGTCACGAAGGGCTTCTTGACGATGTTCCGGGCGTTCCTGCTCGTCTTCGCCGGGGTCGCGCTGCTGGTCGGCTCGCTCAGCATCCACAACACCTTCTCGATCACCGTCGCGCAGCGGGTCCGGGAGTCGGCGCTGCTGCGGGCGCTGGGCGCGTCGCGACGGCAGGTGCTCGGCTCGGTCGTCGTCGAGGCGCTGGCCGTCGGCCTGGCGGCCTCGCTGGCCGGTGTGGCGGGCGGTCTCGGCTTCGCCACGCTGCTGGGCGGCGTGTTCGCCGCGATGGGTGCGGCCCTGCCCGTCGGCGGGCTCGTGCTCACGCCGGCGACGGTCGCCGTCGCCGTGCCCGTCGGCCTGCTCGTCACGCTGCTGGCCGGCCTGGTCCCGGCGGTCCACGCCGCGCGGACGCCGCCGCTGGCCGCGCTCCGCGAGACGGCGGCCGAGCCGCCCGGCGTTCCCCGGGCACGGGCCGTCGTCGGCGGGGGTCTGCTGGCGATCTGCGTCGTCCTCGTCCTCGGCTCGGTGGTCGGCGGCGACTCGATGCCGGTCGCCGGCGTCGCCGCGGTCGCCGGCATCGTCGGCATGGTGGTGTTCGGACCGGTCGCGGCCCGGTACGCCGCCGCGCTGCTCGGCGCGCCGCTGCGCCGCCTCACCGGCACGCTCGCCCGCCGGAACGCCGTGCGCGCCCCGCGGCGCACCGCCGGGGCGGCGACCGCGCTCATGGTCGGTGTCGGGGTGGTCACGCTGGTGACTGTGCTGGCCGCCTCATCCGAGGCGTCCGTGCGGAGCACCGTCGCCCGGTCGTTCGGCGGCGACCTCGTGATCTCCGCTGCCGGCACCTCCGGCACCGCGGGGTTCAGCCCGCGGCTGGCCGAGGACGTCGCGCGTCTTCCCCAGACGTCGGCCGCCGCCGGGGTGGGCGTCGGCGACCTCCGGATCGGAGGCAGGTCCGTACAGGTGCGATACGCCGATCCGGCCGCGCTCGGCCGGGTGATCGACCTCGGCCCCGCCGCGCGGATCGGGCCGGGGCGGTTCGCGGTGGCCGCGGACGTCGCGGCGAAACGGGGCTGGCACACCGGGACGCCGGTGAACGTCCGGTTCTCCGATGGAACGTCCCGGACGCTCATCGTGGGCGGGGTCTATCCCTCCGGCGGTCCCGTCGGCGGCTACCTGATCCCGCGCGCGGAGTGGACGCCTCACGACCGGCAGTCCCAGGACACGACGGTGCTCATCACGCTCCGGGCCGGTACGGAGCCGGCGGCGGCCAAGCGCGCCGTCACGGACGCCGCGCGGCCGTACGGCGCACCGTCGGTACGGGACCGGGCGGAGTACCTCGACGCGCAGGCGTCCGGCGTGCGGACCTTGCTGACGCTGGTGTACGTCCTGCTGGCGCTGGCGATCGTCATCGCCCTCCTCGGCATCGCCAACACCCTCGCGCTGTCGGTGCACGAGCGCACCCGCGAGCTCGGGCTGCTGCGCGCGGTCGGCATGACCCGCGGGCAACTGCGCTCGATGGTCCGCTGGGAGTCGCTCATCGTCGCGGTCTTCGGCACGGCGGGTGGGCTGGGGCTGGGGCTGCTGCTCGGCTGGGCCGTGGGCCGGGCGGCGAGCGACGGCGCCTTCGCCGCGCCGGTGGCGCAACTGGCGATCATCGCGGTCGTCGGCGCGCTCGCCGGGGTGGTCGCGGCCGTCCGCCCGGCTCGGCGAGCGGCACGGCTCGACATCCTCGACGCGATCGCGGCGACCTGACGCGACCTCGGCCATGTCGAGCAGCCGCCGGACCCCGGGCCGCCGTCCGGCCGTGTGCCACCGCGTGGCCGGACGGCACAAGGCCGGAACCGTCGGTATTCGGCAGCGCTGTTCTCTGGCGTTGGGCGTCACGGAATTGCCGGTGTTTCCTCGGCGCGTGCTGGAATTCACCTGAGGTCTTACACGTTCTCACGGACATTGACGCGTTGAGGAGGGCTTTGTGGCCGATCAGAGTGAGCTTTACACGCTGGCCGAGGAGATTCCCGAGCTGGACCGGCCGGTGCTCGTGTACCACCTGGACGGTTTCATGGACGCCGGGCGTGCCGGGCGGCTGGCCACCGAGCACCTGAGGACGCTCGGCGCGCAGCGGATCGCGACCTTCGACGTCGACTCGCTGATCGACTACCGGTCCCGGCGACCGCCGATGATCTTCGACACGGACCGCTGGGTCGACTACGAGGCTCCCGAGTTGGCCGTGTACGCGTGTGAGGACGCCGTCGGGGTGCCGTTCCTGGTGATGACCGGACCGGAGCCGGACCGGGCGTGGGAGCGGTTCGCCGCAGCGGTGATCTCGCTCGGGGAGCGGCTCGACGTCCAGCTGGCGATCGGCGTGCACGGCATTCCCATGGCGGTGCCGCACACGCGGGAGACCGGCCTGACGCCGCACGGCAACCAGCCCGACCTGCTGGGGGAGCACCCGGCGTGGATCAACCGGGCCGAGGTGCCCGGGAGCGCGGCCGGGTTGATCGAGTACCGCATGGCGGAGGCCGGGCACGACTCGATCGGGTTCGCGGTGCACGTGCCGCACTACCTCGCCCAGGCGGCGTACCCGACGGCCGCGATCGCGCTGCTGAACGGCATCAACTCCGCCACCGGGCTGATGTTCCCCACCGCGGACCTCGATGAGGCCGCGGCGGAGGCACGTAAGCAGATCGACGGAGAGGTCGCCGCCTCCGAGGACGTCGCGGAGGCGGTGCGCAACCTCGAGGTGCAGTACGACGAGATCATGGAGGCGGGCCGGAACAGCCTGCCGCTGGCCGGATCACCGGCCCGGATGCCGGACGGCGAGGAGATCGCCGCGGAGTTCGAGCGGTTCCTCGCCGAACAGAACGATCAGTAGGCCCGGCTGATCCGGCGCAGTGTCCTTCGGGGGCCGCTGCGCCGGATCGTCGATTCAGGGGATACGGGCGGGGTCGGCCACGGTCGGCGTGCCGCCCTCTTTGTGCGCGCGGCGAGCGTCCTCGATGAACTCCCGCGAGAACATGGCGGACAGCACCGCCACGCCGGCGCGGTTCACGCGGATCTCACCGTGCCGGATCCGCCCGCTGAGGTGAATGCGGCGGCCCGGCGTCTCGACGGCCGCCCCCTCCGCGTCCTTGACCTTGCCGCGGCCGAGCCACTCCAGGTCCCAGTGGTCGATGACGGCGTCGTCGGGGACGAGCAGCTTGACCATCGCGTGGTCGAGGTCGACGCGCACCTCGATGTCGCCGTCCAGGATGTGGGGCGAGCGCAGGTCCAGGACGACGCTGCCGCGGCGGGCGCGGACCTCGAAGTCGCGGCTGGTCGTCCAGTGGCCGAGGTGCTTGACGGAGTCGTAGTGGGCGTGGACGCGGACGGTGTCGGTGCTGGTGGCGTTCATCGCGGTTTTTCCTCCTCGGAAATCGGGCAACGCCGGGGTTGCTGTGCTCTCTGTTTGAGAGCCTCTCGATATGAGAGATAATACGGCATGTGGAGGCCCTGTCAACAGGTGTCCCTGCCGGGAAGTCGTCCGGTCAGGCCTTTACCACGGATGACGCCGAATACGGAAGAGGTCGTGCATACCCGGCCCGATCGGGGGAACCATCCGGCCACCTGGAGCCCAGAGTGAAAAGGAAGCCCTGGATATGCACGTCACTGGGATCATCACCGCCATCATCATCGGCCTGATCATCGGTGCGCTCGGTCGGCTGGTCGTTCCCGGCCGTCAGCACATTCCGATCTGGCTCACGATCATCATTGGCGTCGTCGCGGCGCTGATCGGTACCGCCATCGCCGGTGGTCTCGGCGTCGCCGACACCAAGGGTGTCGACTGGATCGAGTTGATCATTCAGATCGGCCTGGCCGCCATCGGGGTGGCTCTCGCCGCGGGCATGTACGGCCGCCGAGGGGTGCGCTGACCACGGACCTTCCCGCCGCGGGCCGGCCGACGTCACGTCGGCCGGCCCGCGGCGTTCATGCGCGGCGTTCTGCGGCGGTCCGAGCACCGGGCCTGCGAGGTCCTGCGATGGCTACGCGGCGGGTCCTACGGCGTCTGTGTGGCCGGTCCCGCGATGCGGCCGCGGAGCAGGTCGACGAGCGTCGCGTGTACGTCGGTGAGCGGGCGCGCGGGCTGCAGCGTGCGCCAGTCGAGTGCGACCGTCAGCACCATGCCGAAGACCGCCGACGCCGCCATGCCGACGTCCAGGTCGGCGCGGAGATCCCCGTGGGCGACGGCGGCGCGCAGCACGTCGGCGATCACCCCGACCGCGCGCTCCCGGATCAGCCGCGCCGTCGCCTGCCAGTCGCCGCCCGCCCGCCAGGTCTCCGCCAGCAGGATCCGGGCGAACGCCTCGTACTCGCCGATGAAGGCGAGTTCCGCGCCGACCACGGAGTCGAGCGCCTCCAGCGGAGGGCGGCCCTCGGCGGCGGCGCGCAGCGTCTCGGCGAGCCGCTCGATGCCGTACTCCAGCAGCTCGCCGAAGAGCGCGGCCTTGCCGGCGAAGTTGTAGTAGACGGTCCCCTTGGCGACTCCGGCCCGCTCGGCGATCTGGTCGACGGTCGTGGCGGAGTAGCCGTGCTCGGCGATCAACTCGACGGCGGCGTCGTACAGGCGTTGCCGCGTGCGTTCCCGTCGGGTGGGCATGGTCTCCCTACAACTTGAGCACTGGGTGCAGGCGCTTGAGCGTCCACACGCGTTCGTGGCGAACGGTGAACATGGTCAGTGCCAGGCCGCCCACGAGGTAGGCCAGCAGCACCGCACAACACTCCCATACGGAGGTCAGCGGCCCGCCGCTGATCAGATGGCGGAGCGCGGTGACCACCCAGCCCATGGGCAGGATGGGGTGCAGGACCTGGAAGAACCTCGGGCTGGTCTGGATCGGGTACGTCCCGGCCGACGAGGTTAGCTGGAGCATCAGCAGCACCAGCGCGATCACCCGTCCGACCGGCCCGAACTTGCCGTACACGAGCTGCACCACGGCCATGAACGAGGCGGCGGTGAGGATCAGGAGGCCGATCATCCCGACCCAGCGCACGGCCGTCAGCCCGAGGGCGAACTTCAGCACGAGCAGCAGCACCGCGACCTGGGCCACGCCGACCATGACGGCCGGGAACCAGCCGGCGAACGCCACCCGCCACGTCGGCGCCGCCGCTGCCAGCGCTCGGGGGTTCAGCGGGCGCAGGACCATGTAGACGAACATCGCGCCGACCCACAGGGCGAGGGGCACGAAGAACGGCGCGAAGCCGGTGCCGTAGTCGGGGGCGGGGTTGGACTTCGCCGTCGCCAGGCGTACGGGGTCGCTCATCACACCGGAGCGCTGGTTCCGCTGGTCCTTGGTGTAGTCGGGGACCTGCCCGGCCCCTTGGTTCAGGCCGTTGGCCAGCCGGTGGGCGCCGCTGGACGCCTGGCTCAGCCCGGACTCCAGCTGCTGGGCGCCGGTGTAGAGCCGGCCGAGCCCGGAGTCCAGCTGCGCCGCTCCGGACTGCAGCTTCCCGAGGCCCTGCGACAGCTTGACCTCTCCGGCGTAGGCGGTGCCGATGCCCTGGTGCAGGGTGACCAGGCCGGCGGCGACCTGGTGCGCGCCGTTGTTCAGGCGGTGGATCTCCTGCCGTGCCTGCTCGACCTTGCCGGCCAGGTGCGGCGCCTCCGCGGCGAGCTTGCGGGCGTCGCCGGCCAGCCGCCGGGCCTGGGCGGCGACCCGGCGCAGCTCTCCGGTGTGCGCCCGCACCTGGGCGTTGACCTCCTTGGCGGTGGTGAGCACCGTCGTGGCCGCCGAGCAGGCGGGCGCCGCCTCCGGATGCGTCTCGGCGAGCGCGCAGATCGTCTTACGGGCGGCCGCGGCCTGGCGTACGGCCTGCGCGGTCTGATCGGGAAGGGCGTCGAGGGCGGTTGCCGCGGCGTCCGCGCCCTGGGCCACGAGCAGGGCGGCTTTCCTGATGTCGCCGGGGTGCTCCCGCAACACGGGCAGGAGCTTGTCCGTGACCTGGTCGAACGTCGTGGTGAGCCGCTGGGTTCCGGCGGCCACCTGCGCGCTGCCCGACTGCAGCTTCGCCGCGCCGGAGTCCAGCTTGGAGAGGCCGGCCACCAGCTGGTCGGCGCCGCTCTTCGCGGTGGCGAGCCCGCTCGTCAGCCGGCCGGCGCCGTCCTTGGCCGTCCCGATGCCCTTCCGCAGCTGCGCGGCTCCGCTCTCGGCCTTGTCGATGCCCTGGGCCAGTTTGTCGGCGCCCTCCGCGGCCTGCTGGAGCTTGTCGTGCAACTGCCCGAACGAGACGAAGATCTGGTCGAAGTACCCGTGGACGGCGCTGGACGCGGCGGCCGCCTTGATCTCGTTGAAGGCGGCGTTCGCGATCGTGCTGGCGATGTAGCTGTTGGCGTCGTTGAGGTGCACCTGCAGGGCGGCCGGCTGCGGCGCGTTCTGCTGGTCCTGCGGGGAGGCGATGCCCGAGCTGAAGCCGGCCGGGATCGTGAGCGACATGTAGTAGCGGCCGTTCGCCACGCCGTCGGCGGCCGTACGGTCGTCGACCTGGTGCCAGTCGAAGACCTTGCGGCGCTCGAGCTCGTGGGCCAGCTCCTGCCCGGCGTTCACGGTCTTCCCGCCGACGGCGGCGGGTCTGTCGTCCACCACCAGGGCGACGGGAAGCCGCGAGATCTTGCCGTACGGGTCCCAGAACGACCACAGGTACAGCCCGGCGTACAGCAGGGGCAGCATCACCAGCGCGATGACCGCGAGCCGGGTGAGCTTGGCCCGGGCGAAGCGTCGCAGCTCCAGCCCGGACAGGGACACGGAGGGGAACCTCACAGCACGACCTCCAGGTCGGCGAGGTCGGAGGCGGGGGTGGCGTCGACACAGCTCGCGACGATGGTCACACCCGCCCGCGCCGTGAGGGCGCGCAGGGACTCCCACATCTCGCGCTGGTGGTCGCCGCGCATCCCGCGGTCGATGTCGTCGAGGACGAGGAGCCGGGGCCGGCCCATGAGGGCGAGCGCCGCCCCGAGCAGCTGCCGGTCGCGCGGGCCGAGATCCCCGGTCGGCGTGCCGGGATCGAGCGCGAGTCCCACCGGGGCGAGCGCGGCGGCGACCTCCTCGTCCCGCCTGGCCGGTCGGCGGGGGAGGAACCCGGCGCGCAGGTGCCTGCGCTCGAAGACGTGCTCGGCGACGGTGAGCGCGTCGTCGAGGTCGTTGACGCCTCCGGTCTCGCCGAGCGCCGCGACACGCTGGATCGCGGTCGGCGTCGCCTTCCCGGCGACCGTGATCTCCCCGGAGCCGGGACGCATCCGGCCCGCCAGAGTGAGCAGCAGGCAGGTGCGGCCGGTGCCGGCTTCGCCGGAGACCACCGCGAGCCCGCCCTCGGCCAGGGACAGGTCGACGTCGCGGTACACCCAGCCCCGCGGACCCTTCAGCGACAGCCCCCGAGCGGTCACGAGAGGCGCGGGGGATCGTTGCTCGGCGGACTCCGGTGAGCCTGAATTCAGCGGCTCCGTCGCGGTCTCTTCGGGGTGAGCGTTGCCTGTCACGGTCGTCCCTGGTCGTTTTTGTACTGACTGGTCAGTTCAAAAATACTCCGGACCGATGGAAGCCCAAGCGAGATCTGTGGTGATATGACTCACCCGTGGGGCGTCGTCTGCCCTCCGAGCCGGGCGCGAACCGGCGCCCCGGCCACCGACGCCGCGCTCAGCACGTGTTCGCGGCCGTCGGCACGTGCGCGCCCGCACCGCCGACGAAGTCGGCGATGAACGTCTCACATGGGCCGAACACCTCTGCGCCACGATGGGCTGGCCCTGACCGATCCGCCGGTGCGCCGGTGGTGCGTCGGGGCGCGGGAGTCCACGTCGAGGACACGCCGTTCGGACCTACCCGGCGCTCCTCCCCACCGGCCCGTCCTACGGCCTGAACGCCCAGGCGGCGCCGGTCAGTCAGGCGGCGGTGCGGCCAGGGTGTCGAGGATCTGCTGGCCGTACTTGGCGAGCTTGCTCTCGCCGACACCGCTGATGGAGGAGAGCTCGGCGAGGGACGCCGGAGAGCGGGTGGCGATCTCGCGGAGCGTCGCGTCGTGGAAGATGACGTACGCGGGGACGCCCTGCTCCTTGGCGGTGGCCGCGCGCCAGGCGCGCAGGCGCTCGAAGACGGGAAGGGCCTCCTCCGGCAGCTCGGCGGTGGCCGCGCGAGCCTTGGCGGCCTTGGCCGCCTTGGGCGCCGTACGCGCGGGGTCGCGTCGCATGCGGACCTGCCGCTCGCCGCGCAGCACGTCCGCGCTGGTGTCGGTGAGCACGAGCGTCCCGTATTCGCCCTCGACGGCCAGCAGGCCATGGGCCAGGAGCTGGCGGACGACGCCGCGCCACTCCACGTCGCTCAGCTCGGTGCCGATCCCGAACACCGTCAGGGTGTCGTGGTCGTGCTGGATGATCTTCGGGGTCTTCTTGCCGAGCAGGATGTCGACGATGTGGCCCGCGCCGAACTTCTGACGCCGCTCGCGCAGCAGCCGCACGACCGTCGACAGGACCTTCTGCGCGGCGACCGTGCCGTCCCACGACTCCGCCGGTGACAGGCAGGTGTCGCAGTTGCCGCACGCGGTGCCCTCCTGGCCGAAGTAGCCGAGGATCTGGACGCGACGGCACTCCACGGTCTCGCACAGCGCGAGCATCGCCTCGAGGTGCGCCGCGAGCCGGCGCCGGTGCGTGGCATCGCCCTCTGAACCGTCGATGAGCTTCCGCTGCTGGACGACGTCCTGCAGGCCGTACGCGAGCCAGGCGGTGGACGGCAGGCCGTCGCGCCCGGCGCGGCCGGTCTCCTGGTAGTAACCCTCGACGGACTTGGGCAGGTCGAGGTGGGCGACGAAGCGCACGTCGGGCTTGTCGATGCCCATGCCGAACGCGATGGTGGCGACCATCACCACGCCGTCCTCCCGCAGGAACCGCGATTGGTTCGCCGCGCGGGTGGCCGGGTCGAGCCCCGCGTGATACGGCAGCGCCGTGACGTCGTTCTCCACGAGGAAGGCGGCGATCTTCTCCACCGAGGCGCGGGACAGGCAGTAGACGATGCCGGCGTCGCCGGGGTGCTCGGTGCGCAGCAGGTCCAGCAGTTGCCGCTTGGGCTCCTTCTTCGGCGCGATGCGGTACTGGATGTTGGGCCGGTCGAAGCTCGCGACGAAGTGACGGGCGTCCTCGAGACGCAGCCGGGCCGCGATCTCCTGGTGCGTCGCCGGGGTGGCGGTGGCGGTCAGCGCGATCCGGGGCACGTCGGGGCGGCGCTCGTGAAGCACCGACAGCGCCAGGTAGTCCGGCCGGAAGTCGTGCCCCCACTGCGCCACGCAGTGCGCCTCGTCGATGGCGAACACCGAGACGTCGGCGCCGTCGATCAGCCGCAGCGTCGACTCCATGCTCAGCCGCTCCGGCGCGAGATAGAGCAGGTCCAGCTCGCCCGCCGAGAACGCCGCCTCCACCGCGCGCCGCTCGTCCGGGTCCTGGGTGGAGTTGAGGAACCAGGCGCGCACGCCGAGGGCCCGCAACGCGTCGACCTGGTCCTGCATCAGCGCGATGAGCGGTGAGACCACGACACCGACGCCCTTCCGGACGAGCGCCGGGATCTGGTAGCACAGCGACTTCCCGCCGCCGGTCGGCATGAGCACGAGCGCGTCGCCACCGGCGATGACATGCTCGATGATGTCCTGCTGGCCCTCCCGGAACTCCTCGTAGCCGAAGACACGCCGCAGGACCTCGGAAGCCTCGCTCATCGGGAAGTCGTCTTGGGGGGAAGCCATTTCGCCACCCTATGAGGAACCACACCCTCCCGGGCTCGGAAACTCGCGGGCTGTGGACGACCCCAGGTGGAATGATCTCCCCATGGACGTTCCCGAGCTGGTGGAGACGTGGCGGCGCATCATCATCGGTGACCACAAGTCGTGGGTGCTGTTCGCCAACGGGACCTGCGTGATCCTCATGGAGCCCGCCGCGGATCTCGCCGCCCAGGCCACGGAGATCCTGCGGGAGTACGGCCCCGTGCACGCGGGGACCTCGGCCGGTGACTTCGGGACCATCACCCTCGACCCGGGGCCGGGCTGGGTGGTGTACGGCCACCACAACGACGTGCTGACCTATGTCGCGCCCGACGAGCTGTCCGGCGACGGCGAGCCGTCCGACCTGAACGTCGGGCTGCACGGGCGCGCCAAGCGCGACCAGGACGGGCAAGAGCTGCGCGTCGTCCACGTCGAGGACCGGCGCGCCGCCTAAGGCCGGCGCAGGCGTGCCGACGCGGATGTCAGCGCCGTGTCGGTCTCCTTGGCGAGGATGCCGACGAGCTCGCCTGCGGGCACGTCCCGGGCGAGCGTGTACGCCTGGCCGGCCCAGAGGTTCACCAGGTCGGCGTCCCCGGCGGCGCGCGCGGCCTGCCGCAGCGGTGCGGTGACGTGGTGGATCTCCGGGTAGGCGACCGGTGCCTCGTCGCTGTGCTCGTCGAGGAAGCGGTTAAGGACGCCGCGTGCGAGGCGGCCGGTGAACGCGCGCGTCATCGCGGTCGGGACGGAAGAGGCCAGGGCCTGCCGGTGCACCGGAGCGGTGCCGGCCTCCGGACAGCGGAGGAACGCGGTGCCGAGCTGCGCCGCCGATGCCCCGGCCGCCAGCGCCGCCGCGACGCCGGATCCGGTGGCGATGCCCCCGGCGGCCACCAGCGGAACGGCGACCGCGTGCCGGACGAGCTGCAGCAGGGACAGCAGGCCGATCCCGTCGGCGCGGTCGTCGGGGTCGTCGACGAAGGCGGACCGGTGCCCCCCGGCCTCGGCGCCTTGGACGACGAGCGCGTCGGCGCCCGCTCCGACCGCCTGGACGGCCTCGTCCTCCCGGGTGACCGTCACCCATACCTCGCTGCCGACTCCGTGGAGCCGCTCGATCACGTCGGGGGCGGGGCAGCCGAAGGTGAACGAGACGACGGTGACGGGGGTCTCCGTCAGGAGGTCGAGCTTGGGCCGCCAGTCGTCGTCCTCGAAGCGGGGCTCGCCGAGCGCCGCGCCGACGCGTGCCGCCTCGTCGGCGAGCCCGGCGGAGTACCGCGCGACGGTCTCGGCCGCCGTCGGACGGCCGGGGACGAAGAGGTTGACGCCGATGGACCGCTGCGTCAGCGCGCGCGTCTCGTCGAGGCGGGCCCGCAGGGTGTCGGCGGTGAGATAGCCGGCGGCGAGGAAGCCGAGCCCGCCCGCCTCACTGACCGCCGCGGTGAGCCGCGGGGTGGACGGGCCGCCGGCCAGCGGCGCCAGCACGATCGGCACGGGCAGTTCGTCGAGGATCATCCGTCCTCCGTTCGGCCAGGTCCGTGGGTTCGGTCAACGAACCATCGTACGGGACCGGTCTCGGCGGCGAATATCCGACCGTCGTACGGGTATCGGTGCGCACGTCTCCCGTCCGCTCGCCCCAGGGACCCGAGGGATGACCGGGGCGGCCCCGCGTCAATGATCGCGAGGCCGCCGGGCCGGGTCAGTTCACCGTGAGCGTCTCGGCGACGGGAATCGGGCTGTTCGGGGTGCACGTGGCCGTGATGTTGCCGACGAGCACGACGTTCGCGTTGATCGAGACGTTGCCGCCCGAGATCTGGTCGGTTCCCGCCGCGGTCGGGGTCCAGTTACCCGCGACGTCGGCGGCGACGGGCTGGTTCGCGGGGATCGAGCCGCCGGATCCGGTGGCCTGGAAGGACGCGGTCTGCGCCCCGCTCACGTTGGCGGTCAGGGTGGCGCTCCAGGAGTTGATCGCCAGGGGCGACGACAGGCTCGTCGCGATGTGGGCCGTGAAGTGGGTCGAGCTGCCGACCGTCGTCGGGTTGGGCGACGCGGTGGCGGTCCCGTTGACGGTGATGGTCTGGTTCCCGAGGGGTGAGTTGCAGGTGTACGAGGCGGTGAAGGTGGACGCGCTCGCCGGTGCCTGTGCCGCGACGACTCCGAGGCCGCCGAGCGTGATGACCGCGGCGGTGGTGGCCGCGCGCCGTCCCAGGGACTTGCTCATGGGGGACTCCTTCCGGCCCGGGAGATGCGGGGGAGGTCTGACCCGGGCCTCTTACTTATCTGTAACAAGCCCGTAATTTTCGTCAACTTACTTGTGAGTAAGTTTCATGTTCTGTGTACAAAAGTGAGCGTGAAGGGACCCCGCACCATCACATCGGTGCGGGGCCCTTCGCCGATGGCGCCCGGCCGCATCGCGCGGTTCGCGGGCGCGCTCACGGTCCTCTAGTCGCTGTCCGGACTCAGCACCAGCAGTCGTCCCAGCAGTCGTCCCAGCCGCCCCACCAGCCACCGCAGCCGCCCCACGAGCCGCAGGTGGCGAGTGTGGCCGTGTGCTGAGGGGTGCTGCTCACCGTCTGGGCGCCGGCCGGTGCCGCGGCACCCATCGTCAGCGCGGTCGCTCCCGCAAAGGCCAGGCCGGAGATGGCGAGTGCCATCCGCTTCGGAATCATCATCTGAAGCAACCTCCATGGGTCGGCTTGTGGCGTGCCGTGATCGACCACGCCAGGCAATTGGACTATTCGGGTCCGATCGCCACAAACAACACCACATGGTCAGTCGGCGAGAATCAACAGCATCAGCCTAGATATGGTGATAATTGACTCTCATTCGCCATAGCTCATGTCTTGACTTTAATGCACAGATATGGCCACTTTGTTCCCGGGGGTTCCGGGTCTCCGTGCGAGGTCGTACGGGGTGCGACCAGCGGGGTCGGGGATCGTTGGCGGTCCGCGCCGCTGCGGCCCAAGGCCCAGGGATGTCGGACGCGTCAATGCGCGATGCGTCGCGGAGTCGAGGTCGGGCGCCGACGGATATCGTCCGCTGCTCGTTCTCGGGGATTCGCTCGCTTCCGCAGCCCATTCATCAATGGCGTATCGGCGATTAATCGGCCCGCAAGGGGCGGGGAAGCGTTTTGACGGTCTGCACAATGGAATCCTCATGCGCGGGGTTTCGGCCGGCCATGGAAGGCCAACGGAGTTCCCGCCAGGTCACGATGCGGGGCGGCCCGTCGCCGCGATCGGCATCCGGGACGAACGTGGGGATTTCAAGGACCTTTCGCCCCTAGGGAGCCCCCCTCCGCACGGCTGTGCTGAAGGTGGGACGCCGGGCGGGCCGTCGTCCGCCTCGGTGCCCGGAGGAGACGGTGATCATGAACGTGGTGCTCGTGGGAACGGACGGATCGGACAGTGCCACGTCCGCCGTGGCCTGGGCGGCCGAGGAGGCGAGCCGGCGCGGCCTGCCGCTGCGGGTCCTGCACGCCGTCGCGCCCTGGCTGTACGACACACCGGTCGATCCCCGCTTCGCCACCGTACGGACGTGGCTGCTGTCCACGGGCGGCGAGGTCGTCGACGCGGCCGTGGCGGCCGCGCGGGAGCGTGACCCGGCCGTGGTGGTGGAGGGCGAGCTCGTGCCGGGGCCGGCGGCTCGGGCACTCCTGGGCCGCGCGGACGACGCGGCCATGATCGTGCTCGGCGGCCACGGGACCGGCCCCGCCACGGGCCTCCTCCTGGGGTCCACGACGCTCCAGGTCGTCTCGCACGCAAGGGTTCCGGCCATCGTGGTCCGGGGACTGGAACCGGAGGTACGGCGCGAAGTGGCGGTCGGGGTGGACACCGTGACGGCGGGGGAACCCTCGATCGGCTTCGCGTTCGAGGAGGCGACGCTGCGGGGAGCGCGGCTGCGGGTGGTGCACGTGTGGTCGCACCCGGCGTCGACCGGACCTGGGGACATGCAGCCTCTGGTGTACGACCCGCAGGTCGTCGCCGGGGAGGAACTGCGGAGGCTCGAGGAGTCCCTCGTCGCCTGGCGGGACAAGTTCCCCACCGTCGATGTGGCCTCGGAGGTCGTGCACGGCCGCCCGGCGAGGGTGCTCGCGGGCGCCTCCGCCCAGGCGGATCTGCTGGTGGTCGGGACCCGCGGGCGGGGCGGCTTCGTGGGGCTGCTGCTCGGTTCGGTCTCACACGCGCTGCTGCACCGGGCGCACTGCCCGCTGGCCGTCGTGCCGACCGCGCCCTGAGATCCAAGGGGTGGTGACCACAGGAGGAGACATGACCGAATCCCCGGACACCTCGGAGCGCGGCGAACTCCTGCAGCAGCTCGTCGAGGCCGCGGTGTGGGCTCCCTCGGCGCACGACACCCGGCCCTGGTGGTTCGACACCCACGGCGAGACGGTGACGCTGCACGCCGACACCGACCGCCGCCTGAACGTCGTGGATCCGCACGGCAGGGAGATGCTGATCAGCTGCGGCGCCGCGCTGTTCACGCTCCGGCTCGCCGTCCGCCGCCTCGGACGCCGGCCGGAGGTGCGCATGGGGTCCGACCCCGACCGGCCGGGGCTGATCGCCGACGTGAGCCTGGGGCAGCCGCAGCCCGTCTCCGACGACGAGCGACAGATGTGCGAGCAGATCGAACGGCGGCGTACGCACCGTGGCGGCTTCCGGGCCTGCGCGCTGCCGGTCGGGCTCCTGCAGGACCTGCGGGCGCACGCCTGCGCCGAGCACGTCTCGCTGCGCATCGTGGCCGACCCCCGCGTGCGCGTCGCGCTCGCCGCGCTGTCCGATGCCGCCGAGCAGATGCAGCGGATGGACCCGGCGTACGTCGCGGAGGTCGCCCGCTGGGCGCCTCCCCCGGGGAGCGACCGGCAGGACGGAGGGCACGAGGAGGCCCCTCCGCGAGACCCGGACGACACCGGGCCGCACGTCGACGAGCGGGACTTCGCGCGCGGCCAGGGCTGGGGCATGACCGGCGGAGAGCCACGGGAGGCCACCGGGGTCGTCGCCCTGCTGACGACCGCCGGGGACGGCCGTACCGACTGGCTCCGGGCCGGACAGGCCCTCCAGCGGGTACTGCTGCGGGCCGCCGAGGACGACGTGTCGGCCGCGTTCCACACGCAGGTGCTCGAGGTGCCGGAGTTGCGGGAGTTCATCCGGACGCGCTTCTGCGACGCGACGTACCCACAGATGATCATGCGCTTGGGAGCGGCCGACGACGAGTTCGCCGGTGCCCGGCGGCCCGCCGCGGACATCGTGGCGGACGACCTGTGACGGCGCACCACTCCGCCCCTTCGGGCGGGCCGGGCCGCGCGGGGATCTGCTCGGGCGGTCACGTTCGTCTGCGCGGCGACCCGCTCGGGCCATGACATCCGTGCTCACCCGCGCGCGGGCGGCCCGCGGTCGGGCTCTGGCGGGCCGGTCAGGAGCGGCCGGTCCAGCGGGGTGCGGTGGCGGCCCACGCGTCCTCCCACAGCGCCATCCGCCGGCGTTCGAGACGGCGGTTGACGGCGGCGTACACGCCGGCGTGCAGGATCGTCAGCGAGGTGAGAGCCGCGAACACCGCCAGGGTGGTGTCGGTCAGCGTCTGCGCGTGCGTGCGGGGCCGGGCGGTCAGGTGGCCCTTCTGGTTGATCCAGACCTGGCGATGGACGCCGACGCGGTCGTCGCCGGTGGGCACGACCGTACCCGTGTGGACCCCGCCCGTCCGGTCCTGCCAGCGGAGCCGTGTCTCTTGACCGATGCCGTTCCTGGAGGCCGCCGTGCCGGTCGCGGTGACCAGGGCGTCGACCTGGTAGCGGGCCCGAGCCTGATGGTGTTCGGCCCGCAGCCCGGCACCGCCGACGAAGTGGATCATGAGAAGAGCGGCGATGACGCCCGTGACGAGGAACACCGCCGCCAGCACGGCCACGAGCCGCGCATGGACACGGTCGACCGGGCGCCGAAGGGGGTTGCGGTCCGGGCGCAGGTAACGGATGCAGCCCAGCACCTGGATCGTGAGTGCACGCATGGGACACCTCCATCACGGCCCTTCTACCCGCAGGTTAGGCGTCCTTGCATGAAATTGGGGAGGGTCTCTGGTCCTGGCCTGAAGGTCCGAGAGTCCTTCCCCTCCGTGGGCTTTGGCCTCTCCTCCGAGAAGGCCTGGTGCGGTTGGCTTCAAGTAGGCCGGACGAGCCGGCGTCACGCCGGCCCGTGGTACCCGCGCCTGACGGGGGAAGGTCGCCGGGTGGGAGGGAATAGGGGCCCTCACACCCGGCGGCGACAGCGGGAGGAAGATCCGATGAGATCCTTCGACGGCAGTTACGTCCTGGTGGGTTTCGACGGCTCCCCGGGGGCCGAGCGCGCGCTTCGCCGGGCGGTCGAAGAAGCGCGGACACGGAGGCTCTCGCTCACCGTCTGCCACGCCTGGCACTGGCCGTACCCGGTCCCGCCCTCGGGGCCCGAGGCGCTGGAGACGGTGCGGAAGATGGGCAGACACACTCTTGACCACGGCGTGTTCCTGGCCCGCCGGATCTGCCCCGCGCTGACGGTACGCCCGCGTTTCGCGGCCGGCCCCGCCTCGGCGATCCTCATCGAGGAGTCGGAGAACGCCGCTCTCGCGATCGTCGGCTCGCATGGGCGGGGTGGGTTCGCCGGGCTCGACGCGGGCTCGACGGCCCTGCAGCTGGCCGCGTACGGGCACTGCCCGGTGATGGTGATTCGCGGGGATCCGGGGGCGGGCAGCCCGGTCGTCGTGGGCGTGGACGGGTCCACGAGCTCGGAGGCCGCCCTGGCCTTCGCGTACGAGGAGGCGGCGCTGCGCGGCCGGCCCGTACGCGCGGTGTACGCGTGCTGGGAGGCGGAGGCGATCGCCTCCGCCGAGATGGGGATGTTCCGCGATCCCGAACAGCTCCGGATGCTCAGCGCCGCCCGGCTGGAGCGGACGGTGTCGCCGTGGCGGGAGAAGTACCCCTACGTTGAGACCGAGACGCGGCTCGTGATGCGGACTCCGCGGCACGCCCTGCTGGAGGCGGCCTCGGACGCCGGCCTCCTCGTCGTGGGGGATCGCGGGCTCGGCGGGGTCACGGGGCTCCGCCTGGGGTCGGTGAGCCACGCCGTGCTCGACCACGCCCCCTGCTCGGTCGCGATCGTACGGCCGCGCAGATGAGCGCGCGTCAGGCGACGGGCTCCCCGATCCGGAGGTCGGACAGGTCGGTGATGACCCGGTCCGCTCCGTACTCGGGGAGGATCAACGAGCGCCCGCCCCGGTCCACGCCGACGACGAGGCCGAAGCCGCCACGCCGGGCGGCCTGGACCGCGGTGAGGCTCTCCTCGACGACGGCGGTCCGTGCGGGAGGGGTCCGCATCCGCCGTGCGGCCAGCCGGAACAGGCCGAGGTCCGACGAGGCCGGAAAGCCGCACCCGGATGCGTCCAGGCCGTCCAGGCGGACGTCGAACAGGCCCGCCAGGCCCGCTCTCCTGAGCAGCTCGGCGGCGTACCGGCTTGCGCACACGGCCGCCGTACGGAGGCCGCGCAGGCGCACCGCGTGGAGCACCGTGACGGTCGAGGCGAAGGCCTGGACCCCGCGCTGCCGGACGGCCGTGAGGAAGAGCTCCTCATGGCGCGCGGTCAGGCCGCGCAGGGCGTCGTAGCACAGGGGAATGTCACAGGTCGCCAGATACTGCCGTACGCCGTCCAGCGGGGTCCGGCCCTGCATGTGCCGCCGGTAGTCGGTGACCGCGTCGTAGTACCGGCACTGCGTCTCGTACACGGCGGCGTGCGAGCGCAGGAACGGGTCGAGGACGGCCTTCCAGGCCGAGGCCGACGCCTGCGAGGTGTCGACGACGACGCCGTCCACGCCGAAGATCACCGCCGCGATGTCCCCGCTGAGTACGCACTCGTGGGATGTGGTCCGCATGGGCGTTGCCTTTCTCGTGCTCTCCTTCCGCACGCTTCACGACCGCCCACCCGCGACGCGTGATCTGCATGATCATGGCGGCATCACGACGGTGAGCGGCCACGAGGACGTCTCACCGTCCAGGCTGCGGGCCGCCCGCGAGGTGAGGACGACGATGGCGACGTCGGTGCCCAGGGAGCGCCAGGCGGCGCGGACGGCCTCCGGCTCCTCGGCGGGCAGAACGATCGCTCCGGTGAGCCCGAAGCGCGTCACCTTGGTCCCTTCCCCGATGATCGCGATTTTGGCCATGTCATGCCTTTCTTTCTGGTCTTCCCTTAATCGCCGTGGTCACGCGCTTGGGAGAGGTAGGCCAAAACGGGGCGCATCCCCATGATCCGGATGTACAGGCGGCCGGGGGAGGGCCTCCCGGCTCCGGAAAAGGGGACGTTCGGCCCACATGGCCCGGCAAAAGTTGGAAAGGAAGTAATGGATCACGTACGGGCCCCTCGTCCCGTCTGGCGGCGCTCGCCCTCGCCTCGCCGATCCGGAGACTCCGAGGCCGATCGAGCGGCATGCGGGAGGAGCGGCATGGTCGCCGGGGGAACCGATCGCGGGGCACGGCGATGAGCGGCGCCGATGTCCCCGCGCAGGCGGGATCCGTCATCGCCTACGTCGACGGAACACCTTCCGGAGACGAGGCCGTGACCTGGGCGATCGAGGAGGCGGGCCGGCGGAACGCCGTCGTCCGGGTGCTGCCGCGGCGTGACCCGGACCGGCTGCTCGCCGAGACCGCCGACGCCGCCCTGATCGTCGTCGGCTCGACCGGATTCCTGGCCATGTCCGATCTGGCCGCCGGGTCGACCGCGATGGAGGTGGCCGTACGCGCGGACGTCCCCGTGGTCGTCGTCCGTCCCGGCCTGCCGGGCACCGCGTCCGGTCCGTCCGCCGGCCGTGTGGTCGTCGGCGTGGACGGCACCGGGCTGTCGGAGGCGGCGATCGGCTTCGCCGCGGCCGAGGCGGACGATCGCGGCTGCGGCCTCACCCTCGTCCATGCCATGGAGCGAGAAGAGCACCGGGGCGTGGCCGAGGCCATGCTCGCGCGGGTCGCGGCCGCACGGCGCGATGTCCGGACGGTCGCCCGGGTCGGAATGGCGAGCGTGGTGCTGATCGAGGAGTCCGCCGGCGCGGAGCTCCTCGCGGTCGGCTCGCGGGGCCGCGCCGGCCTGAGCGGCATGCTCCTCGGCTCCGTCAGCCAGGCCGTCGTCCACCGCGCGTACTGTCCGGTCGCCGTGGTCCGCGCGCCCGTCGACTGATCCCGCCGCCGTGAGCGCGCCCGGCCGCCGGTGGCTGCCGCACCGGCCTGCGGCGGTGCCCGGGCGTCGGGCGGCGCCCTGGTCGGCGCTGCGGTCCGCCGTGTCGTCGGTGTCCCTGGCCGCCTGTGGCCAAAGACCCTGGGGCGAACTCGGCGATATGACCGAAGTCATGACGTCTGGTCAAGCAAAACTTTCGAAGATCCCCTACGCTGCGGTGAGTGCGGCTTCCTCCCAGACGAGTTCGTCCTGTCCGTCGTATCTACTTGACCACGGCGGTCAGTGTCGCCTCCGTCGGCCTGGTCGCCCTGGCCGGTGCCGAGGCGGGCGAGGGCGGCAAGCTCAAACCCTTGTGGATCGTGCTCAGCATCGTGATGAGCGTGACGGGCGCCGCGGTGCCCGGGTACGAGCAGATCCGCAAGGAACGCCTGCGCAAGGAGGCCGAGCAGGCGGCGATCGAGGCCGCCGTCGAGATGCGGGTCACGCTGAACGACGCGCTCGACCCGATCGTCCGGCAGATCGGGCGCATCGCCACCGCCACGAACCGCCAGGAGCGGAGCAACCTGCGGGAGGCGACCGTCCCGATGATCCTGGACTCGGCGGCGCACCTCCTCGACGGCGAGCGCGTCCGCGCATGCTGGTTCCGCCTGGACGACGTGAAACCGCGCAGGCTGGTGCCGGCGCTTTACGCCGGGCGCGCGGACGAGCCCGTGACGATCTTCGAGGAGGGTACGGCCGTGGGCGACTCGGCCCTCGCGATGATCCGGCACAACCACCATGCCGTGGCGCTGGACGTGGAGACCGACCCGCCGCCGGGGTGGCACGGCTCGGCGCAGCACGGATATCGGTCCTTCATCGCGGTGCCGGTGGTCGCCGGACATCGGGCGTTCGGGATGCTGACGGTGGACGCGATCGACGTTGCCGGGGTCACCGAGGCGGAAGTGCCGTTCGTGCGCCTGCTGGCCGGCCTTCTCGCGGACGCGCTCGCCACCGGCGCCCCAGATGAGGGCCTCCTGCGGCTCGGCCGATAACACATTAGGTATTGATCCAAATTGACCTTTGCCGTGGGCCCACCGACACTTGCGCATAGGGAGGGAGTTGGCTATGGCTGACGACATCGTCGTGCAAGATTCCGACGATCGGTCGGAGCGCATGATCCGTGACCCCAAGCGTTACTTCGAGGAGGCTCGGCGCAAGGCCGAGCGAGAGGTGAAGCGCGAGGTCGAGGCGCGGCCGCACCGAAACGGCCGTGTAGAGCACGGCTGACGAACCGAGATGAGCGACGCGGGCCCCATCCGGGCCCGCGTCGGCATGTCTGTACCCCGCTGGGCCTCGGCGCGTCGCGCGTCGCGCTCCGGATCCATGGGTCTTCCCCCTCCTGTGACGGCGTGCTCCTCGAGCCGGGCGTCCGCCCGCGCGTTCAGCGGTGGATCAGCTCCGCCATCTTCGTCTTGATCCCCTTCCGTACGACGCCGACGCGGTCGGGATCGCCCTTGAGGATCGCCTCGGTCATGTCCTTGACCTGCGAGAACTCCGCGTGCGGCGGGATCGGCGGGATGTCCGGATCGCAGCGGATGTCGAGCACGACGGGCCAGCTCGAGCTCAGCGCGCGGTCCCAGGCGGGGCCGATGTCGTCGGGCTTCTCCACGTCGATCCCCTCCAGGCCGATCGACCGGGCGAATCCGGCGTACGAGATGTCGGGCAGCACCTGCGACTCCTCGAACTTCGGGGCGCCGCCCATCGCCCGCAGCTCCCAGGTGACCTGGTTCAGGTCGTTGTTGTGCAGGACGGCGACGATGAGCCGCTGGTCGCGCCACTGGTGGAAGTAGCGGCGGATGGTGATCAGCTCGGCCAGGCCGTTCATCTGCATGGCGCCGTCGCCGACGAGGGCGATGGCGGGCCGGTCGGGGTGGGCGTACTTCGCGCCGATGGCGTACGGCACGCCGGGGCCCATCGTGGCGAGCGTGCCGGACAGCGAACCACGGACGCCGGCGCGGAACTTCAGGTCGCGGGCGTACCAGTTCGCCGCCGAACCGGAGTCGGCGGACAGGATGGCGTTGTCGGGCAGCCGCTCGTTCAGCTCCCAGAAGATCCGCATCGGGTTGATCGGGTCGGCGTCGACCATGGCCTCGCGCTCGACCGTCTCCCACCAGCGCGCGACGTTCTTCTCGATCTTCTTGCGCCAGGCGCGATTCTTCTGCTTCTTCAGCTTCGGGATCAGTGCCCGCAGCGTCTCCGCCGCGTCGCCGACCAGGTTGACCTCGTTCGGGTAACGCATGCCGATGAGCTTGCCGTCCACGTCGATCTGCACCGCCCGCGCCTGGCCGAACTCGGGCAGGAACTGGGAGTACGGGAAGTTCGAGCCGACGATGAGCAGCGTGTCGCAGTCGCGCATCATCTCGTACGACGGCCGGGTGCCGAGCAGGCCGATCGCGCCGGTGACGTACGGCAGGGTGTCCGGCAGGACGTCCTTGCCGAGCAGGGCCTTGGCGACGCCCGCCCCGGTCAGCTCGGCGACCTGCTGTACCTCCGCGGCGGCGCCGCGCGCGCCCTGACCGACGAGGATCGCGACCTTCTCCCCGGCGTTGAGGACCTCCGCGGCGCGTTCGATCTCCGCGGGCGGCGCGACCGTGACGGGGGGCGTGTAGCCCGGGGCGCTCGACGGGACGTTCTTGAACGCGTGCGTCGGCGGCTCGTACGGCTCCTCCTGCAGGTCGGAGGGGATGATGATGGCGGTCGGCGCCCGCTCGTCCAGCGCGATCCGCATCGCGCGGTCGAGGAGGTTCGGCAGCTGCGCCGACACGGTCGCCATCTGCACGTACTCGCTGGCGACATCCTTGAACAGGGAGATCAGATCGACCTCCTGCTGGTAACTGCCGCCCATGGCGGAACGGGCGGTCTGCCCGACGATCGCCACCACCGGGACGTGGTCCAGCTTGGCGTCGTACAGGCCGTTCAGCAGGTGGATCGCGCCCGGCCCACTGGTCGCCGTGCACACCGCCGGCTTGCCACTGAACTTGGCGTACCCGACGGCCTCGAAAGCGGACATCTCCTCATGGCGGGCCTGCACGAACCGCGGTTTGTCGTCGGCCCGCCCGAGCGCCGCGATGAGGCCGTTGATCCCGTCACCCGGGTAGCCGAACAGGTATTCGACGCCCCACTCGCGGAGGCGTTCCAGCAGATAGTCGGCGACAGTGCGCGTCATCTCTCCTCCTCGTGTGCCTACCCAGGGTGCGGTTCCCGGCGCACGGGGTTGAAACCTGCCCGGGGGGTATCCGGGGTCGTATGAGCAGCCTTCAGCGAGATCTCGAGGCGCGGGTCGACGGGGAGGTCCGGTTCGACGCGGGTTCGCGCGCGGCGTACGCACACGACTCGTCCAACTACCGGCAGACGCCGATCGGGGTGGTGGTGCCCCACTGCGTCGAGGCCGCCGTCGAGGCGGTCCGGGTGTGCCGCGAACACGGGACGCCGCTGCTCTCGCGGGGCGGGGGGACGAGCCTGGCGGGGCAGTGCTGCAACGAAGGCGTGGTCATCGACTGGTCGAAGTACTGCGATCGGCTGGTCTGGCTGGACGAGAGCCGTCGGCGGGCGCTGGTGGAGCCGGGCGTCTGCCTGGACGACCTGAACGACCGCCTGAAGCCCCACGGCCTGCACGTCGGGCCGAAGCCATCCACCCACGACACCTGCACGATCGGCGGGATGGTCGGCAACAACTCGTGCGGCGCCTCGGCCCAGGCGTACGGCAAGATGGTCGACTCGGTGATCCGCCTGGAGGTGCTCACCTACGACGGCGTGCGGATGTGGGTCGGGGAGACCTCCGACGAGGAGTACGAGAAGATCCTCACCGAGGGCGGCCGCCGCGCGGAGATCTACCGGGCGATGCGTGAGCTGCGTGACGAGAACCTGGCCCTGATCCGCACCCGGTACCCCGACATCCCGCGCCGGGTGTCCGGCTACAACCTCGACTCGCTGCTCCCGGAGAGGGGCTTCAACGTGGCGCGGGCGCTCGTGGGCAGCGAGTCCACGCTGGTCACCGTGTTGCAGGCGGAGATCGAGCTGTTCCCGGTGGCGAAGTACCAGACGCTCGCCGTCATGGGGTATCCCGACATCTTCCGGGCGGGCGACGCGGTGCCCAGGGTCGCGAGCCACCGGCCGTTGGCGCTCGAGGGGCTGGACGAGACGCTGATCGACATCGCCCGCGCCGAGAACGCCGCGGGCAAGGAGGCCCTCGAGGGCCTGCCGGAGGGCTCGGGCTGGCTGATGGTCCGGTTCGGCGGCGACACGCGTGAGGAGGCCGACGCCAGAGCCGAGCAGATGATCAAGGACCTGCGGGGGAGCGAGCACGACCCTCACGTGGTCTTCATGGACGATCCCGCCGAGGAGGAGCGCCTGTGGAAGATCCGCGAGGCGGGCCTCGGCGCGACGGCGTACCCGCCGGGCCATCCCGACACCCATGAGGGCTGGGAGGACGCCGCCGTCCCGCCCGACCGCCTCGGCGACTACCTGCGCGACTTCCGGGCGCTGCTCACCGAGTTCGACTACGGGCAGGCCTCGCTGTACGGGCACTTCGGGCAGGGCTGCGTGCACACCCGCATCGCCTTCGATCTGGAGGACCCCGGCGGGGTCGGCAGGTACCGCCGGTTCGTCGAGCGGGCCGCCCGCCTGGTGGCCTCGTACGGCGGGTCGCTGTCCGGCGAGCACGGCGACGGTCAGTCCCGCGCCGAACTCCTGCCGATCATGTTCGGGCCCGAGATCGTCGAGCTGTTCGGCCGCTACAAGCGGATCTTCGACGCCGAGGACCGGATGAACCCGGGCAAGGTCGCCGCCCCGCCCGGCGGGCGCGTCCACCGTCTCGACGAGAACCTCGACCACCTCGACTACGACCCCGCCGAGCCCCGGACCCACTTCTCCTACCCGGATGACCATCACCGGTTCACCCATGCCGTGGCCCGCTGCGTCGGCATCGGCAAGTGCCGGTCCTCCTCGGGCGGCGTGATGTGCCCGAGCTACCGGGTCACCGGCGAGGAGGAGCACTCCACGCGCGGCCGCGCGCGCATCCTCATGGAGATGATGCGCGGTGACGTGATCACCGACGGCTGGCGGTCGCAGGAGGTGCACGACGCCCTCGATTTGTGCCTGGCGTGCAAGGGCTGCCGCGGCGAATGTCCCGTCAACGTGGACATGGCGACGTACAAGGCCGAGTTCCTGTCCCATCACTACCGGTGGCGGCCCCGGCCGCTCGCGCACTACTCGATGGGCTGGCTGCCGCTGTGGGCTCGGATGGCGTCGGCCGCGCCGCGCGCGGTGAACGCCCTGACGCACGCCAAGGGTCTGAACCGCGTGGTCAAGCGGGCCGGCGGCGTCGACCGCCACCGGGAGCTGCCCTCCTTCGCGTCCGAGCGCTTCATCGACTGGTTCGCCCGACGGGGATCGCAGGGGGACGGCGATCCGGTGGTGCTGTGGCCGGACACGTTCACGAACAACTTCCACCCGGACGCGGGCAAGGCCGCCGTACGGGTGCTGGAGGCGGCCGGGTTCCGCGTCGAGGTGCCGCCCGTCCCGCTGTGCTGCGGGCTGACCTGGATCTCCACCGGCCAGCTCGGCACGGCCGCCCGCGTGCTGCGGCGCACCGTCCGCGCCCTCGCGCCACGGCTCCGCCGCGGTGTGCCCGTCATCGGCCTGGAGCCCAGCTGCTCGGCCGTGTTCCGCTCCGACGCGCCCGAACTGCTGGCCGGGGAGCCGGTGTCGGAGGACGTCGAGCGGCTCGCGAAGCAGACGCACTCGCTGTCGGAGTTCCTCCTGGACCGGGCCTCCGGGTTCGTCACGGCGCCGCCGCACGGGACCGGGATCCACGCGATCGCCCAGCCGCACTGTCACCAGCACGCCATCTGGGGATTCGACGCCGACCGCGAGCTGATGAAGCGCGTCGGGATCGAGGCGGAGGTCCTCGACGAGGGCTGCTGCGGCCTCGCCGGCAACTTCGGCTTCGAACGCGGGCACCACGACGTGTCGGTCGACGTCGGCGAGCTCGGAGTGCTGCCCGCCGTACGGAACGCCGCGGACGACACCCGGATCCTCGCCGACGGCTTCTCCTGCCGGACCCAGATCGAGCATCGGACCCCGGCCCGGCCGGTCCACCTCGCCGAACTCCTGGCGGAGGTGCTCACGTGATCGGGCTCTCCGCGGCCGCGTACACGATCCCGACCGACGGCCCCGAGGCGGACGGCTCGCTCGAGTGGACGTCGACGACGATGGTCCTCGTCGAGGTGCGGGCCAATGGCCGTCACGGCATCGGCTGGACGTACGGCCCGACCGCGATCGCCGACGTGGTGACCTCGGAGCTGGCGCCGGTGGTGAGCGAGGACGTCCCCGCGTCGCACGAGGCGATGTGCCGGGCGGTCCGCAACGCCGGGCGGCCGGGGATCTGCTCGATGGCGATCTCCGCGGTCGACTGCGCGCTGTGGGACCTGCGGGCCCGGACGTTCGGGGTCCCGCTGCACCGGCTCCTCGGCGCCGTCCGCAGCGAGGTGCCGGTGTACGGCTCCGGCGGCTTCACGACCTATGACGCGGCCCGGACCCGGGAGCAGCTCGGGCGCTGGGCCGGCGATCTCGGCATCCCCCGCGTCAAGATCAAGATCGGTGAGGCGTGGGGGACCCGGGAGAGCCGCGACCTGCGGCGCCTCGAGCTCGCCCGCGAGATCATCGGCGGCGGCGTGGAGCTGTACGCCGACGCCAACGGCGCGTACTCCGCCAAACAGGCGATCCGCGTCGCCCGGCAGGCCGCCGACGTCGATCTGCGGTGGTTCGAGGAGCCCGTCTCCTCCGACGACCTGGCCGGTCTGCGGGAGGTCCGCGCGGCCGTCGAATGCGAGGTGGCGGCCGGGGAGTACGGCTATGACCTGCCGTACTTCGCCAGGATCATCGACGCCGTCGACTGCCCGCAGGCCGACGTCACCCGGGTCGGCGGCATCACCGAGTTCCTGCGCGTCGCCGGCCTGGCCCGCGCGCACGGCAGGGACCTGTCCGCGCACTGCGCCCCGCACCTGCACGCGGCCGCGATGGCCGCGATCCCGAACGCCCGCCACATCGAGTGGTTCCACGACCACATGCGGATCGAGTCGATGCTCTTCGACGGCGCGCTGTCGCCGAAGGGCGGCTCCATCCGCCCGCGCGACGACGCTCCCGGCCTCGGCCTGGAGTTCAAACGGGCCGACGCCGAGCGCTACCGCGTTCGCTGAGCCGGAGCCCGGTCACGGCAGGGCGACGACGCTTGAGCCGGTGCCCGGTCAGGTGGCGGACGGCAGGGCGACGACGGTGCGGATGCGCCGCGCCACCTCGTCGACCTCCTCCACCGGCAGGATCGGCTCGGAGTCGTGACCGCCGCGCTCGGCGTCGGTCCACACCCAGCACCACCACAACCGGCCCCCGCGGGACTCGATCGTGACGGACTGGCTGAGCGGCGCCGCCGGCTCGAAGAGGTGGGCGACGCCGTCGCCGAGGTCGGGCGCCGGTGCGTCGCCGCGCACCGACAGGGTCAGGGGCCCGGTGATCGTGGCGTGCAGCCCGAGCCCGCTCACCTCGTCGGCGAGCGTGCGGAGCGCGTGTTCGAGCGCTTCGCGGTGGGGAGTGGGGCGTGCGCCCATCGCTGTTCCCTTCCGGAATCGCCGGTCTTCGAACAGGCCGTCGACACCTGCTATTTCAGCTGGTCAATGAGCCTGTTTCGGCAAGTCCAGCCCTTTGTTGGAAATGATGCATGCTGATCGGTGAGGGCGGTAGCGGGCGAGTGCGATACGCACTACTCTCCGAATATGGACGGTCACGGCCTCCCTGAGGCACTTCGATCGATCATGGGCCGGCGCGGCTGGTCACAACTGGATCTGGCCCGCGAGCTGGGGGTATCTCAAAGCTGGGTGTCCCAGGCGTCGCGCGGGATTCGCGACCCGGGAATCGGACGAACGGAACGACTTCTGAGCCGCGTAGGTTGGGAGGTACGCATATCGCCCATTTCGGAGGACGATCCCGTGAGGCGCAGAGAGTTCGTCGCGACGGCAGCATCCATCACTTTCGTTCCCTCCCCGAAGGTCGGTCCCTATCAGGACCCGGGCTACGTACGGCACCTCGCCGAACGGCTCGCGCACGACCGGTACCAGCAGGGCGGCACCCCGGTCGTCGCCACGGCGTTGCGGCATCTGCGGAAGGTCGGCCCGGCGGTGGGCGGGTCCGATCGCGCGCTCCAGGAGGCGTCCTCCGACCTGGCCGGTGAGGCCGCGCGCGTCCTCTACGACTCACGGCGTTATCCGGCGGCCGAGCGGACCGGGGCGTTCGCCCTCGAACTGGCCCGCCGCTCCGGCAGCGTCCGTGCCCAGGCCGACGCGTACAGCACGCTCAGCCGCGTCAACATCGACCAGCGGCGCGGCGACCGCGGCGCGATGTACGCGCGGCGGGGCCTGCGGCTCGGCGACCTGCCGCCGGCGCGCGAGGCGTGGCTGCGGCTGCGCCTCGGCCGCTCGCTCGCCCTGCTGCCCGGGCGGGAACGCACGGCACGAGAGGTCCTCGACGAGGCCCTGACCGTCCACGGGCTGCCCGCGTACGAGACGGCCGACATGCTCGGAAACGTCGGGGTGGCGCTGCTCGGTATGCGCGAGTACGACGTCGCCCGCGCCACCATCGCCGAGGCCGTGCGCCTCAGCGCGCAGTGCTCCGCCCTCCTCGCCGTCGCCTACCAGGCGTGGGAGGTCGAAGCGGCGCTGCGGTCGGACGACGCGTCCCTGGCGGCCGTCCGGATGACCGCACTGGCCCGGATCGCCCCGCTCGTGTCGTCCGCGCGGGTCACCACCCACATCGAGAGCGTCTACCGGATGTCCGGCCGCTGGGCCGCAGTGCCGGAGATGCACGACGCCCGCGAGCAACTCCACTCCGTCATACGAGGGTAAGCCGAGGCCAGAGATTTCCAGTGGTCACGCGGCGGCGGCCGTGGTGCGGCGGAGAGCGTCGAGGTCGCCTCGCATGACGTCGGTGTACGGGATGGTGAAGTCCCCGTTCGGCATGGTGTTGGTGAAGCGTGCGCCGATCACACGGGCTGGGAGGTATGGCGCGGCGGGTCCGTGCCGGCCCGGGTGCCGCCCATGTCCGGCACGGCTGTCGTCGGCGGTGTAGGTGACCGGGACACCCCACGAGGTTGGGGGGTTGTCACGTCCGAGGATGACCCAGTGGTCGGTAGGGACGTGCGCGGTCAGATCGGGAACGCCTCCGGTGTGGCAGTCCAGCGCCGGTAGTACGAAGTGGCGGAGGCTGTGCGGTCGGTACCACATGAGCAGTGGGTTGGCTGATCTCGCCTCGGTGTTATCGAAACAGCACACGATGATCGCATGCCCGGGATAGCGAGCAGCGTAGAAGCCGAACAGTGGTGTGTTGGGCTGGATCCGTCGGTGTTCGGGCACTTGTTCCAGCGCTTGAGGGATCAGGGTGGGGTCGGTGGCCAGTACCACGGTGTAGATGTCATGGTCGAAGATCTGGACGGGCGGTGGTCCGCCGGCCATCGCAACGCAGCCCTCTGGCATCGGCCGCCAACCGCGGGTCGGGGGAGCGATGGCGTCGACCATGTCGCGCAGGACGCGCGGGCAGTGGCGGGTGTCGACGAAGTTCGCCGGGGTCATGCCGGTGGCGGGCACGTGCAGGAGCATCGCGTTCGGTCCGCTCGCCAGGTTGACAGCGGTGTTCTGATAGCCCAGCACATGGACCCGGCCGTGCTCGGGATGCCTGGTCTGACCGTGATACAGAATCGTGCCCGAGAACTGTGACGCCGCTGTCGACACGCACATCCGACACCCTCCCGAGGCTGAGATCACGTGGAACGATAGCGTCTGGCAGCCTGGACGCGCGAAGTCAGTGTCATAGGTCGATGAAGCAGGCGGCGCCGATGTTCTCGCCTGTACTCAATGCCATGCGCCGTCGGAGATGGTGACCGCTTGGAAGGAGCCGTCAATGAGGCGGCGCGACACTTCCTGCCATTCGCGGATGACTCTCCGTCGGCCGTCTGGGATCCCCGGCCAGCGGTCACGGGTGACCAGTTCTCCCGAGTATACCGGCTCCCACGATATGGCATAGAAAGGCCCGACTTCGGGAAGCAGGGTCCTGAGGGCATGGATTACCCGGCGGTACCGTTCGACAGCAATATCGACGGGCGCCATTTGTGCCATTGTGCGGTCTTGTTGCTTCTCAGGATGTCGTCGACATACGACCGTACGGCGATGAGCTCGTCGTATGCCTCGGCAGGAGGCATGGCGCAGACGGCCAGCGCATAGTGCTCGACGAGCTCCCCGAGGCTGTCCGCGACGGCGTCGAAATTACAGCCGTTGATCAGGTGAAGCGCCTCGAGCACACGCCGACCTCGATGCAGCCCGGCAACAGCGGCGACCCCGAGGAGAGCGCGCCGTCGCATGTCGTCCTCCCCGCTGGTGGTCGGGCGGCTGGATGGCGGAAACAGATCGTCTTCGGCCATATCGAACGCCACGCGTAGGCCGCCGTCCAGTCACGGGGGAAGTGTTCGCCTTTCTCCCAGCCGAGGATCTGCCGGACCAGCGAGGTCACGGGCGGATACGGCCGACCGGTGGCCTTCTGTAGCCGGCGGGCCATCTCGTGCTTGTTCCACGAACGCCGCTCTCGCTCCGCTTGTAACCGCGCCGCCCACGACGGCAGCGTCTGCTCACTGGCCACGTCCCCATCCTCCGGCTCGTCCCGACCATCCGGCGACACACAGTGTCGGGATGTTGCGCCCAGCATCGGTCCTCTCGCGGCGTCTCCGCAGCGGCTTCCCTCTGACGCCTGACGGGTGGCCGTGGTCGGGACGTGACCCACGGTGACTTTGCCGCTGTCATGGTCACGTTGCCACCGACCTTGACGGGGCGATGACCGGTTTTGACGGGCCTGCTACGTCAAAACCGACGTCAAAGCAGGTCCCGTGCAACGCGAAGGGGCCGGGCGCGTGAACGCACCCGGCCCCAAGCTGCCGACTGTGACCGGTTAGAACCGGTAGGACAGCAGGTACCTCGCCGTCGGGGTGCCGACGCCGGTGATGCTGTCGTAGCCGCGGACGGCCGGCAGCGCGTCACCCTTGGGGATGCCGTAGTTGCCGGTGGTGCGCAGGACGTAGACCAGCGGGCCCTTCTTGCCGTACGGGTCGGTGTAGTTGGTCCGTACGAAGGCCACCGGGTTCTTGCCGAGCGGGTGGTCGGTCACGTCGTGGTACAGGCCCTTGCCCGCCCGCAGGTAGATCGCCGGGTTGGCGAAGCCGAGCGGCGCGCCGCCCTGGCGCTGCTGCGCGAGCGCCTGCAGGCCGGCGATGGTCGGGCAGGCGAGGCTGGTGCCGCCGACGCGGCTCTCGGCGTAGCCGAACGTGCCGTCCGGCAGCTGCGCCCAGATCGGGTAGCGGATGCCCGTCGTCGAGTCGGCGACGGCCGAGATGTCCGGGATGACGCGCATCGGCTTGGCCGCCTTTGAACCGTCCGGCAGCGTCCGGCTCAGCGACGACGGCACGACCGCCCGCTGGTAGCCGGGCTGCGTGAACAGCTCGCTGGTGCCGCCGCCCGAGCCGCCGGCGTAGTCGGCCGGGTACTGGCCGGGAGGCGCCGGGTCCCACGTCTTGCCGTCCTTGGACAGGTTGTCGTTGCTCATGTTCCAACCGGTCTCGAACGCGTACCGGTTGTGGCCGTCCACGGCGAGGCTGGTGCCGCCGACCGCGGTCACCCATGGGTCGGAGGCCGGCATGTCCGTCTGGCGCTTCGTCGACCCGCTGTCGCCGTAGCGCGCCTGGCACGGCGTCTTGGGCACCTCGTAGCCGCAGTCACCGGTGGAGAAGTAGAAGCCGATGCCCTCGATCGCGCCCTGCTTGTAGATCGACTCTTCCGCCTGGATCATCGCCGGCGTGTAGTGCTCCGACAGGTCGCCCCAGGAGTTGCTGACGATGCCGGCCAGGTGATTGTCGACGATCTTGATGAGGGCGTCGTCGAGTCCGGTGTCGAGGCAGTTCTGCGCGCCGACGTAGACGACGTTGGCCTTGGGTGCCACCGCGTGCACGGCCGTGACGTCGAGCGCCTCCTCGCCGTACCACCCGGCCGCACCGCACGCGTCGGTGTTGTCGAAGGTGGCGGGCAGGGCCTCCTGGTACTGGCCCTTGGCGAACGGCCGCTCACCGTACTTCTTGGAGTAGATGTTCGAGACCTCGAGCATCTTCGGCGCGGCGTAGGCGTCGACGATGGCGACCGTCGCGCCCTTGCCGGTGAGCCCGCTCGCCGTGGCGCCGTACGCGCCGCGCAGCTGCTTGGGCAGCAGGCCGCACATCGCGCGCGACTGGTGCTTCCCGTAGGCCTTCGGCTGGGCCGTGGCCACCTTCTGCCCGTAGTACTGCGCGCACGGCTGGGCGACCCAGTAGTTCGGCTCGGGCGGGGGCAGCGTGTCGCCGTGGACCCGGACGTGCTTGGCGCTGTCCAGGCCGGTGATCGTGAGCACGGCCGAGGAGACCGAGGCGGGGACGGTCGCCTCACCGGAGGGCGCCCGGACGACCGCGCCCTCGGCGGCGTAGTTGCGGAAGTCGGTGCCGAACGCCTTCTTCGCCTGGGCGACCTGCCCCGTGACGTGGACGTAATGGCTGTTGACGGCGTCGACCTGCAGGTGCGAGGAGGTCAGCCAGGACTTCACGGAGTTCACCTGCTCGGCCGAGGGGCCGAAGCGGGCGTTGAAGTCGGCGGGGCTGAGGAACTTGCGGTACTGCGGGCTGCCTGGCGTGGAGACCGCCTGGGCGTAGGCGTCGAGGCCCTTGGGGTCCTTGCCGGCCAGCCAGATCCTCGCGTCGAGCCGCTGCTCGTCGCTGGTCTTGCCACGGTCGGCGGAGGCACGCGCCCAAGTGGGCTTGGTGCCGGCGACCGGTCTGCGGTCGTTCGCCTGCGCTGTGGTCGTGGCCGCCAGGCCCGCCGCGATGAGCGGCAGAGCCAGGGCCGCGGCCGTCAGCGCACGACGACGTCGTCCGTCTCGGGACATCCACCCGTCCTTTCGTGAGCGGCGGAATGATCGCCGCGTCGCGAGGATTTCGGTGGGGCTCCCGTGAATCAAGAGACGTTATGAAATAGATGCAAGAATCGGGAACCGAGGGCCACATGTGGACATGGAGCAGCGCTCTTGCGTGTCGCGTGACGAGGGCGAATAGTGGATTGCGGCGATGCCTCAGGGCAGGGGAGACCTCATGGTCCTACTCGGTCGTACGCCCCCGGCCGCGGCAGCGCGGTCTCGGCCCCGCACGAAGGGGCAACAAGTCGTCGCGTGGCTCACGTCGACCGATCACAAGGTGATCGGTCAGCTCTACCTGGCGACCTCGTTCGGCTTCTTCCTGGTCGCGGGTCTGATGGCCATGCTCATGCGCGCGGAGTTGGCCAAGCCGGGCCTGCAGTTCGTGAGCAGGGAGCAGTTCAACGTGCTGTTCACGATGCACGGGACGATCATGTTGCTGCTCTTCGCGACGCCGTTGTTCGCCGGCTTCGCGAACGTCATCATGCCGCTGCAGATCGGATCGCCGGACGTCGCGTTCCCGCGTATGAACATGTTGAGCTACTGGCTGTTCCTGCTCGGGGGGCTGATCGTGCTCGCCTCGGCGTTCGCCCCCAGCGGCGCGGCGAGCTTTGGCTGGACCGCGTACGCGCCGCTGAACAGCGTGGTCAGATCGCCCGGAATCGGCGGGGATCTATGGATCATGGGGCTGGTGCTGTCGGGCCTCGGCACCATCCTGACCGCGGTCAACTTCATCACGACGATCGTCGGAATGCGGGCGCCGGGCATGACGATGTTCCGGATGCCGATCTTCACGTGGAACGTCCTGTTCACCAGCGTCCTCGTCCTGATGGCCTTTCCGGTGCTGGCCGCGGCGCTGCTCGTCCTGGAGGCGGACCGTAAGCTCGGCGCACACGTGTTCGACGCCCAGTACGGCGGTGCCATGACCTGGCAGCACCTGTTCTGGTTCTTCGGACACCCCGAGGTGTACATCATCGCGCTGCCGTTCTTCGGGATCATCACCGAGGTGATCCCGGTGTTCAGCCGGAAACCGCTGTTCGGGTACATCGGCATGGTCGCCGCCACCATCGCGATCACCGGCCTGTCGATGGCCGTCTGGGCGCATCACATGTTCGCCACCGGCCAGGTGCTGCTGCCGTTCTTCTCCTTCATGTCGTTCCTGATCGCGATCCCGACCGGGGTGAAGTTCTTCAACTGGACGGGCACGATGTGGCGAGGACACCTGTCCTTCGAATCACCGATGCTGTGGGCCATCGGATTCCTCGTGACGTTCTTGTTCGGGGGGCTGACCGGCGTCATCCTCGCCTCACCGCCGCTGGACTTCCAGGTCACCGACTCGTACTTCGTGGTGGCGCACTTCCACTACGTGGTCTTCGGGACCGTCGTCTTCGCCATGTTCGCCGGGTTCTTCTTCTGGTGGCCGAAGATGACCGGGAAGATGCTCAACGACCGGCTCGGAAAGATCCAGTTCTGGATGCTGTTCATCGGCTTCCACACGACGTTCCTGGTCCAGCACTGGCTCGGGGCCGAGGGGATGCAGCGGCGGGTCGCCGACTACGCCCGGGAGTTCGCACCGCTGAACCTCGTCTCCAGCATCGGCGCGTTCCTGCTGGGGGCCTCCACGCTGGTGTTCTTCTGGAACGTGTTCATCACCGCGCGGAAGGCGCCGCGCGTCGGTGTCGACGATCCGTGGGGCTTCGGCAACTCCCTCGAGTGGGCGACCTCATGCCCGCCGCCGCGCCACAACTTCACCTCGATCCCGCGGATCCGCTCCGAGCGCCCCGCCTTCGACCTGCACTACCCGCGCCTGCCATCGCCACCTGCCGAGGAGCTCCCGGCCGGCGAGGAACGCTGACAGCGGCCTCCCGGACCCGGCGCCGGCCGCCTGGAACCGTACGCTTCAGCGGGCGAAGCCGCGCATGCGCCGTACGCTGAGGCCGGCGACGCGCACGGCGCCTCGGGGCCACAACCGGGCGGCCAGCCACGCCGCGCGGGACGAGGCGGGGGCCACGATGAGGGGGTCGTTGCGGTCGACGCCCCGCAGCACGTCCCGGGCCAGCTCCGGGGCGGTGTAGAGCCTGCGCTGCACGCGCTGCGCCGCCTGCCGGGCGTTCTTCGCGGCCTCGGTCTCCGGCAGGTCCGGGTTGGCGTTGTCGAGCAGGGGCGTGTCCACGAAGCCCGGGCAGATCACGCTGACCCGTACGCCCCGGCTCGCCGCCTCGGCGCGGAGCGCGAGGCTCATCCCGACGACCGCGTGTTTCGTGGCGGTGTAGGGCAGCATCAGCGGCGCGGGCACCAGGCCGGCCATCGACGCGGTGTTCACGATGTGCCCGTGCCCCTGCTCCAGCATGATCGGGTACGCCGCGTGCACGCCGTGGACGACGCCCCGCAGGTTGACGTCGATGGTGCGGTTCCAGTGGTCGAGGGTCAGCTCCTCGGTCAGCCCGCCGACCGCGATGCCGGCGTTGTTGAACACCAGGTCCAGGCGGCCGTGCTCCTCCCGGACCGACCGGTACAGCGCGGCGACCGCGTCCGCGTCCGTCACGTCGAGGGCGGCGGCCGCGACCTTCGCGTGCGCGGACAGCCGGTCCGCGACCTTCTTCGCGCCGTCGGCGTCGATGTCGGCCACGGTCACGGTGTCGCCGCGTGCCGCGAGTGCGGTCGCGATGGCCCGGCCGATGCCGGAGGCTCCGCCGGTGACGATGGCGATCCGGGAGGTCATGGATGGACTCCTCGTACGGGTCTCAGCGGGCCGCTCGGGCCCGGCGCGGTTTCGGGGTGTCCCAGAGGCCGACGACCTTCCACACCCGCGTGCTGACGCGGTTCAGCAGGCCGAGCTCGGCGGCGAGGTCGCGGACCTTGGCGACGCAGGCCTTCAGCTCCGCGGACCAGGCGTCCGTGCGGTACGCCTCGCGGACGACCTCCTTCGGGATGCCGAAGTACTTCACCATCGGGCCCGGGGGAGCGAGCATGATCCGCGCCATCCGGCCGAGGACCAGGGGCGTGGCCACGGCGAGCGCCCTGCGGCGGACGGGGTTCATCGCGGGCACGCGGTGGCGCAGATAGTGGCGGGCGAAGGAGATGTGCCGCGCCTCTTCGGCGATGTGGATCCGCATGATCGTGTCCTGCAACGGATGCAGCCCGTCGCCGTCCTTGATCGTCTTGCGCTGGACGTAGTCGATGGGGTCCTCGCCGCCCAGCACGAAGATGAAGAACAGCTCCGTCGAGATCCTGGGGACGTGCGGGAAGATCTGGGCGAGGAGGTCGAGGGCCTTGGGCATGCCGCGGATCGGCATCTCGGTCCGGTTGACGAACTCCTGGAACATCATCGCGTGCTGACATTCCTCGCTCGTCTCGTGCAGGACGTAGCGGAACTCCGGGGATCCGTTCGGCAGCCGGTAGGCGTAGCTCAGCAGCCCGCGCTTGAGCAGGTTCTCGAACTGCAGGCCGATCTTCATCATGGTGGCCACGCGCCACAGGCCGATCCGGGACTGCACGTCCGGGGGCTGCGAGCGGTACCACTCCGTACGGCCGAGCGGGTCGACGGGCGGCAGGATCCAGCGGGGGTCGTCGGGATCGAGCGCGAAGTCCGGGTCGGCCCAGGGGATGTCGGCGTAGGCGTCCCAGTGCTTGTCGACGGACGCCTTCGACAGGCGCTCGATCACACTGGTGTAGGCCGCGCGGTCGGAGACCTTCGCGCGGATCTCCTCGTCCAACGTCTTGCTCGGGGGATTGGGCATGACACTCCTCCCTTAGGGGATGAGCAGGCGGGCCAGGCTCTTGATCCGCGTGAGCACCGCCGCCTGGTGGCCGTTGGCGTCGTCGTCGAGGGAATTCTGCAGCGTCAGGCCGACGAACATGGCGAACACGGTCCGGATGAGCGTCCCCGCGGTCTCCTCGTCCACCGACTCCGGGAAGAGCCGCTGGAACTCCTCAAGGATGACCTGGATGATCCGCTCGTTGATGCCGATGCTCAGCTCGCGCAGCGTCTCGTCCGTGCGGGCCGCCATCGCCAGCTCCATGAGGGCCAGCGCGGGCGCCTGCCGGAAGATCTCCCACAGCAGGTCCAGTGCGCCCTCGACGTTGCGGCGCTCCGCCGGCAACGCGGCGAACGCCCGCTCGAACGCGATCCGCTGCCGCTCCAGCAGGTGCTCGAGCGCGGCCGCGACCAGCAGCATCTTCGTGGGGTAGTGGTGCTGCTGCGCGCCCCGCGAGACGCCGGCGCGGCGGGCCACCTCGGTCGTCGAGGTGCTCGACCAGCCCAGCTCGGCGAGGCACGCCACCGTCGCGTCGAGCAGGCGGGCCTGGGTCTCCGCACGCCGCTCCTCCTGCGTACGGGGAGCGCGGCGCGGCACCCGGCCGTGTCGTCGGCGGCTGGTCACTGACATGCCTCGACGGTAGACGCCGACAAACATGCAATCAAGCCTGCTTGTTTGTTGCCCCGGTCACACTATTGGATGGCACGTCCAAGGAGCCGGGCCCGATCTGGTGCCGTTCTCGAGGCATTTATCGCCTGGTACGGCAACGTCCGGCGTGCCCTCGGTGGGCGCGCCGGACGTTGCCGCGGCTCCGGTCAGCGGTTGCGGCGCAGGAGCGGGGCCACCGCGCGGCCGGGGAGGAACAGCACGAGCAGCGCCAGCACGACGTGCACGGTGATGAAGGCGTAGGCCTGGTACTTGGTCGGCGCGTGACCGATGAACACCGACATGTGGTACGCCCACGTCCACACGTCCGGGACGTGCTGCCACTTCGGGTCGGTATGCGGGTTGACCAGGATGTACGCGAGGTCCTCCAGGCCGGACAGCTGGAGGAGGAGCAGCGCGCCGCCGAGCCGCAGGGTGCCGGTCCGCGTGCCGCCGCCCAGCCGGTAGGACAGGCAGAGCGACAAGATGATCAGCGGCACCAGGGTCAGCATGTGGTAGTACAGCTGATCGCCGTCCCGCCCCGCGTAGTAGAAGATCCGCGGCACGAAGAAGCAGAACATCGCGAGGAACGCCGCCGGGATCACCACCAGGTGCAGGCGGAGCCGGCGCGCCCAGTCGACGTCGAGCCAGGCGATCGCGCCGGCCGCCGCCAGGAAGGGCGTCAGCTCGAACAGGAACAGCCAGAGCGAGCTGATCTTGTGCTGGTGGGGGACGGCGAACCAGATGATCCCCGCGAGGATCAGTGCCGTCAGCAACAGACCGATCGTCACCGCGTTGGCGCGCACGAAGGACGTACGGGCGGCGCGGACCGGCACCTCCTCCACGGACGTGTCGGCGGTCTGTTCAGACGTGGGCATCCGGTTCTCCTTGGGTGGCGAGCAGTGGTGTCGGGACGACGACGATCCGCAGGGTCTCCAGGGCCCGCGCCATGACCTGGCCGGTCTCCGCGTCGGACGCTCCGGTGGTCACCAGGTGGCCGACCTTGTGGCCGGACTCGGTGAACGGCCGGACCAGGTCGCCGGGGCGGACGTAGACGTCGAGGCCGGCCACGCCGGGCATCGCGCGTACGGCGTCCAGCCCGGCGAGGTCGGCGAGTTCCCCCTCCTCGGAGAGAGGCGACGCGAGCAGGCGCAGCATCGACGGACGCGGGGGACCGGGCACGATGTCGAACGCCTCACCCATGACGAGCGAGATCAACGCGGCGACGTTGTCGATCCCGTAGCAGGCGCGCAGGAGGTGGGAGATGCCGTTGCCTCCCAGCCGCGCGCCCGCCTCGATGATCCGGAACTCGCCGTCCTCCGCCGCGACGACGTCGAAGTCGGCCGGGCCGTCGCGCAGGCCCATGGCCGCGCACAGGCGTACGACCAAGCCGATGAGGCGGTCGGCGCCGGGAATCGAGACCGGGCAGACGTGGCCGGCGACCATGAAGTCCGTGTCGGGGACGAGCCGTTTCTCCATGACGGCCGCGAACATCGCCGCACCGTCCCGCAGGAAGAGTTCGACGACCAGATGGCGGCCCTCGACGTACTCCTCCGCGATGACGTCGCCGTCCAGGGAGTACGCCCGGGCATGGGCGAAGGCGCGGCCCAGTTCGCTCGGCCGGTCGACGCGGTGGACTCCCTTGCCGCCCGAGCCGTCGTTCGGCTTGACGATCAGGGGAAAGCGCAGGCTGCGGGCCGCGTCGATCAGGTCGGCCGGATCCGAGGCACGGGTCCACGCGTGACCGTCGACGCCCGCGCTCCTCGCCATCGTGTGGAACGCCGCCTTGTCTAGCGAGACGACCGCGGCCTGGCGCGGGTACCGGTAGGGCGTCGCGTAGTACGCGCACAGCTCGTGCCAGGTCATCAGGGCCGCGTCGCTCGCCGCGGACACCACCGCGGTGGGCCGCCGGTCGCCCAGCGCGGCGATGATCGCGCCGGCGTCCCGGGTCGTCACGTGCAGGAACTCGTCCGCGACCCGCAGTGCGGGACGGTCCCGGCGCTGGTCCACCGCGATGGTCCGGATGCCGCGGCGGCGCGCTTCCCAATAGAGCGGCAACTGCTCTTCGCTCGCGCCGAGGATGAGCAGGTCGGTCATCGCGCGGCACCTGAGGGCCCAGACCGGATGTTCGCGGCCGTCACGAGGCCACCTCCCGAAGAGCCGGAGGCGGTGCCGGGCGGGCGGTCTCGTCGTCCTGGAACGCCACGGGCGGCGTCGGACGGCCCGTTCCGCCGTCGATCGTGTCCTCGTGACGCAGTTCCACGTTCGCCTCGCGTACGTAGAAGAGGCGAGAGGGCTGCTGGTCGCGCATGAAGCGGTGGAGGTATCGCGCCAGCACCGCGACGCAGGCGAGCGCCAGCGCGGCGCCGACGGAGCCGAGGCCGAGAAGCGTCGCGAGCACGCCCACCACGGCCGCGAGGTAGACGTACAGGAACGGGCGCCACGAGTAGCTGAAGAACAGCTCGAAGCTGTAGCCGATCAGGCGGGTCACCCGGAACTTGGACTCACCGGCGGTACGCGGCCGGTGCTCGGTGGGCACGAGCGCGTAGCGGGCCCCGACCAGCGGGACGGCGGCGATGAAGTACGGCGTGCCGAAGCGCAGGTCGGCGATGGTACGGGCGACCGAGGTGCGGATGACCCGGAAGGAGGACGCGCCGCGTGGAACGTCGATGCCGAAGAGCCGGCGCGCCGCCCAGTGCATGCCGTTCGAGCCGATGCGCCGGATGAACGGGTCGTCGCGGTCCTCGCGGATCCCGAAGACCACGTCATAGCCTTCGGCCGCCTTGGCGATTAATTTCCGGATCTCCTCCGGTGGTGCCTGCAGATCGGCATCGATTTGGACGCACCATGGCTTGGCGGCATATCGAGCACCGGCCGCGTGTGCGGCCTCGAGCCCGAAATTCCGAGTGAACGACAAATAGGTGACGCGGTGATCGTCGGCGGCCACATTCCGTATTCGCGTCAGGGTGTCGTCCGTGCTGCCGTCGTCGATGAAAAGAAACTCCAGATCGGACACGTCCTGCAACGCCTCGCCGATCGCGCGATGCGCCTCCTCGACCTGTGCGCCCTCGTTGTAGCAGGGCACGATGACGGTGAGGCCGGTCATTCGGCGGTCACCTCGCCGGTCGGTGCGGATCGTCGCATCCCTTTCGGCGGTTGCGCGGAGAGTGACGGAAGTATCATGCCGGATACCTGGTCGGACACGCCTCATTCCCTTCTGCGCCACGCCGCGCAGCATCCGCCGTGTTGCGAACTTGTGGTTCGCACGGCCTCGGGCTTTTCAAGGGTAAATAGCGAGGATTGGACGGGAACATAGCATCCGGCGTGCGCGAAGAAAAGATCTTTTGTCGCCTTGGATCCTGTTCAAATCCCTGACTATTTGTGCGGTCTTCTTGTTAGCCTTTTCGGGCGAGGCCGATATGCGACGTTAAGGGCTAGAACAAGTTCTTTGACGCCCAGGGCATAGACCGCGCCCGCCGCGCCGAGCAGCGGCGTTGCGACCGCGCCCACCCCGGCGACCGTGAGCATGCTGAACACCGCGCCGCGCGCGCTGGTCCGCAGCCCCGCCGCGTCCGTGTTCTCCAGCACGAACGTCACCTGGCTCATCAGCAGGTAGGCCGGGATCCGGGTCACGATCAGCACGGCCAGCAGGACGGTGAGCCGAATCGGAGGCAGATCGGTCACGGAAGTGGGGAACGCGGCGAGCAGTGCCGTGGCGGCGACGAGCCAGCCCGCGCCGAGCGCCACCACCGGGCGCGCGAGCCGCGCGATCCGGGCCCGGCCGTCGGCGGCGCCATCGATCGCGAGCCGGGCCGACAGGCGCGGCTGAAGCAGCCGCTGGAGGAAGTAGACGAAGGCGATGATCACCGCCCAGCCCTGCAGCACCAGGTAGAGCTCCGAACTCTGCCCCGCGTGGGTGCCCGCCGTCAGCTCCACGTAGAGCACGCTGGTCCCGGCGTTCATCAGCACCTCGGGCGTACCCATGAGCACGCTCGTCGCGGTGAGCAGGCGCCGGACCCCCGGGCGGGGGCGCCGCTTCGGCGCCGGGCGGCGCAACAGCAGGCCGAGGGCGGCCAGCGTGAGGACGAGCTGCCCGGTCAGGTAGGCCACCGGCGGGATGCCCGGTGCGTAGGCGAGCCCGATCAGCACGACGGTGCCCAGCGCGAGGAGCAGGAAGGTCAGCGTGTCGCTGCGCGGCCGGCCGAGCGCCCGGTGCAGCGCGACCCCGAGAAGCACCGAGCCGAGGGCGGTGGCCTGTGCGGCCGCGAGGGCGTACAACGCGACGCGCGACTGCGGCGCGGCCACCACCGCGACGGCCGCCGCGCCCACGAGGAGGATCGGCGCCAGCAGCGCGAAGGCCCGTAGCGCCGCGACGAGATCTCCGTGGGTTCGCCGGGCGCGGGGCAGCAGCTTCAGGGCGGCCTTCTCCGGCCCCATCTGGACGACCGTCGTCAGCCAGCTGGTGGTGCCGAGCGCCGCCGCGTACGGCGCGAACCGCGCCGACCCCCAGGCGGCGAGCAGGAGGATCCCGGCCGCGTACAGTGCCACGCGGTATGCGCTCCGGCCGGCGATGAGCGACGCCACCGTCCAGAGCCGGACGCGTTCGGGAACCGCGGTGGACGGCAGCGTCTCGGTCATGTCATGACGCGCCGTCGGCGGGCTCCTCGCCCGCGTCCGGTTCCAGAGCGGCCAGGACGGCGTCGCGGAGGGGGCGTGCGCCGTTCTCCAGATAGGCGCGGACGGCCGCCTCGACGCGAGGTACCGAGAACGTCTCGACGACGCTGCGGGCGGAGGGGCCCTTCGCCACCCCGAAGAGCACGGCGAAGAAGACTCCGACCTGTTCCCCGCGAAGGCCCTCGGCCAATCCTCCGGGCTCGAGCAGCGCCTTGACGCGGACCAGGTCCGGTTCCGGCGGCGCCTCCGCGTCGATCCACGTGGCGGGCCGGCCCTCCGTCGTGAACCATCGATGAGCGTGCCGGGTCCGCTCGACGGCCGTCCCCGGGTCATTGCCCTGGGCGACCAGGTGCGCCACCGCGGCGTCGGCGTCGTAGAAGGAGGCGTTGAGCGCCCCGATCACCTTCGTGAACGGAGTGGGCTTCATGGGCAGCTCGTCCAGCGGGACCTCGCTCAGCCGCGCGAAGCTCTTCCGCGCTTCGGCGGAGTCGCGGGCCTGCGCCGTGAACCGGTCGAACTCGGCGTACCAGCGCGTCAGCGTCCGGCGGTCCGGTGCCTCGGCCGGCTTCTGGTCGCCTTCGCGCAGCCAGCGGACCATGCGGGGCGGCATGAAGGCCAGCAGCGGGTCACCGTCGACCGGAGCCAACCGCGGCGCGGCGTCGCGTCGCCAGAGGCCGCGTCCCGCCTCGACGTCCGCGCGCCGGGCACTGATCACCGCGCCGCACGACCGGCAGGAGTAGCGGACCGTCCGGCGTCGCAGCCTGATGACGTCCGGGCCGGGACGGCCGCACTGGGCACACGGAACCTCGATCACCGGAGGGTCGCCGCCGCGTACAGGGGCGAGAGCCGCGCGCCGAACCGGCGCTTGAGCTCGTACATCGACTTCCCCATGATCATCTTCTCTCTTCCGTCCTCGATCAGCTGGTACACCTGCCGCAGGAAGTGATCGAAGTACAGGTGCGGGCGTCCGCCATCGGATCGATCGCGGGTGCCCCAGCCCTGGCAGAGCAGCGTCCGGCCGTCGTCGACCTGCAGGGCGTAGGCGAGAAGTTCGCCGTCCGGGCGCCGATAGGTGAGGAAGCGGATCCCGGGGCGTCCGGACAACATCTCGAAGTACAGCGCCGGAACGGGTACCGGGACGGTGAAGCGGCCCCGGTAGCGGTGCTGCACGACACTGAGCAACCGCCCGGCGTCGGCGCCGTCGATCGAGGTCTCCACCGCGGCCCGCACCCCGGGATCCTCGCTCACCAGGCGTTCGACGCGCCGCATGTGCCGGCGGTCGTCTCCCGGCAGGTCGCGCAGGTACTCCTCGACGCCGCCCCAGCGGTTGTCGACGACCGCCTCGGGCTCGCCGGGGCGGATCACGTGGCCGCGGAAGATCGGTCTGTCCTCGTCGATCACCTGGCGGTAGACGACGCCCGCGCAGCGCAGGCCCAACCGGTGGGCCATGCCCCGTTCGAACGCCTTGACCGCCGCCGCGCGCTCGGCGGTTCCCGACTCCGGGTGGAACGCGTAGCCCGGAGTCGTGACGTACGGCGCCAGGTGGCACTCGACGAGCCCCGGCAGGAGGCGCGGGGACGTGCCGCGGAACCTCCGGGGCGGCCGCGCGCCCCGGTGACGCGCGTGGAAGAGCGCGCACGGCGTGCCGCCGTCCGTCACCAGCGCCATGTACGCCGGCTGCCGGGCGAACCACGCCAGGCGCACCAGGAGATCGTCGTGCCAGATGGCCGGCAGCCCGGCCGCCCGGACCAGCTCCGGCCACTCGGCCGGAACCGTCTCGCGCACCGGATCGATGACCACGACGTCCAGTGCCATCGACGCCTCCCCTCAGCCCGCTGCGGCGATCGCGTAGGTCGGGAGCAGTTCGGCGCCGAGGTCGCTCTTGAGCTCGGGTTTGCCCTTTCCCAGGACCACACCGGCCTTCCCGGCGCCGATCGCCCAGCCGATCACCCGTGTCATGCCATCGAAGTACAGATGGCGCCGACCGCCGCGTCGTACGGGAAGCGCCCCCCAGGTCAGGTAGAGCGGCCACCCGGGGTGGTCCAGAACGAGCCCCACCCCGAGCAACCGTCCGGTCAGGTCGCGGTACGTCACCGCGAGCGTGCCCTCTTGCCGGATCAGTCCCTCGATGTACGGCACGGGCAGCGGCGCGGCGTCGTACTTCAGCTCGTTCTCCCGGCGGAGCAGCGCCACCTCGAGGGCGGTCACGAGCTCGCGCGCCGGCCCCATCGCGGGGAGCACCGTCGCGTCGGCGGTGATCTGGCGGAGCTGACGGCGCAGGTCGCCCGTGCGCCCGGGCCGCAGCGAACCGAGCCATCCCTCCACGTTCGGCCAGGTGATCGGCAGCCGTGCCACCGGGTGGACCGCGTGGACGAGCCGGACGCGGCCCGGCAGGGAGGGCAGGTCGGCCGCGCCGGCCTGCCGCCAGACCAGACCCCGCCAGGTCCGGCCGAGCCGCCGGCGCATCAGGCCGGCGTACGTCGTCAGCAGGGTGCGGCGATCCCGCGGCGCGAGGTCGTCGGCGAACCACCAGCCGCGTTCCGCGTTGGTCCCGGGCAGGGCGACCTGGAGGACGCCGACACGGGGACCGCCCGTCGGCGGCGCGTACGACCCACGGTGCCGTCGGGGGCCCAGGAGCGTGGCGCAGACCGCTCCGACCGGCGCCGAGCCGTCGTGCAGGACGAACAGGAGTAACGGGGACCGGGCGGTCCAGGCCGCGATCCCGAGCTGGTCGTACTCCCAGACGGCGCGGCGGCGCGACGCGGCGAGCAGTTCCCGCCAGTACACGGGTTCCGGGTCGTGTCGGGGATCCAGCACCTCCAGCTCGACCGTCATCCGGCGGCCCATCGCGGGACGATGACGAGCCGGGCCGGCACCACGGCGAAGCCGAGTTCGCGCTTGTGCTCGTCGGCTCCGCGCCCGGCGGAAAGGGCCTGTGCGCCCGCCGCCACGGCGTACTCCACGAAGCGTCCGTAGCAGTCGAAGTAGAGGTGACCGCGGCCGCCCTCTTCCGGCGGGACGCTCGCCCACCAGCTGAGCTGCGGGCGCGTCGGATGGTGCAGGAACATCCCGGTGGCGAGAAGCCGTCCGTCCGCCTGGGTGTAGGTGAGGGTCGACACGTCGTCGTGCGCGGTGAGCGCCGCGAAGTACGAGGGCGGTAGGGGAGCGCGTCGATCGATGCGCCCCGTGCGCGCGGCGACGTGCCGGTTGACCATCCGGGCGAGCTGGTCGGCGTCCACGTCGGTGCGGGCCCGCCCGATGACGACCGTCAGGTCCTCGTCGATCCGCCGCCGGCGGCGGCGGAGGGCCTTACGCCGGCCGGCTCCGAGGCCGGCCAGCCAGTCGTCGACGGTGCCGAGCGTCAGCTCCGTGTCGCCCGCCGTCTCCCGGAGGAGCACGCCGCGCCGTGCGACCGCGGTCACCTCGTCCACCGGCACGTGCCGGTACACGAAGCCGGTCGTACCCACACCGAGCCGGCGAACGGCCGCCCGCTCGTAGGCGCGCATCAGGCCGGCCCGGGCATCGGGCGGGACGTCGGCGGAGAAGTGCCAGGTGGGCCGCCCGTTTCCCTCGCCCGGGAGCCGAACGTCCACCACGAGCGGCTCGCGTCGACGCCGGGGCGGCCGGGACACGCGGACCCCCCGGTACACGGCTCCGACGGCGCCCACGATCTTCTCGCCCTGCCGGAAGACCGCGAGCATCACCGGCGCCCAGGACGTGGAGGCGTGATGGAGCGCCTGGTAGTCCCACGTGGCCGCGAGGTTCTCCCGCCGCCGGAAGTCCGCCCAGCCGGACGGCTCCGGATCGCGGAGCGGGTCCTGTAACTCGACGCCGATCATGGGCAAAGGATCGCACGGTATCGCGCAATTTTGTGGTGGAATTTCGTGCTGTCGAGAGGGGGCACATGAACCGGTTCTCTTCCGAGCGCTGGGAGGCCGCCCGGCGGCGTGTCGTCGACCAGGCCTTCCAGCAGGTTCCGTACTACCGCGAGCAGTGGGCGGTCGCCGGTCGGGTGCTGGAGGAGCCGGTGCCGGTGGCCTCCGCCGATCTCACCGCGCACTTGTTCCGCCTGTTCCCGCTGGGCCGGCCCTGGCTGCCCGACCGCGCCCCCTCGCCGTGGCTCGGCGAGCCCGCGATGCTCGCCTCGGCGCTGCGGGAGGCGGGTGCGCTGTCCCGCGTCCTGCCGGTGCTGGAAGCACGGCGGGAGATGGTGGACTGGCGTGCGCTGGGCCGCCTCGGCCCCCGCTACGCGGCCCTGTTGTCGTCGCGGGCCGACGTCGTGGACGAGGAACGGCGGCGGCTGCTCAACCTCCCGGCCGTGGAGCTCGCGACCATCGCGAACCGGGTCGTGGTCGTCGGCACGAGCGAGGACCTGGCCGAGGTCGTGCCCGCGCTGCCGAAGACCGCCGACGTCCTCCCGGTCGTGCGCGGCACCGCCGCGCAGATCGTCGGCGGTGACGCGGTGGAGATCGCCGGGCGGCGGCCCGCCGTACGGCTCGCCCACGACCCCCGTCTCGGCGACTTCGCGGCGACAGCACCGTCCTGCGGGCGGCCGCATCTTCTGTGGCGGCGCTACCACGCCGGGAGCCGGGACAGCGCCCTGCTGATCACCGCGCTGCGCCGCCGGCCGGTGCTGTGCTCCGTGGTCCCGGAGGACTCCGCCGGCGTGACCGTCGGACGCTGCCCGGAGCACGGCACGGCGATCCTGACAGGCCCTTGATCCATCGCCGCGAGGCGGCTCCGCTCATCGCCAACGTCGCCACGCTCGACAGCCCGTACGCGGGGAAGCGCCACATGGTCGAGCGGGCCCTGTACTACTGGCAGAAGTGGTGACAGACGGCACAAGCGTGGCGCGGTAATCCTCGCGACGGGCTCGGGGACGCCCCGTTAGGGTGTTTCCATGCAGGTCAGCCAGTCGGACAAGCTCGCGAACGTCCTCTACGACATCCGGGGCCCGGTCCTCAAACGCGCCATGGAGCTGGAGGCCCAGGGGCACCAGATCCTCAAGCTGCACATCGGTAACCCCGCGACGTTCGGCTTCGAGGCCCCGGATGAGATCCTCCAGGACGTCATCCGCAACCTGCCGGTCGCGCACGGCTACAGCGACTCCAAGGGCATCCTGTCCGCCCGCCGCTCGGTCGTGCAGCACTACGAGCAGCAGGGGTTCCCCGGGCTCGACGTCGAGGACGTCTACCTCGGCAACGGCGTGTCCGAGCTGATCGTCATGGCCATGCAGGCACTGCTGAACAACGGCGACGAGGTGCTGATCCCGGCGCCGGACTACCCGCTGTGGACCGCGGCGGTGTCCCTCGGCGGCGGCACGCCCGTGCACTACCTCTGCGACGAGAAGCAGGGCTGGATGCCCGACGTGGCGGACCTCGAGGCGAAGATCACCCCGGCCACGAAGGCCATCGTGATCATCAACCCGAACAACCCGACCGGCGCGGTGTACTCCAGTGAGCTGCTGCAGGGCGTGGCCGAGCTGGCCCGGCGGCGCGGCCTGCTGATCCTCGCTGACGAGATCTACGACCGGATCCTGTACGACGGCGCCGAGCACGTCTCGATCGCGCCGCTCGCCCCGGACGTGCTGTCCCTGACCTTTTCCGGCCTGTCGAAGGCCTACCGCGTCTGTGGCTTCCGCTCCGGCTGGATGGTGGTCTCCGGGCCGAAGGACCACGCGGAGTCCTACATCGAGGGCCTCGACATGCTCGCCAACATGCGGCTGTGCCCCAACGTGCCGGGCCAGCACGCGATCCAGGCGGCGCTCGGCGGGCACCAGAGCATCAAGGACCTCATCCTTCCCGGCGGCCGGCTCCACGAGCAGCGCGACCGCGCCTGGCGGCTCCTCAACGAGATCCCCGGCGTGAGCTGCGCGAAGCCGTCCGGCGCGCTGTACGTCTTCCCGCGCCTGGACCCGGAGGTCTACCCCATCGAGGACGACCGGCGGTTCGTGCTGGAGCTGCTGGACGAGCAGCAGATCCTCGTCGTGCAGGGCTCCGGCTTCAACTGGCCCGACACCGATCACCTGCGAATCGTCACCCTGCAGCACGCCGACGATCTCGAAGAGGCGATCGGCAGGCTGGGGGAGTTCCTGGCCGCCCGCCGCCCCTGACCGCCGCCCTGACCGCCGCGCGCGAGCGGTGGAGCCGAAATCCGGTGCTGAGCAGCGACCCTGTGGAGTCGGCGCGAGATGTGAGCCGGGACGTCGGACTTGGTCATTGTGGAGTGGCCAGCAGGCGGAGCACGCTTCGGATGATCGCCTGGCCTTTCATCGTCACGTCGGCCGTGTCGATCGAGACGGCGGGGTCGGACACCATGAGGCTGGTGGCCAGGGCACGGCCGTCGGCGGTGCGGGCCTGGTAGCTCAGGGTCACGACGCCAGGTTCGCTGCCGCCCTTGTACCACACCACCGGGAACCGGGAGGCGTCCAGGTTCAGGCCCTCGTCGTTGCGGGACAGCGCGTGGTGGATCTCAGGTTGGCCAAGCCGCAGCAGCCCCGCATAGGCGTGGCAGATGTCGGCCGGCGAGGCGAACCACTCGATCTCGTCGATCCGGAACGGCCGGGGCCAGGTCTCTCGCACGTCGGGCAGGGGCAGTCGTTCCAGTTCCTTCAACGCGGCAGCGCGTTCTTCCCCGGACGTGGTCAGGAACGGTCGCGCGCGGGCCGGATCGACTTTGAGCTGGAAGAACGCCTTGGTGGTCAGGAAAGGGGTGTTCGCGTGGGGCTGCCGGTGGCCGAACAGGGCGATCTGGCGCTGTACCGCGTCCCCGCCGAGCCGGTGGATCAGGTGGTCGGTGGCGGTGTTGTCACTGATCGAGATCATGTGGTCGGCGTATTCCCCCAAGGTGAGGGTGGTGCCGGCCGGTCGGTTCTGCAGTACGCCTCCAGGCAGGCTCTTCCAGCCGTCGCGGATCGCCAGCTCTTCGTCCCAGGAGGCCCGCCCTTCGGCGACCGCTTGGCCGAGCGCGCCCAGCACGTACAGTTTGAACGCCGAGCCGATGGGTCGTTGTGTGTCGGCGCCGAGGCCGTGCACGATCCGGCACTGCCCGTCCGGGCCGATCTCGGCCGCGGCGAAGGACACGCGCGCTCCGAGCCGGGCCAGTCGGCCGTCGACGTCCGTCCATGAGGTCGGCGAGGCGTCGTCGGGGGTCAGCCGCACGTCGTCGATGAGGCCCGCCCCGTCCACGCGCACCGTGACGAGGTAGTCGGCAGCGCGGCCGCGCACCGCCGACTGGGCGTGATCCGGCCGCCGCGTAAGGATCTCGCGTACGGCGAGCGGGCCGACCCCGGCCAGCGCGGCATTGAGTCCTTCCGGCCCGCCGATCGCATCCAGTAGGGCCGGCGCCAGGCGCTGACGGATCTCGTCGTCCGGTAGGGGTGCGCGCGCCGACGCGCCGACCAGCCACTCCAGCCGCCGGGCGGCGGTCGACGGGGATGCGTCCACCGCGATTTCTTCGCTCACTGCTCTGTTCTCCTCGGTCGGTTCCGAACTATCTTTCTCAGCTTTTGCGAACGGTAACACATTATGAGATCGTTGAACCGTGAACATCTTGGAGCTGCTGGGGCACCCGGTGCGGCTACGAATCGTGCACGCCATGCGCGGCGGTCGGACGTTCACCACCGCTCAGCTGTGCGCGCGCCTGTCCGACGTCTCGAAGGCCATGGTCTATCGGCACGTCGACCTGCTCGCCGCCGGCGGAATCCTGGAAGTGGCCGAGGAGCGGCGGGTGCGCGGTGCGGTGGAGCGCCACTACCGGCTGCGCCAGGACCGGGCGGTCATCGACCTCGACACGGCCAAGTCGCTGTCACCCGACGACCACCGGCGCGGATTCGCCAATGCGCTGGCCGCCCTGGTCGCCGAGTTCAACGCCTACCTCGACCGAGGGAACGCCGACCCGGTCACCGACCTCGTCGGCTACCGGCAGCACGCGATCTGGCTCAGTCGCGACGAACTCAACGCGATGATCGGCGAACTGCGCTCCGCGATCGCGCCCCGACTGGCCAACCCGCCCACACCCGACCGCACGCGATACCTGCTCAGCCCCATCTTCTTCCCCATCGAAGAACCACCGGCCGACCCCGAGTCCGGCTGAGGCGCCGCCTCGGGTGGTGCTCGGGACGCTACGCCTCAGGCCCGTCGCGTCACTGCGCGCTGCGGACGGGTCGGCCGTCTCGGTCAGGCGGTCGCGGGCGCCGGGGCCGTACGCCGGGTCGGTGTGCCGGATCATTGTGACTCCTCGCCTACAGTGTTCGATGGAGGTCGACCATATGAGTGTACGACGCGGATCGAACACCGAACCGCCCGGCCCGTCCGCGCGGGCCCGCGGGCTGACGCACCGGCATCCCTCCGAAGTGCCGCTGCAGGACGCCCTGGACGCGGTCGCCGACCCCGTCCGCCGGACGATCATGCGCGAACTCGCCGGGCAGCCGGACTGGACCCGCGCCTGCGGCACCTTCGACCTTCCGGTGTCGAAGGCGACCCGGAGCCACCACTTCGCCGTGCTCCGCGACGCCGGGCTGGTCGAGCAGCGCGACGAGGGGCCGCGCCGGTTCAATCGGCTGCGGCGAGCCGAGTTCGACGAGGCGTTCCCCGGCCTCCTCTCCCTGGTTCTGGCCGAGCGCACCTGACGGGGAAGCGCGGCTGCGGCGGCCGGCGAGCGGAGTTCGAGGCGCTGTTTCCCGGTCTCCTCGCCCTGGTCCTGGCCGAGTGCAGCCGACGGTGACGACTGGGGAAAGCGTGGCTGTGGCGGCGAACGGTCCTCGTCGCCCGGTAGCGTTGAGCGGGTGGCCGACGACCTCCTCGACTCCTCTGAAAAAACCGACGTTCCGGACGTCGGGCCTCTGCTCGCCGCGGCCGTAGCCGGGGTCGGCGGCGCCGAGCGGCCCGGCCAGGTCAAGATGGCCGAGGCGGTCGCCCACGCCATCGAGTCCGGGGAGCACCTCGCCGTCCAGGCCGGCACGGGCACCGGAAAGTCCCTGGCCTACCTCGTCCCGGCCGTCCGCCACGCCGCCGCCGAGAACGCCTGCGTCGTCGTGTCCACCGCGACGATCGCGCTGCAGCGCCAGCTCGTCGAGCGCGACCTGCCGCGCCTCGCCGAGTCGCTGACGCCCCTCCTCGACCGCGAGCCGGCGTTCGCGATCCTCAAGGGCCGGCGCAACTACCTGTGCCTGCACCGGATGCAGGTCGACGAGCCCGACGACCCGGACGAGATCCTCTTCGACGCCCAGACGGTCTCCGCCACGGGCCGGCAGGTCCAGCGCATCCACGAGTGGGCCGAGAAGACCGAGACCGGCGACCGCGACGAGCTCGTCCCCGGGGTCTCCGAGCAGGCGTGGCGGCAGGTCGCCGTCAGCGCCCGCGAGTGCCTTGGGGCGCAGCGCTGCCCGTTCGGCACCGAGTGCTACGCCGAGCGCGCCCGTGACAAGGCCGGCGACGCCGACGTCGTCGTCACCAACCACGCGCTGCTGGCCATCGACGCGCTGGAGGAGTTCCAGGTCCTCCCCGAGCACGACGTCGCGATCATCGATGAGGCGCACGAGCTCGTCGACCGGGTCACCTCCGTGGCCACCGCCGAGTTGTCCGCGTCGGCCGTGGAGTTCGCCGCGCGCCGCTGCGGCCGGCTCATCGAGGACGACCTCGCCGACCGGCTCAAGGAGGCCGGGGAGGCGCTGCAGCCGATCCTCGCCGACACCGCGCCGGGCCGCATGGACGTCCTGCCCCAGGCCCTCGGCGGGACCCTGCTGCCGATCCGGGACGCCGCGTACGCCTGCGCCACCGCGCTGCGCACCAGCCTGAAGACCGCCGGGGACGACGCCGAGCGGCTCGGCGCGGGCCGGGCCGCGCTCACGGCGCTGGAGGAGATCCACGACACCGCCGGGCGGCTCCTGGAGACGTTCGAGACCGACCTGGCGTCCCGGCACGACGTCGTCTGGCTGGACCGGCCCTTCAACGAGGACTCCCGGCGGCCGACCGCGCTCCGCGTGGCGCCGCTCGGCGTCGGCGGGCTGCTGCGCGAGCGCCTGTTCGGCCGCCGTACGACCGTGCTCACCTCGGCGACCCTGTCGCTGGGCGGGTCGTTCGAGCCGCTGGCCCGGCAGTGGGGCCTGCCGCCGCTCGGGACCGCCGCGGACGGAGCGGCGGAGGCCGCCGAGGCACCAGACGGCGACGAGCCGGAGAAGAAGGACGCGGGGGAGCGGCCGCTGCGGTGGTCGGGGCTGGACGTCGGCTCGCCGTTCGACCACGCCCGCAGCGGCATCCTCTACATCGCGCGGGGGCTGCCGCAGCCGGGCCGCGACGGCCTGCCCGAGGCGTACCTCACCGAGCTGACCGAGCTGATCGAGGCCGCCGGGGGCCGTACGCTCGGCCTGTTCTCGTCCATGCGGGCCGCCAAGCAGGCCGCCGAGGAGCTGCGCGGCCGCCTCAAGCAGCCGCTGCTGTGCCAGGGGGACGACTCCACGACGCAGCTCATCAAGCAGTTCACCGACGACGAGGCGACCTGCCTGTTCGGCACGCTGTCGCTCTGGCAGGGCGTCGACGTGCCCGGCCCGTCGCTGCGGCTGGTCGTCATCGACCGCATCCCGTTCCCGCGCCCGGACGACCCGCTGTCCTCGGCCCGGCAGCGTGCCGTCGCCGCGCACGGCGGCAACGGCTTCATGGCCGTCGCCGCGACCCACGCCGCGCTGCTGCTCGCGCAGGGCGCGGGACGCCTGCTGCGGTCCATGACCGACCGCGGCGTCGTCGCCGTCCTCGACCCCAGGCTCGCCACCGCACGCTACGGCGGATTCCTGCGGTCGTCGCTGCCGCCGTTCTGGACGACGTTCGATTCCGAGAAGGTCAAGGCCGCGCTGCGCCGCCTCGACACGGCGGACTGAGACGGGCCGCGGGCGTCACCGGGTCAGGACAGCGCGTTCTCCTCCCGGAGCACCCGGCGCAGGACCTTGCCCAGCATGTTGCGGGGCAGCGACGAGCGGAACTCCACGAAGGTGGGCACCTTGTACCCGACGAGGTGCTCCGCGCAGTACGCCCGCACCTCATCCGGGCTCGGCCGGTGCGACCGCTCAAGGATGATGTACACGGCGACCGCCTCTCCATGGCCCGGGTCCGGTATGCCGATGACGGCCGCCTCTTCCACGGCCGGGTGGGTGAGCAGGACCGCCTCGACCTCCGAGGGGTAGACGTTGAACCCGTCGACGATGATGACGTCGCGTTTGCGGTCGATGAGGGTGAAGAAACCGTCCGGGCTCATCATCCCGATGTCGCCCGTCCGGTACCAGCCGTCGGGTGACAGGGTCTGCGCGGTCTCGGCGGGCTGGCCCCAGTACCCGGCGAAGATCTGCGGTCCGCGCACCATCAGCTCGCCGGGATAGCCCACCGGGAGGACGCGGAAGGGGTCGTTCTCGTCGACGATCCGCGCCTCGGTGCTCGGCAGGGGAGTGCCGACGGACACGTGCCGGGCGTTGCCGTCGAGGGGGTTGGCCATGACCACCGGGGACGCCTCGGTCATCCCGTATCCCTGGATGACGTGCCCTCCCGTCCCCGTCTTGAAGGCGTCGACCGTCGTACGGGCGAGTTTCATGGCTCCCGACACGCAGGTACGGATCTTGCCGACCCCGGCCTTCTTCGCCTCCGGCGCCGCGGCGAGTTGCTGGAAGATCGGCGGCACGCCGGGGAACAGCGTGGGCTTGTGCTTGCGGACGGCGTCGAGCACGAGCTCCAGGTCGAAGCGCGGGATCAGGACGACCGTTCCGCCGATGAGAATCGTGCAGGTCAGGCAGAACGTCAGACCGAAGACGTGGAACAACGGCACCACCGCCAGATTGACGTCGTGCCCCGGCCGGATCGCCGGATCCCACGCCGTGGTCTGCAAGGCGTTCGCGACGAGGTTCCGGTGAGTGAGCATGGCGCCCTTGGGGCGGCCGGTGGTTCCGCCGGTGTACTGCAGGACGGCCAGGTCACGGAACGGGTCGACCATCACCTGCGGGTGTGCTTCGGACGCCTCGTCGAGCAGGTCGTCGAACCACTGGACGGGCTCGTCCTCGGGGATCTCGGTGCTCAGCTCGGCGGCCAGCCGGCGCGCCTTGGCCAGCGGGAGCTTGAGCATCCTCCGCTTGAGGAAGGGCAGGTAGTCGGGGAGCGAGGTGACGACGACGTGCTCGACCGCCGTCCCGGGGATGGCCTCGCGTACCGTCTCATATGCCTTGTCGAAGACGATCGCCACGCGGGAACCGGAGTCGGTCAGCTGATACCACAGCTCGTCCGGGGTGTACAGCGGGTTGGTGGGAACCACTACCGCGCCGATCCGCAGCACGGCGTAGAAGGCGATGACCTCCTGCGGGCAGTTGGGGAGGATCACCGCCACCCGGTCGCCCTTCCGGACGCCCAATCGGGCGAGCGCCGTCGCGAACCGATCGACCGCGTCGCGCAGCTTGGCGTACGTCATCGAACGCCCGAGGAACTCCAGCGCCCGATTGCCGGGGAAGCGATCGGCCGACGCGTCGAGCAGCCGCGTGAGCGGCACGTCGGGCACCTCGACGTCGGCGGGAACCCCGTCTGCGTAGAAGCGGAGCCAAGGTCTCTCGTCGTAGGGCGTGCGCATTCGCCGACGATCACCACCGTAAGCAGACGAAACCTTTAAGTCACCTTCGCATCATCTGCCGCCCATTGCCCAGTGTTCCGGCATATGCGATTTATCCACCCTCTTAGCAGGCATGTGCGCAGGAACGGCGCCGCCGTGGCGTTCACGTGAGCGCGTTCAGGGCCAGGTCCACGTCGGCGTCGGTCGTGTACAGGTGGAACGCCGCCCGCAGCCGGCCGTCCCGTACGGCCGCGCGCACCCCCGCCGCGGCCAGGCGTTCCTGCGCTCCGGGCAGGTCGACGCTCACGATCGCACTGCCCGCGGGCGGCCGTCCCAGACCGGCCAGGAACCGGTCGGCGAGCGCGACGTTGTGGGCGTGGATCCGCTCGACCCCGATGGCGCCCAGGAGTTCCAGGGCGGGCGCCGCCCCGACGTACGAGAACCACGCCGGCGACAGGTCGAACCGCCGGGCCGCCGACGCGAGCCGCAGCGGCGGTCCGTAGTACGCGTGAGGCTCCCCGTCCGGCTCCTCACCCGCGTACCAGCCGGCGGCGACCGGCCGGATCCGCTCCCGTACGGCGGGGGAGAGGTAGCAGAACGCGGCGCCGCGCGGGGCCATCAGCCACTTGTACGCCGCGCAGGCGAGCACGTCGAACCGCCGCGCGTCGACGGGCAGCCAGCCGACCGCCTGTGTCGCGTCGGCCACCACGAGCGCGCCGTTCGCCCGCGCCGCCGCGACGATGTCGTCGACCGGCGCGATCTGCCCGGTCGCCGACTGCACGACGCTGAACGCCACGACCGCGGTACGGCCGTCGACGGCCTCCGCGACCTTCTCCAGCGGCACCGTCCGTACGCTCAGGTCCTGGACCAGCCACGGGAAGAGGTTCGAGGTGAACTCGACCTCCGGCACGACGACGTGCGCGCCGGACGGCAGCGATGCGGCCACCGGGGCCAGCTGCTGCGAGACGGCGGCGCCCACGGCGATGTCGTCGGTGTCCGCACCGACCAGCCGGGCGAACTCCTCCCGGGCCCGTCCGGTCGAGACGTCCCAGGAGTTCCACGGCTCGTCGCCGCACTGCCATTCGCCGAGGACCCGCCGGACCGCCTCCAGGGCGGGACAGGGCGGCAGCCCGTAGCTCGCGGTGTTGAGGTACCCCGGTGTGGGCTCCCACAGATGTACGGCCTCGTGTAGTTCCACCGACTCAGTGTGCCGTGCCGCGAAGGACGGTCGGAGGCCGCGCGGCGCGTCGAGGTGCCACGTGGGATCTCGTCCGCCGTGAGCCCCGCTCGGCGAAGTCGGCCGTAGATCAGGCGCCCGCGGAATGCGGCGGCCGGGCGGGCCGGGTGGCGCGGCTGCGTGCCGCGGCGCCTCTCTGGCGGCCCACGCGGCCGTGCACCTCGGTGCCGCCAGCGGTTTTCCACAGTCGGGGGTGGAGGGGTGTCGGCAGGCCGGGTCCGCGCGGGACGCTCGTGGTCATGAGACCGAACACACTGCGGCTCCGGTCGCCCGCCGACGTCGTCGCCGCCATTCCCTATCTCGTCGGCTTCCACCCCACCGACAGCGTCGTCGTGCTGTGCTGCGGCGGCGAAGACGGCACATACGCGATCCGGCTGGACTTAACGGCCTCGGACGTGCTCCTCGACCACGTCACCGACCTCATCACGCGACGCCGGCCCGCCGAGGTCATCCTCGCCGGCTACGGTCCGGGCGCCCGGGTCACGCCCGTCGTCGAGCGGGTCGGTGACCTCCTGGCCCGCGACGGCGTACGGCTCCGCGAGGTGATGCGCGTCGAGGACGACCGCTACTGGTCCTACCTGTGCACCGACCCGGCGTGCTGCCCGCCGGAGGGCACGTTCGTCGACGTGCGCGGCAGCGCGGTGGCCGCGGCGGCCATCGCCGGCGGCCTGGTCGCCCTGCCGGACCGCGACGAGTTGGCGCGGATGATCGCGCCGGCCGGCGGCGAGGCGATGCGACAGGCGACCCTGGAGGCCGAGCATCGCCTGGCCTCCTGGGCCGAGGCCGCCGCGACCGAGGCCGCCCGGAGCGGGACGGGCACTACCGCTCAGGACGACGGAGCATCGGGAGGCGGGAGCCGCGAGGGTGCGGGGGCGGGTGGCGGAGGACTGTCGCGGCGCGTGGCCGGGGAGGGGGTGCGGCTGGTCCGGCTCCTCATCGAGCGCGCGCGGGCGGGCGGCGCCCCGCCGACCGATGCGGAGGTCGCCTGGCTGGGCGTGCTCCTGGTCAACCTCCGGGTGCGCGACGAGGCGTGGGTCCGCATCGACGACGGCGAGATCGGCGCCCACATCGGGCTCTGGCGTGACGTCGTGCGCCGGGTGGCCGAGCCGTACCTCGCCGCGCCGGCCTGTCTGCTGGCGTTCGCCGCCTGGCGGGCGGGCGAGGGCGCGCTGGCCAACCTCGCGCTGGACCGGGCGCTGGCCGCCGACCCGCACTACTCCATGGCGCGGCTGCTGCACGAGTTGTTCGTCAGCGGCCTGCCGCCCTGGTCCGTTCCACTCGACATCACCCCGGAGCAACTCGACGAGGCGAGCTGACCGGTTCGAGGCGACATCGTCGTCGGGAAGTCCTGGCGGTCGCCACCGCGAGCGAGCGGCGACCGCCAGGGATCGAGTGGCTCAGCGGCCGATGTCGCGGGCGACGTCCCGCAGGAGGTCGAGGAACTCACCGACGAGCGGCGTCAGCGTGGTGTCGGCGGGAGTCACCGCGTGGAGGCGGCGGTGCGGCGCGGGCGTGGCCAGCGGCCGGTGGGTGGTGCCGGGCGCTCCGGTGAGGGCGAGCCGGGAGACCAGGGCGACGCCGATGCCGGTGCCGACCAGTGCCTGGGCGACGTCGTAGGACCCCGTCTGGAACCTCATCTGCGGCGTGAAGCCCGCCGTGGCCGTGATCCGGTCGAACTGCGCCCGCGCGGCGTGGCCGGCCAGGATCGTGACCCACGCCTCGTCCCGCAGTCGCTCCAGGCCGATCGGCGCCTGTGGCGGGTGTTCGAGGGCGAGCGGGTGGTCGTCGGGGAGTACCACCACCAGAGGGTCTCGCAGCAGTTCGCGGACCGAGAGGTGCGGGGGCGCCGCGACGTCGGCGTCCCAGGTCGCGACGACGGCCATGTCGAGCCGGCCGGCCGTGACCTCCTCCACGCCGTGCTCGGACTGGAGGTCGACGACGGACAGGTCGGCGTCCGGATGGCGGTGCCGAAGCGCCGTCAGCGCCGGGGGCAGCAGGTGCAGGGCGGCGGCCTGGAACGCGCCGATGCGGAGGCGCAGCGACAGGTGGCCGAGCAGGGCCGCCAGCTCGGCGGACGCCCGGTCGGTCTCCTCGTCGATGACCCGTCCGCGGGCGGCCAGCACCGCTCCCGCCGCCGTCAGCGTCGCTCCTCGCGGGCCCCGCAGGACCAACGGGGCCCGGAAGTCCCGCTCGGCCTTGGCGATCTGCTGGGTGACCGCGGCGGGAGTGAGCCTCAGGACGTCGGCGGCGCCCGACAGCGACCCATAGCGTTCGATCAGCGCGAGCAGGCGGAGTTGTCGAGGATCGGTGAGCATTAAGGAATCTTAAAACAGCACGCCTCTGAGCTAACTTCTCTACGGGCCGCCCCGGACGGCAGGCTGAGGGTGGACGTAAACCCCCGCCGACCGTGGAGTGTGCTGTCGCGTGCCCGCTCACCTGCCCGTGTTCATCGTCACCACCTGGCTGCTGGCCATGCTGCCCGGCGCCGGTCAGGCGCTCATGCTCCGGCAGACGCTCGGCGGTGGTCGCCGCGCGGCGTGGGCCTGCATCGCCGGCAACGCCACCGGCCTGCTGATCTGGGCGACCGCCGCCGCGGCCGGCCTCTCCGCGGTCCTGCTGGCCAATCCAGCCGCATACCGGGCGATCCGGATCATGGGCGGGGTGGTGCTCCTCGCGTTGGGAGTGAGCACTCTGTGGGCGGCGCGGGACTCCGGCACGGCCGAGCCCCGCGCGCGGCGGGCGAACCGGTGGGGCGGCTACGCGGCCGGCCTCTCCACCACCCTGGGCAACCCGAAGGCGGGAGTGTTCGCCGTCTCCGTGCTCCCGCAGTTCGTCACGGCGAAGGGCCCGGTGCTCCTTTCCAGCATCGCGCTGGGGCTGGTCTGGGCGCTGGTGAACACCTGCTGGTACCTGCTGTTCACCTGGGGCGTCGACCGGGGGAGGACTCTGGTCGCCAGGCCCGCCGTCCAGCGTCGCCTGCGCATGATCACCGGTGGCGTGCTGCTCGTGCTCGGCGTCGCGGTGGCCGTGGGCGTGTGACGCGCTGGTCGGGTCGTGGTGGCCGTGCGGGCCCCTGGTCAGGTGGTGGCCGTGGGCGTGTGAGGCCCCGAGGTCAGAGTGAGGTGGCGCCGCCCTGGCGTTTGCGGCGCTCGTTGAAGTCCCGCATGCGCTGCGGATAGCCGGTGATCTGCACGTCGTACACCGGGAGTCGCAGGTCGCGGGCGACCTTGTGGATGACCTGCGGGGAGCCGACCCGGCGCCGGGTCCATTCGCCGTCGGCGGCGATCGCCACGGCCGTGGTGTCGGTGGCGAACGTCTCCGGCTCGACGTAGAACTCCACGCCTCTGCGGCTGCGGGCGAACGCCATCAGCGACTCGATGTCGGCGTTCGTCGCCTCCCGGTCGAGCATGGTGACCCTGTTCCCCCGCCAGCGGCGAATCCCGAAGCGATCGCCCCACCTCATCGGACGTCCTCCCCAAGAACCCGTTGCGATCCTCTCGTCCGTCGCCTGACGGCCTCCGGAGCCGGATCGCGCGATTCGTCACGTCTCTAACGCCCGATCCATCGTGCAGGGTTCCAAACGATGGCACCATGCGCTTGTCGGCATTTGACCGACTCGAGATCACTAAAGCAAATATCGCATTAAGGTGTGCCCTGTCGTGCGTAGATCGCGAATCGGGGGTTCGGTGGGCTTCGTCATTCCGTCGAGGATCGCCCGATCGGGTAATGGGCGCGTCGCGCCGCGTCGCAAGGGCATCGCCATCGCCGCGGTCGTGCTGGGGCTGGGCTGGCTCAGCGGCCTTGGTGCGCACCCCACCGTGGCCTCCTCCGCGCAGGGAGCGCCGACCGGCGCCGCCCGCCCCACGCCGGCACGGCCGCCCGCCGGGCCGGACCTGCGGCGTGTCACCGGCGGCTCCGGAGCGGCCGCGCGTCCGGCCGCCGACCTGGCCACCCGCCTCCGCTCCTTCTCCTGGCCGCCGCGAGCCGCCGCGTCCCCCGCCGCGCGTCCCAGGGTCGACTGCCACAAGGTCAAGTGCATCGCGCTCACGTTCGACGACGGCCCCGGCCCGTACACCGCCAAGCTGCTCGACATGCTCGCCGCCCGTCACGTCAAGGCCACGTTCTTCCTGATCGGCGGCAGCATCCGCGGCCGGGAGGCGCTCGTGCGGCGCGAACTCGCCGAGGGCCACGCGATCGGCGACCACAGCTGGACGCATCCGCAGCTCAGTGCGATGTCCGACGGCGCGGTCAGGTCGGAGTTGGTGCGCACGCTCGGCGAGATCCGCCGGGCCACCGGCGGCGGTACACCGCTGATGCGCCCGCCGTACGGCGCCACGAACCGGCGCGTGGCCGCGGTGACGCGCCACATGGGCATGGCGCAGATCCTCTGGAGCGTCGACACGAACGACTGGCTGGACCGGAACTCGGCGATCGTCGCCCACCGGGCCGTCAGCTGGGCCCGGCCGGGCGACATCATCCTCATGCACGACATCCACCCCACGACGGTGAACGCCGTGCCCAAGATCCTGGTCGGCCTGGCCCACCGCGGCTTCACGTTCGTGACGGTGCCGGAGCTGTTCGGCGGCCGTCCTCTCAAACCCGGTCAGGTGTACTTCGACGGGCCTGTCCCCCAGCGGAAGAGCCCGCACGAGCAGTCGGCGTCCCACCCGAAGGGCCAGGGAGGAACGGCCGCACCGCCCGGCGCGGGGAACCCCGCCCTGCCGCCCGGGTCGCCCGCCACCCCCGCACCGGGCGCGCCGTCCGGAGGCTGACGTGCCGTACTCGGGTTGACCTCAGGGACCGATCAGGGGTCTCCCCGATGGCTCTGGAAGCCGGCGCGGAGCACGATCGAGTTATGACCACCTCCGTACCGCCCGGCGCGCTGCGCGTCTCCACGACCGAACGTGAGCCGATCGTCGACCGGCTGCAGCAGGCCTTCGCCGAAGGCCGCATCGACAAGGAAGAACTCGACCTGCGGCTGCATCTCGCCATGACCGCGCGGACGCGTGCCGACCTGGACGCGGTCCTGGCGGACCTGGCCCCCGTGCCCGCGGGACCCGCCGCGCGCGCCGTGTCGATGCCGGTCGGTGAGCCGACCGCCGAGCAGCGGGTGCTGGCCGCGCTCGCGCACGTCCTCGGCGGCACGACGCTCTTCCTCGGGCCGCTGGTCATGCTGTGCACGACCGCCCGCCGCTCGCCGTACGTCCGCGCTCACATCGTGACGGCGCTCAACTTCCAGCTCACGCTGCTGATCCTCACGGTCGTGACGCTCGGCGTCGGGGCGATCGCGTACGCCGTCAGCTGGATCGTGTGCGGGGTGGCCGCGCTGCTCGGGCTCGCGGGAACGCCGTTCCGCTATCCCTTCACGCTTCGGCTGGTGCGCTGACGCCCGAGGCCGACGGCGCTGGGTGGTCGGGCTCGAGGGCGGGCAGGCCGTCGATGCTCGCGCCGTTGCGCTCGACGCGCGGCGCCCATTCCTCGGGGGCCCGGCGGCCGTGCTGGTCGTCGAGCAGGGGCCGCTCCCCGGCGAGCTCCATGAACGGGACCGAGTAACCGCAGGAGTCGGCGATGCGCTCGACGTCGACCACGATGATGGTCCGCGTGCCGGGGTGTCCTCCGAAGCGGCCGATGAGCGAGGCCCACTCCGGGGCGTCCGGCCGTACGACGCGCCCGGAGCCGTACAGGCGCAAGATCTTGGGCTGCCGATCGAACGAGCAGAACATGATGGTGATCCGGCCGTTGTCGCGCAGGTGCGCGATCGTCTCCGAGCCGCTGCCGTACAGGTCGAGGTAGGCCACCGTCAGGTCGTCCAGGATCGCGAAGGTGTCGCGGTAGCCCTTGGGGGAGACGTTGACGTGGCCGCCCGCCGCCGGGGCGGTCGCCACGAAGAACATCGGCTGCGCCGCGATGAAGGCACGAAGCCGCTCGTCGATGCGTTCGTAGAGCTTCCCCATGGGCGCCGCCCCTCGCGTCCTACACCGCCGCCGAATCCGACACTACACGCGCCCTGGCTGTAACGACCTGGACGGTGGTGAGAAGATCGACCGGTGACAGGTCACCACAGCGCGGTCGAGAAGCTCCTGGCCTCCTACCGGGCCATCCCCGAGGGCACCCCGGTCCGGCTGGCGAAACGCACCTCGAACCTGTTCCGTTTCCGCGACGAGATCCAGGCCCCCGGCCTGGACGTGAGCGGCTTCGACAAGGTCCTCAGCGTCGATCCCGAGGCCCGGGTCGCCGACGTGCAGGGCATGACGACGTACGAGGACCTGGTCGACGCGACGCTGCCGTACGGGCTGATGCCGCTGGTCGTGCCGCAGCTGAAGACCATCACCCTGGGCGGCGCGGTCACCGGGCTCGGCATCGAGTCGTCGTCGTTCCACCACGGTCTGCCGCACGAGTCGGTCCTGGAGATGGAGATCCTCACCGGCTCGGGTCAGGTCGTCGTCGCGACCCCGGACAACGAGCACCGCGACCTGTTCTACGCGTTCCCCAACTCGTACGGCACGCTCGGATACACCCTGCGGCTGAAGATTCGGCTGCAGCCCGTCAAGCCGTACGTCGCGTTGTGGCACGTGCGGTTCTCCTCCGCCCGGGAGTGCGCGGAGGCCATCGACGAGCTCGGCGCGCAGGCGGACTTCATCGACGGCACGGTGTTCGGCGGGGACGAGGTGTATCTCACGCTCGGCAGGTTCGCCGACACGGCCGAGCGCGTCTCCGACTACACCGGGCAGGACATCTACTACCGCTCGATACGCGACCGCTACGTCACGGCGCGCTGGCTGCGGCCGGACGGTCCGCCGACCGACGTGCTGACCACGCACGACTACCTCTGGCGCTGGGACACCGACTGGTTCTGGTGCTCGCGGGCGTTCGGCGTCCAGAACCCCCTGATACGCCGGGCGTGGCCGGCGTCCAAGAAACGCTCCGACGTCTACCGTCGCTTGGTCGCCCTCGACAAGCGACTGCAGACGTCGGCACGGGTCGACCGCTGGCTGGGTCGCCCGCCGCGGGAGGACGTCATCCAGGACGTCGAGGTGCCGGTGGAGCGGCTGCCGGACTTCCTGGACTTCTTCCACCGCGAGATCGGCATGAGCCCGGTGTGGCTCTGCCCGCTGCGGGCACAGGACAAGTGGCCGCTGTACCCCCTGGAGCCCGGGCGGACGTACGTCAACGTGGGCTTCTGGGGAACGGTGCCGCAGAAGCCCGGCCGACTACCCGAACACCACAACCGGCTGATCGAGCGCGAGGTCGCCCGCCTCGACGGCCACAAATCGCTGTACTCGACGGCCTTCTACACCCGCGAGGACTTCTGGCGGTACTACGACGGCACGACGTACCAGCGGCTGAAGGAGGAATACGACCCGGACCGACGGCTGCTGGATCTCTACGACAAAACCGTACGAGGCAGGTGAGCATGAAGCTGGCGGAGGCATTCGAGCGTGTCGTCGGTCGCGATGCGCAGGTGGAGTTCCGGGCCTATGACGAGAGCCGTGCGGGCGCTCTCGGCGCGGACATCAGGGTGGAGGTGAAGTCGCCGTACGCGATCTCCTACCTCGCGCACGCGCCGGGCGCGCTCGGGCTGGCGCGGGCGTACGTCGCGGGGCACCTCGACATCATCGGGGACATGCATACGGCGCTGTACCGGATGCAGTCGGCGCTGGGGGAGCTGACGTGGGCCGACAAGACGACGCTGCTGCGCGGCATCCTGCGCGACCCGCTGCTGCGCGCCGCCGCGCTGAAGCGCCTCGACCCGCCGCCACAGGAGGTCCGGCCCGCCCGGGTGCCGCTGCTGTCGGGCCTGCGGCATTCGAAGCGCCGTGACGCCAAGGCGATCTCCCATCACTACGACGTCTCGAACACCTTCTACGAGTGGGTGCTCGGCCCGTCGATGGCCTACACCTGTGCGTGCTTCCCGTCGGAGGACGCGACGCTGGAACAGGCGCAGTTCAACAAGTTCGACCTCGTCGCCCGCAAGCTCGGACTGCGCACGGGCATGCGGCTGCTCGACGTCGGCTGCGGCTGGGGCGGCATGGTCATGCACGCCGCGCGCGAGTACGGCGTGAAGGCGCTCGGCGTGACGCTGTCCAAGCAGCAGGCCGAGTGGGCGCAGAAGGCGATCGCCGAGGCCGGGCTGTCGGAGCTCGCCGAGGTCCGCCACCTCGACTACCGGGACGTCACCGAGGGCGACTTCGACGCCGTCAGCTCGATCGGCCTGACCGAGCACATCGGCAAGGCCAACGTCCCCGGCTACTTCTCCTTCCTGTACGGCAAGCTGAAGCCCGGCGGGCGGATGCTCAACCACTGCATCACCCGTCCCGACGACAGTGAGCCGTCGATCCGGGAGGAAGGCTTCATCAACCGGTACGTCTTCCCCGACGGCGAGCTCGAGGGGCCGGGCTGGCTGATCTCGCGGATGAACGACGCGGGGTTCGAGATCCGGCACGAGGAGAACCTCCGTGAGCACTACGCGAAGACCCTCACCGGCTGGTGCCGCAACCTCGACGACCACTGGGACGAGGCCGTCGCCGAGGTGGGGGAGGGCACCGCTCGCGTGTGGCGGCTGTACATGGCCGGCTCGCGGCTCGGCTTCGACCTCAACTGGATCCAGCTGCACCAGGTCCTCGGCGTCAAACTGCACGACGACGGAGGCTCCGGCATGCCGTTGCGGCCCTCGTTCGAGCCGCCGACGGCCGGCTGACCCGCGGTGACGTGCGGTCGCGGCACGCGCCGCGACCGCCGTCTCTCTGCGGGCGGAGCATCGGCGGTCGGCTTCGTCGCCCCGTTCGCGGATGATGTCCTGCCCTGGCCGGGTTCGCCGAAGACGGTGACGTCGGGGCGACGGCGGCTTAACGTCGGCTCATGGCGGAGATCGCGACGATTCGTGCGAACGATCTGACCTTCGGCTACCTGGAGGCCGGTAGCGGGCCGCTCGCCCTGTGCCTGCACGGCTTTCCCGATTCGGCGCACACGTGGCGGCACTTGATGCCCGCGCTGGCCGACGCCGGCTACCACGCGGTCGCGCCGTTCCTGCGCGGGTACGCGCCCACGGAGGTGCCGAAGGACGGCGCCTACCAGACCGGCGCGCTGGCGGCGGACGCGAACGCCCTGCACGAGGCCTTCGGCGGGGACGCCGACGCCGTGCTCATCGGGCACGACTGGGGCGCCGCCGCGACGTACGCCGCGGTCTCGGCGGCGCCGGAGCGCTGGCGGCGCGCGGTGGCCATGGCGGTCCCGCCGTTCGGTGCGCTGCTGTCGGCGTTCTTCGACTACGCGCAGCTCAAACGGTCCTTCTACATATTCCTCTTCCAGACGCCGCTGGCCGAGACGGCCGTGCTAACGGGGGACATGGCGTTCCTGGACGGCCTGTGGGCGGACTGGTCGCCCGGCTACGACGCGACCCGCGACGTCGCGTACGCCAAGGAGTGCCTGCGCGACCCGGAGAACCTCGCCGCCGCCATCGGCTACTACCGGGCGATGCTCGACCCGTCGCGGCACGTCCCCGCGTACGCCGCCGTGCAGGAGGCGGCCGAGCGCGTCGGCGAGCGGCCGGCGCTCTATCTGCACGGCGCGGCCGACGGCTGCCTGGCCGCGCCGTCGGCGACGGACGTGGAGGCCCATCTCCCGCCCGGGTCGGTGGCGCGGATCGTCTCGGACGTCGGTCACTTCCTTCACCTGGAGAGGCCGGCCGAGGTGAACCGGCTGATCCTCGACTGGCTGGACGCCTGACGGACGCTCGTCGTCACCATCGCCTGCGGCGTAAGTGGCCACTTTGGCAGAATGGAGCAGAATGCGATTCTAATGGTGAGGGGTGGCGGATGACGGTGGAGAAGACCCGGCCCGACGGGATCGATCTGACCGAATGGGAGTTCTGGGAACGTCCGCTCGAGGAGCGTCACGCGTTGTTCCGGACGCTGCGGAGGTTGCCGCGGCCGGCGTTCTTCCGCGAACCGGAGATGTCGTTCTTGCCCACTGGACCCGGTTACTACGCGCTGGTGAGCCACGCGGACGTCGTGGAGGCGTCGCGCCGGCCGGCCGACTTCTGCTCCGGGCAGGGCGCGATCAACATCAATGACATGCCGGCCGACCTCGGCGAGTACTTCGGCTCCATGATCAACATGGACGATCCGCGGCACGCCAAGATCCGCCGGATCGTCTCGCGCGCGTTCTCGCCGCGCATGATCCAGCGGTTCGAGGACCAGGTGCAGGCCACCGCCGGGCAGGTCGTCGAGGAGGTCCTGGCCAAGGGCGCCGGCGACTTCGTGACCGACGTCGCCGCCCGGCTTCCCTTGAAGATCATCTGTGACCTGATGGGGATCGACGAGAGGCACTACAAGACCGTCTTCGACAACACCAACGTCATCCTCGCCGGCGCCGACCCCGAGTTCGTCCCGGACGACCCCGACCAGGTCGCGCTCCAGCTCCTCGAGGCCGGGCAGACCCTGAAGGATCTCGTCGAGGAGGTCGGCCGGCGGCGCCGCGACGAGCCGACCGGCGACCTCATCTCGGCCCTGGTCAACGCGAACATCGACGGCGAGTCGCTGACCGACCAGGAGCTCGGGTCCTTCTTCATCCTCCTGGTCGTCGCCGGCAACGAGACCACGCGCAACGCCATCGCGCACGGCCTGCACCTGCTCACCACCAATCCGGAGCAGCGGGCACTCCTCGCCTCGGACTTCGAGCGGTACATCCCGGGCGCCGTCGAGGAGATCGTGCGGTACGCCTCGCCGGTGATCTGGATGCGGCGCACCGCGACCCGCGACACCGAGCTGAACGGCCATGAGTTCAAGGCCGGGGACAAGCTGCTGCTGTACTACTGGGCGGCCAACCGGGACGAGGCCGTCTTCACCGACCCGGAGGTCTTCGACATCACCCGGGATCCCAACCCGCACGTGGGCTTCGGCGGCCCGGGTCCGCATTTCTGCCTCGGCGCGCACCTGGCCCGCAGGGAGGTCACCGTGATGTTCCGCGAGCTTTTCCAGCGGGCTCCGGGCATTCGCGCCACCGGCGAGCCGGACCGCCTGCTGTCCAACTTCATCAACGGCATCAAGCACCTGCCCTACACCGTCTGACGCGTGACCCCGGTACGGCGCCGCCGTTGGCGCGGCGCCGTACCCGTGATCGCTATCATGTTATCTTGGTAACATGGTAACAGTTGAGCGTGTCCAGACGGGGCTGCGGATCGAGCGCAACACCCTGAAGGTCCTCAAAGCGCTCGCCGAGTATCTCGACATGCCCCTCGGTGAGCTGGTCGAAGGCGTCGTCCTGCACGCCTTCGAGGGAAAGGCGCCCTTCTCCCCGGAGACACTGCGAAAGATCGAGCAGCTCACGTCGGTGTACGGTCTGACGCTGACCGCAGCCGACGCGCACCGGCTGGAGGAGAAATGACGGCCGGCGGCGCGGATCCGGCCCCCGCCGTGGAGGGAGCGCGGCACCGTCTCACCGGCGCGATCCGCGTCGGCCTTCCCCCTGAGGAGGCCTTCCGTCTGTTCACCCCGGTCGGCGAACGAGACTGGGTCGACGGCTGGGACCCTCGCTTCCCGGCACCGGCCGAGGACGACACCGCGCCGGGCACGGCGTTCGAGACGGCGGCCCACGGCCGGGTGACCACCTGGGTGGTCACGGCCCGCGAGCCCGGACGCACCGTCTCGTACGCCCGCGTCACCCCCGGCGTCCACGCCGGGACCGTGTCCGTCGTCCTGGACGGCGCGGACGGCCCCGGAACGCGGGTGACGGTCACCTACGAACTCACCGCGCTGACCGAGGCCGCGCAGGATGAGCTCCGCCACTTCGCCGCCGGTTACCCGGACTTCCTCCGGTCCTGGAAGCGGGCCATCGACCTCGCGCTGGGACTCTGACGCCGGCGTCACCAGGGGAGTGGGCCGTCGTCGCCGAAGAAGGAGCCGGTCGGCCCGCCGAGACTCTGATCCGGGTCGCGGGAGACCGGGAGAGACCCGCGGAAGCCGGGATCAGCGGCCCCCCTTCCCTGCCGTGTTCGCTCGGTGACCACAAATCGCCCGGTGTCCTTGCGTCTGCGATAGTCTTGAGGTATGCGATCTCGGCTGCTCCTCAGCCGGCCGCGTTGACCCGAGACGTCGACGCGGCAGCCCCTCCTGCGTGAGGGGCGTTCTCATGCAAGGGGCACGGTTCACCGCCAGCCGAAGCCGTGCGAATCAGACGAGGAATCCATGACAGGCGCCGACGAGAACTACGACCCACGGACGATCCAGGACAAGTGGCAGTCCCGGTGGGAACAGCTGAAGCCCTTCGCCGCGAGCGAGGACCCCGGTGACGAGCGGCCTCGCAAGTACGCGCTGGACATGTTCCCGTACCCCTCCGGCGATCTTCACATGGGTCACGCCGAGGCGTTCGCGATCGGCGACGTCATCGCCCGCTACTGGCTGCAGAAGGGGTACAACGTCCTGCACCCCATCGGCTGGGACTCCTTCGGCCTGCCGGCCGAGAACGCCGCGATCAAGCGCAACTCCCACCCCGCCGAGTGGACGTACACCAACATCGACACCCAGGCGGAGTCGTTCAAGCGGTACGGGATCTCCTTCGACTGGTCGCGCCGGCTGCACACCTCCGACCCGGAGTACTACCGCTGGAACCAGTGGCTGTTCCTGCGCTTCTACGAGCGCGGCCTGGCCTACCGCAAGGGCGGGCAGGTCAACTGGTGCCCCAAGGACCAGACGGTGCTGGCCAACGAGCAGGTCGTCAACGGGCACTGTGAGCGGTGCGGCACGCTGGTCGAGAAGCGCGTTCTGACGCAGTGGTACTTCAAGATCACCGAGTACGCCGACCGGCTGCTGACCGACATGGCGGATCTGGAGTGGCCCGAGCGGGTGCTGCTGATGCAGCGCAACTGGATCGGCCGCTCGGAGGGCGCCGACGTCGCCTTCCAGATCGAGGGGCGCGCGGAGCCGGTCACCGTCTACACGACCCGGCCGGACACCCTGTTCGGCGCGACGTTCTTCGTCGTCGCCGCGGACGCCGCGCTGGCCGATGAGATTTGCGCGCCGGAACAGCGCGCCGAGTTCGAGGCCTACCGCGAGGCCGTGGGGCGCGAGTCGGAGATCGAGCGGCTGTCCGCGGACCGGGAGAAGACCGGCGTCTTCCTGGGCCGCTACGCGATCAACCCGGTGAACGGCGAGCGCATCCCCGTGTGGGCCTCCGACTACGTCCTGGCGGAGTACGGCCACGGCGCGATCATGGCGGTGCCCGCCCACGACCAGCGCGACCTGGACTTCGCCCGCAAGTTCGGCCTGCCGGTCCGCATCGTCGTCCAGACGGGGGAGCAGGACCCGGCCGAGACCGGGGTCGCCACCCCCGGCGAGGGCGAGCTGGTCAACTCCGGGCCGCTGGACGGCATGACCAAGTCCGCCGCCATCCCGCGGATCGTCGAGGTCCTGGAGGAGAAGGGCCTGGGCAAGGCCTCCGTCAACTACCGGCTGCGCGACTGGCTGATCTCCCGGCAGCGGTTCTGGGGCACGCCGATCCCGATCATCCACTGCGACGCGTGCGGCGAGGTCCCCGTCCCCGACGAGCAGCTGCCGGTGCGCCTGCCGGACGACCTGCGCGGCGCCGACCTGGCGCCGAAGGGCGTGTCGCCGCTGGCGGCGGCCCACGACTGGGTGAACGTCGAATGCCCCAAGTGTGGCGGTCCGGCCAAGCGCGACACCGACACGATGGACACCTTCGTCGACTCGTCCTGGTACTTCCTGCGGTACTGCTCGCCGGACTACACCGACGGGCCGTTCGACGTGGAGAAGGTGCGCCGGTGGATGCCGGCCGACCAGTACACCGGTGGTGTCGAGCACGCCATCCTGCACCTGCTGTACGCGCGGTTCTTCACCAAGGTGCTGTACGACATGGGGATGGTGGACTTCACCGAGCCGTTCAAGCGGCTGGTCAACCAGGGCCAGGTCATTCTGAACGGCTCGTCGATGTCGAAGACGACCGGCAACCTGGTCGACCTGGGCGAGCAGATCGCCGAGTACGGCGTCGACGCCGTGCGGCTGACGATGCTGTTCTCGGGTCCGCCGGAGGACGACATCGACTGGGCCGACGTGTCCCCGTCCGGTTCGGTGAAGTTCCTGGCCCGCGTGTACCGGGTGGCCGCCGACGTGACCTCCGCGCCCGGGGCCGACCCGGCGGCCGGGGACGTCGAGCTGCGCAAGCTGACGCACCGGACGATCGACGAGGTCACCCGGCTGGTCGAGGCGCACCGGTACAACGTCGCGATCGCGCGGATGATGGAGCTGACCTCCGCCGCCCGTAAGGCGATCGATGCCGGCGCGGGCGGCGCCGACCCGGCGGTGCGGGAGGCGGCCGAGACCCTGGCGGTCATGCTGTCGCTGGTCGCGCCGTACACCGCCGAGGAGATCTGGGAGCGGCTGGGCCGTACGGCTCCGGTGACCAGGGCGGGCTGGCCGACGGCCGAGCCCTCGCTGCTGGTCCAGGAGTCGGTCACCTGCGTCGTGCAGGTGGCGGGCAAGGTCCGCGACCGCCTGGAGGTGTCTCCGGACATCGCCGAGGGCGACCTGGAGCGGCTGGCCCTGGACTCGGAGAAGATCCGGGCGGCGCTGGGCGACCGGGGTGTGCGCAAGGTCATCGTGCGCGCCCCGAAGATCGTGAACATCGTGCCCGCCTGACGGGCGAATCCACCCGGGTCGGTGCCCCCCTGGCCGCCGACCCGGGTGGGATCACATCTTGCGCAGGACCGCCACCACGCGACCGAGGATCGTGGCGTCGTCGCCGGGGATCGGGTCGTACGCCGGGTTGTGCGGCATCAGCCAGACCTTGTCGTCGCGCCGCTTGAGGGTCTTGACGGTGGCCTCGCCGTCGATCATCGCGGCGACGATGTCGCCGTTCTCCGCGACGGGCTGCTGACGTACGACGACCCAGTCGCCGTCGGCGATGGCGGCCTCGATCATCGAGTCACCGGTGACGTTCAGCAGGAAGTGCGTGCCCTCGCCGACGAGCTGTCGCGGCAGCGCGAAGACGTCCTCGACGGCCTCCTCGGCGAGGATCGGGCCACCGGCGGCGATGCGGCCGACGAGCGGGACGTACGCGGGGGCGGGGCGCGCCGAGGCCTCCTGGCCGTTGGTGATCTCGTACGCCTCGTGCTCGGACTCGGTGGCGACCGCCGAGGATCCGGGCATGCGGACGACCACCGCGCGCGGCCGGTTCGGGTCGCGCAGCAGGAAGCCCTTGCGCTGCAGTGTCCGGAGCTGGTGGGAGACGCTCGAGGTGCTGGTCAGCCCGACGGCCTCGCCGATCTCGCGCATCGAGGGCGGGTAGCCGCGCCGCTGGACCGAGTCCCTGATCACCTCCAGCACCTTGCGCTGGCGGACCGTCAGCCCGCTCTCGTCGCCTGGGCCGTCCGGCATTTCCCGAACCTTGCTCATGGTGTCTCCGATGGATGTCTTCTGCGGTGACGCGCGGCCGCCGGTATTTCACTCCCGTAGAGGGACGTTATCGCTTCTCCGGGAAATGATCAAACAGGTGTTCGAAAAATGTGGAATTTTACGGTCCGGGCCTATGTCGGCTTTAGCTCGTACATGTGTTCGATAATAATTCCTGTCCGGCCGTTGGTGAAGGGCGGATGTCATCGCCGGGCCACTGTCGTACGGGCGGCGCTCCGAAGGGGGTGGTCGCCGTCGTGTGCCCGGGCGGGACATGGCAGGCTTGGGAGTCAGGGGTGCGCCCGCGCGAAAGCGCCGGCGCAATGTGATCCACTTCACCGTTCCGGCCGTCGGCGGCGTCTCCGCAGGTCGATGAGGGTGAGGCGTGCCATGGCGGCGGATCGTCGCGTCCGGCGGAGGGCGCGACACGCCGGTGGGGGCCGCGGATCTCCTCGTAGGCGGGCTCTTCGCGCCGGGTGCCTCATGTGGGTTGCGATGCCCTCGGTCGGGCTCTACGGTTGGACCACAACATCTAGTAGTTACATGGATGTAGTTCACCATAAGTTGTGGTTACAAGGTGAGGTTCGCGTAGAAGACGCGTGACTCGCTGTCAGGGGAGGAGTCCGGAGGCATGCACTGCCCGTTCTGCCGACACACCGACAGCAGGGTCATCGACAGCCGGGCGACCGACGACGGATCCGCCATCCGGCGCCGTCGCTCGTGCCCAGAGTGCGGTCGTCGCTTCACCACCCAGGAGACGGTCCTCATGATGGTCGCCAAGCGCAGTGGCGTCACCGAGCCGTTCTCCCGGGAGAAGATCATCGCTGGAGTGCGCCGGGCGTGTCAGGGCCGTCCCGTCAACGAGGACGCGCTCGCCATGCTCGGGCAGCGGGTCGAGGAGGCGATCCGGGCGACCGGAAACGCCGAGATTCCCTCGCACCAGATCGGGCTGGCGATCCTCGGCCCGCTCCGCGAACTGGACGAGGTCGCGTACCTGCGATTCGCCTCCGTATACCGGGGGTTCGAGACGCTCGACGACTTCGCCAAGGAAATCGAATCGCTGCGCGTGGCGTCCGACGGCGACGTCCTGTCCTAGGGCGGCGCCCGCGCCGCGGGCTGTACGGGTAATCCTGGAGGTGGGCCTGGTGTGCCCGAGAAGGGGGATGTCATGACAGAGACGGTGAGCGGCTCAGCCCGACGGGGTAAGGCGAGCCGCAAGGGCGTGAAGATGGAGCGCATCTTCACGCGGCCGGGCGTCCACCCGTACGACGACGTCAAGTGGGAGCGGCGCGACGTCGTCATGACCAACTGGCGCGACGGGTCGGTGAACTTCGAGCAGAAGGGCGTCGAGTTCCCCGCGTCCTGGTCCGTCAACGCGGTCAACATCGTCACGTCGAAGTACTTCCGCGGCGCGGTGGGGACCCCGCAGCGCGAGTGGAGCCTGAAGCAGCTGGTCGACCGGGTCGTCGGGGTCTACACCGAGACCGGCGTCAAGGAGGGCTACTTCGCCTCCGACGAGGACGCCGAGATCTTCGACCACGAGCTGAAGCACGCCCTGGTCAACCAGGTGTTCAGCTTCAACTCGCCGGTCTGGTTCAACGTCGGCACGGCCTCTCCGCAGCAGGTCAGCGCCTGCTTCATCCTGTCGGTGGACGACACGATGGAGGCGATCCTGGACTGGTACAAGGAAGAGGGCGTCATCTTCAAGGGCGGCTCCGGGTCGGGTGTGAACCTCTCCCGCATCCGCTCCAGCAAGGAGCTGCTGTCCTCCGGCGGCACCGCGAGCGGCCCGGTGTCGTTCATGCGCGGCGCCGACGCCTCCGCGGGCACCATCAAGTCCGGTGGCGCGACCCGCAGGGCGGCGAAGATGCTCGTCCTCGACGTCGACCACCCCGACGTCGAGGAGTTCATCGAGACCAAGGCGCGCGAAGAGGACAAGATCCGCGCGCTCCGCGACGCCGGCTTCGACATGGACCTCGGCGGCAAGGACATCGTCAGCGTCCAGTACCAGAACGCCAACAACTCCGTCCGTGTCTCCGACGAGTTCATGCGCGCGGTCGAGTCGGGCGACTCCTTCGGCCTGCGCGCCCGCCGTACGGGCGAGGTCATCGAGCGGGTCGACGCCAAGGGCCTGTTCCGCAAGGTCGCCAAGGCGGCCTGGGAGTGCGCGGACCCGGGCATCCAGTACGACGACACGATCAACGACTGGCACACGAACCCCGAGACCGGGCGTATCACGGCCAGCAACCCGTGCTCGGAGTACATGAGCCTGGACAACTCGTCCTGCAACCTGGCCAGCATCAACCTGCTGAAGTTCCTGGGCGAGGACAACACCTTCGACGTCGCGCGGTTCGTCAAGCTCAGCGAGCTGGTCATCACCGCGATGGACATCTCCATCACGTTCGCGGACTTCCCGACCGAGAAGATCGGCGAGACGACGCGGGCGTACCGGCAGCTCGGCATCGGCTACGCCAACCTCGGCGCGCTGCTGATGGCGACCGGCCACGCGTACGACTCCGAGGGCGGGCGCTCGCTCGCGGGCACCATCACCTCGCTGATGACCGGCGTGGCCTACCGCCGCTCCGCCGAGCTCGCGGCCGCGGTCGGCACGTACGAGGGCTACGCCCGCAACGCCGAGGCGCACAAGCGCGTCATGCGCAAGCACGCCGTCGCCAACGACGAGATCCGCACGCTCGACGAGATGGACAAGTCCATCCACCTCGAGGCCACCAAGCAGTGGCAGCAGTGCCTCAAGCTCGGCGAGAGGAACGGCTACCGCAACGCCCAGGCGTCACTGCTCGCGCCGACCGGCACGATCGGCCTCATGATGGACTGCGACACGACGGGCATCGAGCCCGACCTGGCGCTGGTCAAGTACAAGAAGCTGGTCGGCGGCGGCTCGATGCAGATCGTCAACCAGACCGTGCCGCGCGCCCTCAAGAAGCTCGGCTACCAGCAGGAGCAGATCGAGGCGGTCGTCGAGTACATCGCCGAGCACGGTCACGTCGTCGACGCGCCCGGCCTGCGCACCGAGCACTACGAGGTCTTCGACTGCGCGATGGGCGAGCGGGCCATCAGCCCGATGGGCCACGTGCGGATGATGGCCGCGGTGCAGCCGTTCCTGTCCGGCGCGATCTCCAAGACCGTGAACATGCCGGAGCAGGCCACCGTCGAGGACGTCGAGAAGATCTACTTCGAGGGCTGGAAGCTCGGCCTGAAGGCGCTCGCGATCTACCGCGACAACTGCAAGGTCGGCCAGCCGCTGTCGGTGGCCAAGAAGAAGACCGAGCAGAAGGTCGAGGAGGCGCCGGCCCCGGTCGTCGAGCGCGGCCCGGTCCGTACCCGCCTGCCCAAGCAGCGGTCCGCGACCGTCACCCGGTTCTCCGTCGGCGGCGCCGAGGGCTACATGACCGCCTCCAGCTACCCCGACAACGGGCTCGGCGAGGTGTTCCTCAAGCTCGGCAAGCAGGGCTCCACCCTGGCGGGCGTGATGGACGCCTTCTCGATGGCGATCTCCATCAGCCTCCAGTACGGCGTGCCGCTGGAGACCTGGGTCGACAAGTTCACCAACATGCGGTTCGAGCCGGCGGGCATGACCGACGACCCGGACATCCGCATGGCGACCTCGATGATGGACTACATCTTCCGTCGCCTCGCCCTGGACCACCTGCCGTACGAGACGCGCGCCGAGCTGGGGATCTTCTCCGCCGAGGAGCGCACCGCGCAGGCGGCGGGCCAGGACCCGGCGTCCCTCCACACGGAGGACGACGTCGATCGTGAGTCGCTCGCCCAGTCGGTCCCGGTCGAGCAGCCGAAGGTCAAGGAGCCCGAGCCGCCCGCGGCCGCGCACTCCTCGACCGAGCTGATCGAGAGCCACCAGGGCCGTACGGCTGACGCGCCGCTGTGCCTCACCTGCGGCACGAAGATGCGCCCGGCGGGCAGCTGCTACGTCTGCGAGGGCTGCGGCTCCACCAGCGGCTGCAGCTGAAAACGGGTCAAATTGCAGCTGATCCAACACCCGGGCTGATCGGCTACGGCCATCATGCCTGGTGACGAGGGGGATCCGGAGACGCTCCGGATCCCCCTCGACCTGTTTCTGCGAGTCGGTCCGTCGCGACATAAGTCCTCTCTAGTAGAGGAATAGATGAAATTTAGTGTGAAATAGATCAGAGTCGCCGCTCTCCTGTCTTCTGCGGGCAGGCACGGCGAACTGACCGACGGTGGGCGCCGTCTCTCAGCTATGCGTGGTGGCTGAAGGGTCCGAAGTGGCACTTCGGGGACCGCGCCGGCCTGTTGACCGCGGTCGCCGCGGCAGGCTTTCGCGGGCTCGGCGAGGCACTCGCCGCCGCCGATGCCGGACCGGACGCGTCCGCCCGGTTCACGGCGCTTGGACGGGCCTACCTCCGGTTCGGCCTGGACAATCCGGCACTGTTCGACCTAATGTTCCGCCCGGACCAGCTCCATGCCGACGACCCGAACCTGCAGGCCGCTCAGCAGCAGTCGTTCGCCGTGCTGCGGCAGGCCACGGCCGGCATCAGCGGGCGACCGCAGGAGCCGGAGGCGGCGCAGGAGCTGGCACTGCTGGCCTGGGCGGCCGCCCACGGCCTGGTCGCCCTCGTCCGTGACGGCGCACTGCAGGCGATGGCCGGGACCACCGCACAGGGCACCGCGCGCAGCTGGCGCATTCGCTGGTCGACCGTTTCACGAACGGCATGCGACCGCCCGAGCGCGCCGACTAGACGAAACGCGCAGCGGAAAAAGGGAACCGACCATGGCCGGTTCCCTTCGGCATGTCAGAGGTGATGTGCCGACGCCGGTGGATCGGAACGGTGCTCGGTGCCCTTCTATGCCGCGTGGGCGCGAGCCTGCAGGGAGCGGATGACGCCGATGTCGATCCCGATCTGGTCCGCGAAGGTCCCGGTGTCCCAGTAGGAGCGGATCCCGTCGATGAGGCCTTCGTCGTCGAAATGAAAGAACGATGCCATGTTCATCGAATAGGGCCGGCCGCCCGGAGAGAGGCCCATCGGGTCGGCCACCTCGGACGGGACGGTGAGCGTTCCGGTTTCGACGAACTCGCAGGCCGCGAATCGCCCGTGTGCCACTGTCGAGAGCATCTCCTGGCGAATGTCGGGGATGACGGTCGTGAACACCATCGACCAGACTGGCCGGATGCTCTGCTTGCCGCGAGTGGCCTGCGGACTGGTCGGGAACTGGATGACCACGTCTTCGGCCAGGTACGCCAGCGCCCCCTCGATGTCGTGGTCGCTGTACGCCCGGTGGAATTGGTCGATCTTATCGGTGAGTCGCATGCCCCGGGACAGTAGTGGCACATCTGCCATTTGGCAATCCTGTCAGTTGGCATGGGTGTCAAACGATCGCTACGCTGAGGCCGTGACGGCCAGCAGCGAGGACACCGGCCTGCGGGCGCGCAAGAGGAAGCGCACTCAGGAAGCGATCCTCGATGTCGCTCTGCGCCTCTTCGAGGAGAAGGGGTATGAGGCCGTGTCGGTGGAGGAGATCGCGGCGGTGGCCGATGTCTCGCCGCGGACGTTCTACCGATACTTCCCGGCCAAAGAGGACGTTCTTCTCGGCGGTCAGGGTGTCGAGGAGGCGACCCGTGAGGCGCTGGCCGAGCGCCGACCGGGAGAGACCGATGTCGACTTCGTGGCGCGAGCGATGCTCGCCGGTTTGAGCGCCGGCGATCCGGCTCGCACCTTGCGCGGATACCGCCTGGTCCAGACGGTGCCCGCTCTTCAGGCGCGGATGTTCCAGCTCGTCTGGCGCGGTGGCCAGGAGCATTTCGTGACGGCCCTGCTCGCCGACGGCCCCAGGACCCACGACGCCGAACTGCGTGCCCACGTGCTCACGCACGCCGTCACGGACGCGATGCGTGTCGCCGTCACGTTCTGGCTGGAATCAGGCATGCGTGGCCCTCTCCAACAGGAGTGCGAGAAGGCCCTTTCATTCCTCCATGAGGCGTTCGCCCGGCCAGAGTGACCGGGGCATGGGCTCCGCGGCGGCCCGGCGCCGGAGGCCGACCTGCCGCTCCGCGAAGCCCACCGCCACTGACATGCCCTAGCCCTGAACGGTCGGGCGGATGGTGATCTCGCCGATCTCGACGTCATGGGGCTGTTCGATGGCGAAGGCGACAGCGCGGGCGACCGCTTCCGGCGCGATGGCGAATCCGTCCATCGCGCGGCGGATCTGCTCGCGGTCGTCGGCGTTGTCGACAGAGTCGGTGAGTTCGGTGCGGACGTAGCCCGGCGACACCGCGGTCGTCCGGAGCACGCCATCGGTCGACTCCTGCCGCAGTCCTTCCAGGAGCGTGCGGACGGCGTTCTTGGTCGCGGCGTAGACCGCCTGGGTAGGGACGATCTTCAGGCCGGACGTCGACACCGTGGTCACCAGGTGGCCCTGGCCCTGCCGGCGGAACACGGGCAGGGCGGCGGCGATGCCATGGAGCACCCCGCGCAGGTTGACGTCGATCATCGCGGACCAGCCGTCGACATCGAGGTCGGCCATGGGCCCGATCTTGGCGATGCCGGCGTTGCCTACCAGCACGTCGAGCCGGCCGAACTCCGCCACGGCCCGGTCGACGAGTCGTTCGAGGTCCTCGCGGCGAGCGACGTCGGTGGCGCAGGTGATGGCACGTCCGCCGCGGTCGCGGATGTCCTGGGCGAGCTCGTCGAGGCGCTGGGTCCGGCGCGCGCCGAGGACGACGGCCGCGCCGTGCTCGGCGAGCAGGCGCGCCGTGGCCTCGCCGATGCCGCTGCTCGCTCCGGTGATGGCGACGACCTTGCCGCTGATGGCTGGCATGGGGGATCCCTCCAAAGTAAAGTGGACACATGTCCGCATAGCTTCGAACACTACCGGACACGTGTCCGCTTAGCCAGTCGCCGAGCAGAGGAACGATGGACTCAACCCGCCGCCGGGCCGACGCGGCCGACAATCGCGCGCGGATCATCCGCGTCGCACGAGAGGTCATCGCGAACGCGGACGAGGTGAAGCTCAACGCGATCGCGAAGCAGGCGGGGGTCGGCCAGGGAACCCTCTACCGCCATTTCCCGACACGCGAGGACCTGCTCGCCGAGGTCTACCGGGAGGACGTCGACGAACTCGTGGCGGCGGCCCCGGCGCTGCTCGCCGAACACGAGCCGCTCACCGCGCTGGCTCGCTGGTTCGACCGAGTGGTCGAATACGCGGAGGTCAAGCGTGGGGTGTTCGCCGCGGTCGAAGCGTCGGTGGGGCAGGACCTCTCCGCCCACGGCCTCGGCCCCATCGGCGACGCGCTGACCGCGCTCCTCGCCGCCGGCAAGGCCGAAGGGACTGTCCGCCCAGACGTCGACGCCCGCGACGTCATCCTCCTCATCGGCTATCTGACCCGCCTCGAGCAGGCCGAGTGGGACACCCGCGCCCGGCATCTGCTCCACGTCGTTCTCGACGGACTGCGTCGTCACGAGTAGCCCGCCACGGCAGGACCCGGTGATCAGCGCGCGACAGTGACGACGATCTTGCCGATCTGGGCGTTCGACTCCAGGTACCGGTGGGCCTCGACGATCTGCTCCAGGTCGAAGGTGCGGTCCACAACGGGCCGGAAGGCGCCCGAGCGCAGCCCGGAGGTCACGAAGGCCGCAGCCCGGCGCAGCCGCTCGGGTCGTCTCGTCGTCTCGTACAGCGTGTAGGTGCGCATGCTCAGCGCGGGCATGCCGAGGTCGAGCCCCGGATAGGGGGTCGGCTCGCCGCTCAGCGCGCCGTACACCAGGTGCATGCCCTCGTCGGCGACCACCTTGGCCAGCTCCATCACGCCGGGACCGGCGACCGCGTCGAAGACGAATTCGGCGCCCCGCCCGCCGGTCGCCGCCAGCACCCGCTCGACCACGTCCTCCGACTCAGTGACGATCACCTCCGCCGCGCCCTCCTTCAGCAGCGCCTCCCTCTTGGCGGTGGTACGGGTGAGGGCGATCGGCGTGGCGCCGATGCGGCGGGCGACATGGATGGCGGCCAGCCCCACGCTGCTGGACGCGGCGTTCAGCACCACCGTGTCTCCGGGGCGCATCCCGCCGACCTCCACCAGCGCGCCGTACGCCGTGACGTACGGCATCCACACCGCCGCGCCCTCGATCGCGCCGAGCCCATCGGGGCGGCGCACCACCGCCGCGGCGGGCACGATCGCCTGTTCGGCATAGACCCCGTAGTCGTTCTGCGAGAACGCGGGCACGGTGCTGACCGGCTGCCCGGGCCGCAGCCCGGTGATGCCCTCACCGACCGCCTCGATCATGCCGGCGGCCTCGGTGCCCAGCCTGGCGGGGAACCGCTTCACCGGCTCGATGTAGTGGCCGCTCCGGAACAGCGCCTCGGCCCTGTTCAGGCCGATCGCGTCCACCCGGATCCGTACCTCGCCCGGCCCCGGCTCGCCGACCTTCAGGTCCTCGAGCCGTATCACCTCGGGGCCGCCGAGCTCGTGGAACCGCACCGTCCTGGTCATCGCGTCGTCCTTCCGTGACGTCGTGGTGCCCCAACTCAAGCGCGAAGTTACGATCGCTGTCAAACTTCGATCGTCATCGTACTTAGTTGGCCGCGCGACCGTGCGGCGCCGCCTCCGGCCTCAGGTGCGGGGCGTTCGACATTCGCATGGCCAATTCCATGGCCACGCGCCATTCCCGTTCCCCGGCCCGGATCAACGCCGTCGTGTCCGCCGATTCGGTAGCGCATTCAATCCGTCAATCGCGCCGAGCCACGCCGGTCGGGGCGACCGGCCGCCGAAAATCGCGTGCGCCGCCCGGGGTGCCGCGTTCATACTCATGACCTGGTACGACCGGTCGTCGCATCCCACCCGAGCGCAGAAAGGAACAAGCCCATGGCCACCACCACCCGTCTGGATCTGGCCAAGGTTCGCAACATCGGGATCGTGGCCCACATCGACGCGGGCAAGACGACGACCACCGAGCGCATTCTTTACTACACCGGCGTCTCCTACAAACTCGGCGAGGTCCATGACGGTAATACGACAATGGACTATCTGCCGCAGGAAAGGGAACGCGGCATCACGATCACGTCCGCCGCGACCACCTGTCACTGGGCGCTCGACGGCACCGATCACCTGATCAACATCATCGACACTCCCGGGCACGTCGACTTCACCGTCGAGGTGGAGCGCTGCCTGCGGGTGCTCGACGGCGCCGTGGCGGTCTTCGACGGGGTCGCCGGCGTGGAGCCGCAGTCCGAGACCGTCTGGCGTCAGGCCGACAGGTACGGCGTGCCGCGGATCTGCTTCGTCAACAAGCTCGACCGCGCCGGCGGAGACTTCCACCGGTGCGTCGGCATGATCGCCGATCGGCTCGGGGCGGTGCCGCTGGTCGTCCAGTTGCCGATCGGGGCCGAGGACGGCTTCACCGGCGTCATCGACCTCGTCCGGATGAAGGCGTACGTCTGGTCCGCCGAGGCGAGCCTCGGCGAGGCGTACGACCTCGTCGACGTTCCGGATGCGCATCGCGCGGCCGCCCGTGAGTGGCGCGGCAGGCTGCTGGAGACGGTCGCCGAGTACGACGACGAGGCCATGCGGCACTACGCGGACGGCGTCGAACCGTCCGAGGAGTCGCTGTACGCGGCGATCCGGCGGATCACGATCGCGTCCGGCAGGTCGGCGGGCGTCACGGTCACACCGGTGCTCTGCGGCACGGCCTTCAAGAACAAAGGCGTGCAGCCGCTGCTCGACGCGGTCGTTCGGTACCTGCCGTCCCCACTGGACGACGAGCGGGAAGTCGCCGTCCGGCCGTCCGAGGACGAGCCACTGGCCGCGCTGGTGTTCAAGGTCCTGACCGACGCGCACCTCGGCAGGCTGGCCTTCGTCCGGGTCTACGCCGGCCGCCTCGAGCCGGGCGGCACGGTGCTCAACTCCGTCAAGGGCAGGAAGGAGAAGGTCGGCAAGCTCTACCGGATGCACGCCGACAAACGGCTGGAGCTGGAGTCGGCGGGTGCCGGTGACATCGTCGCCGTCATGGGGCTGAAGGACACCACGACCGGCGAGACGCTGTGCGACGGCCGGAACCCGGTGGTCCTGGAGTCCATGGACTTCCCGGACCCGGTCATCGAGGTGGCCATCGAGGCCGTGGCCCGGCGCGACGGGGAGAGACTTCGGCTCGCGGTCCGCCGGCTCGCGGAGGAGGATCCGTCCTTCACGGTACGGACCGGGGAGGAGACCGGCCAGACCGTCATCGGCGGGATGGGCGAGCTTCACCTGTCGATCGTCGTCGACCGGCTGGAACGCGAGTTCGGCGTCGAGACGACGGTCGGCCGGCCGCGGGTCGCCTACCGGGAGACCATCCGCAGGCCGGTCGAGAAGGCCGAGTACACGCACAAGAAGCAGACGGGAGGAAAGGGGCAGTTCGCCAAGGTCCAGCTCTCCATCGAACCGATCGCGGACGGCTACGAGTTCGTGAACAGGGTCACCGGTGGGCGTGTCCCGAAGGAGTTCATCCCCGCGGTGGACGCCGGCTGCCAGGACGCGATGCGGGTCGGCGTCGTGGCCGGCTACGAGATGACGGGCGTGCGCGTCACGCTCCTCGACGGCGCCTTCCACGAGCAGGACTCCTCCGAGCTCGCGTTCCATCAGGCCGGCTTCCACGCGTTCAAGGAGGCCGCTCGCCAGGCCGCTCCGGTGCTCCTGGAGCCGGTCATGGCGGTCGAGGTCACCACGCCCGACGACTACACGGGCGAGGTGATCGGTGACCTGAACGCGCGCCGTGGCCACATCCAGGCCATGGACGAGCGGTCCGGCGCCCGGATCGTACGGGGGCTGGTGCCGCTGTCGGAGATGTTCGGCTACGTCGGTGATCTCCGTAGCCGGACCTCGGGACGGGCGAGCTACTCGATGGAGTTCGACTCGTACGCCGAGGTCCCGCGTCACCTGGCCGAGGAGATCGGCGTACGAGCCTGACCGTACGGGCGTTCCGCCGCGGTCCCGCGGTGGAACGCCCGGCGTTTCCGGCGGCGTCACGAGCCTCGGCGAGGCACGGTCCCGTCTGGAAGGCAGGCGACGTCTCCCCCGCGAAGGGGAGGCGGATCACCGGCTGTTCACACCGCAGAGGGTCCTGCCCGATCGGCGTCTCCGCAAGGCTCGCCAGGGTCACATCGGCTCGACGGGGAGTGCTGGTTCGGATGGTGCGAGATCTGGCGGGACCGCCGGTAGGCGTGGGCGCGCGCTGGAGCGCCGCGCGCAGGATCGCCGGTTACGGCGCGGCGCTCAGCATGGGGTCCTACCTGGTCGTCAAGGTCATCTGGGTCGTCGCGGCGTTCATCGGCCGCGCCCCGGAGGGTTTCGGCACCGCCGACTGGGTGGTGCTGAACGCCGTCACGGTGGCGATGTCGACGACTGGGGTCGGACTCGGGCTGGCGCTGGCCCAGCGGTGGGGACGCCGACTGCCCGCCGCTCCGGTGGTCTTCTTCGCGTGGGTGGGGGCGGGCTTCCTCGTTCCCATGATTCCGTACATGGTGGCCGAGGGCCTCCTCGGCACGTTCGGGGCCGACCTGGGCGGTGGGCAGGACAAGTCCGGTTCGGCGCCGCAGTGGGAGACGGTGCTCATCTCGATCGGGTTCGCGGGGATGGCCGTCGGGCTCGCGGTGGCGCTGCCGATCTATCTGCGGGAGCGGTGGCCGCGTGCCTTCCTCGGCCGGCTCGGACGCGGCGAGACCGGCGCGTCGTCACTCGTCAGGGCGGCGCTCGCCGTGACCGTCGGGCTGGGCGTGCTCTGGTGCTTCTGGGGCATGGGCGGGACGCTGGGCCTCGATCCGGCCCATCGCGACCACTGGGATCTCAATGGACGGCTGCTGAACGCCAGTTCGGGACTGTGGGCCCTGCTGGGTGCCTGGAGCGTGTGGGCGCTCACGCGCGGGCGGCCCGCCGGGCTGCGGCGGTGGATCCCGACGACCCTGGCCTTCGCGGCGTCGGGCTCGCTCTTCGCGTGGAGCGGCTGGAAGCTGCCGATGGTGATCCTGCGGCCCGGGGGCTTCACGACCGCCGAGTACACCGGGGTGGCGGTCGCCGAGCACGCTCTCGGCATCGCCGCCGGCCTGACGCTGCTGACGGCGGTCCTGCGGATCGTACGGAGAGAAGGCCCCGAGGGCGGCTGACCGCCCCCGGGACGGGTTCAGCCGTGGGAGAGGCAGGTCGTGGTGGTGGCGTGGGCGGGGTCGAGGGCGTTCTCGACCTCGTGCAGCACGACCGGGTCGAAGGCCATCGCGGCGTGCTCGGAGATGTCGACCGGGCAGAGGTTCTGCACGGTGACGTTGCGGACGCCGGAGCCGCTGAGGAACTGCGTGCCGTACGGCGTGACGACCTCGTCGTACTTGGTGGCGATGACGGTGTAGGAGACGCCCGGGACCGTGTCGCCGCCGGCGTTCAGCCTGGTCAGCAGGGCCGATCCGACCATCTGGTCGACGCAGGCCGGGCAGCCGGCGTTCAGGAGGTCGAGCGCGCCCGGGTAGGAGGACGCCAGGGCGGCGAGGCCGTCGAGGGTGGTCCCATGGTTGGAGGGGGCCAGCCCGACGAGGGCGTGCACCTTGGCCGCGCCGCCGAGGAACCGCAGGTAGTAGCGCGGCATCATGCCGCCCTGCGAGTGCCCGACGATGTCGACCTGGGCGGCGTCCGTGGCGGCGAGGACGCCGGTGACGAACGTCGACAGCTGGGCCGCCGAGTCGGCCACCGGTGCGACGGCGCGAAGGACGGGGACACCAGAGACCTCGCCGTAGGTGAGGGCGAAGACGCAGTATCCGCGCGCGGCGAGGGCGGGGGCCGCGGTGAGCCAGTTGACGCTGCCGTTGGCGAAGGTGCCGTGGACAAGGACCACGGGGCGGGGATGGGCGGCGGTCGGCCGGCACGACCAGTCGTTCGCGCCGGGAACGCCGGGGGCGGCGAGCGCCTTGGCCGCCTCGATGGGGGTGTCCGCGTGCGCGGGGGCGGACAGGACGGCGACGACGACGGTGGAGAGGGCTGCGGCGGCGGTGAGGAAGAGTGTACGGAGGGTGCGGGGGCGTGCGGGCACGGTTCCTCCCGGAGGCGTGGGGGAGCGCCGAAGTGAGTCAGGTCACATAACCGATCACTTATGGGAGGAAGTTACCCGCGGGTTAACTATCTGACCAGAGCGTTACGAATAACGGTCGAGTAACGAATACCGGTGAGTATCCGGTGGGGCGTCGGAAGTGTCCGGCGCCCCACCGGAGCCGGATCTACGGCGGCCGGTCGGCCACCATCTGCCTCAGGGAGGTGTCGCACCCCGACCGGCGTGTGATCAGAGCTGGTCTTAAGCGATCTTGATCGAATCGACCAGCGTCAGATCTGCGTCCGCCCAACCGCCGGGCGCGATGGTGAGGACGGGATCCGTGGCGCAGATCGCGCCTTTGTACCCGTATAGCGGCGCGTAACCGTTGTTGAGGATGCGATGCGTGCCGTACTGGTTGGAGAACGCGTAACAGCCATGCCCGTAGTAAATGGTCGACGGTTGGTCGTTGTTCCAGCCGGCGCCGGGATAGATGCATACGTCCCCGGGTGGGCAGCCGTGCATGGTGGCGGCGTTGGCGCCGGTGGCCGTGATGGTCGCGGGTGCCAGTGCGCTGAGAATGATCCCGATACTGCTCAACCGGCTATGTGGAAACTTCATGATCGGGTCTAGTTGTCGACGAGGTCGATCGAGTTGACCGGCGTCAGGTTCACATCCGCCCAGGCGCCGCCGGATGCGATGTAATACTCGAAGCCCGTGCTGCAGTTAGAGCTCGTGTACCCGTCGGTCGGCGCGTAGCCGGTCTGATTGTTGAGGACGCGATGCGTGCCGTACTGGTTGTAGAGCTTGTAGCAGCCGTACTTGTAGTACTCGTTCGACGGTTGGTCGTTGTTCCAGCCGGCGCCGGGATAGATGCATACGTACCCGGACGGGCAGCCGTGGATGGTGGCGGCGTTGGCGGCGGTGGCCGTGATGGTCGCGGGCACCGCCATTGCGCTGACGATGATGCCGACGGTGCTCAGCCGCCTACCTGGAAACTTCATTTTTCGTCCCCCTGCCTCTGTAGTGGGCTTTGACGGCATTCTGTCGCCGCCGATAACTGGCCCCCTTTTGAAAGGTTGTCTGTGCCCAACTGTCATCGACAAGAAGATTCAGCAAGGACGAAAAGTCCCAGCTAGTGCAGGTGGGACGTCAGCGGATGTCCAGTGCGGTGCCGTACAGACGGCTCACCCGCAGCCGGATCACCAGCCGTTGGTCGGCCACCATCTGCTTCAGGAAGGCCGCCTGCTCCTCTGAGTCCTCGAAGGGCGGGACCATGCCGAGCAGTTCCAGCCCCGTGGGGTCCCCGGGCGTGGTCGTGACGGGGGAGATCTCCGCCGTGCCCTCGGCGACGGCGAACGACCAGTGGTCCTCGCTGCTCACGTAAAGCGCGCTCCGGGGATCCTTCCGCAGGTGCCGCACCTTCAGCCGGTCCGCCGTGGTGCTGATCCGGGCGATGCGCTCCCCGCCGTCCCACGAATACAGGACGGTCGAGAGATGGGGGTGGCCGCTGCTCTTGTTCGTGGCCAGCGCCCCGAACCGGTGCTCGGCGAGGAACCGTACGAGGGCGTCGTCGGAGAGGGCGACGGGGGCGGGGCCGGAGCCGGGGGCGTCGTCGGTGGTGCTCATGGTTCGTGGTCCTCTGTCCAGGGGGGATGGGTGCGGTACGGCGGGTGCGGACTCAGCGGCCGGGGGCGGTGACGGCGGACACGGTGGTGTCGCCTTCCTGGGCGCTGACGGCCGCGGGGACGTCGGTGGGGCCCTCGGCGTCCGTGGCGGCGGCGGTCGTGCCGTGTCGCCGGAGGACCGTCAGGGCGAGGACGAAGGCGACGGCGAGCAGGCCCGCGCCGATGCCGAACGCCAGCTGGAATCCGCCGGTCAGCGCGGACGCCCGGTCGTGCCCGTGCGTCGCGAGCCGGGTGGTGTGCGCGGCCGCCAGCGTGGACAGCACCGCGACGCCGAGCGCGCCGCCGACCTGCTGCGTCGTGCTGAACAGCCCGGAGGCGACGCCTGCGTCGTCGGGGCGCGCGCCCGACATGCCGAGGGCGGTCAGCGCCGAGATCGCCAGGCCGAACCCGCCTGCCAGCAGCATCGTCGGCAGCAGGTCGACAACGTAGTCGGCGTGCACGGGCAGCCGCGTCAGCAGCCCGATGCCGGCGACCAGTAGCGCCAGGCCGGCCAGCAGCACGGTCTGCTCGCCGAACCGCGCGATCAACCGCGCGGAGAGGAGGAGGGAGACGGCCGCGATCATCCCGGCCGCCGGCAGCATCGCCAGGCCGGTGGCGAGGGCGCCGTACCCCTGGACGTTCTGCAGGTACAGCGCGATGAGGATCTGGAACCCGAACAAGGCCGAGACCATCAGGACCTGGATGACGTTGGCCCCGGAGACGTTCCGCGACCGGAACATCCGCAGGGGCAGGAGGGGAGCGGCCGCGGTGGCCTGCCGGAGAACGAAGGCGGCCAGCAGGGCGACGGAGACCGCGCCGAGGAGCAGCGTGGACGGGGCGGCCCAGCCGTGGTGGCTCGTCTGGACGATCGTGTAGACGGTGAGCATCAGCCCCGCGGTGACCAGCAGGGCGCCGATGGCGTCGGCGCCCGCCGCGAAGCCGAGGCCGCGGTCCGCGGGCAGGACCCGGATCGCCAGGAGGAGCGTCGCCACGCCGATCGGCAGGTTGATGAAGAAGATCCAATGCCAGTTGATCGCCTCGGTGAGGACGCCGCCGAGGACCTGGCCGATCGAGGCACCGGCGGCCCCGACGAAGCTGAACGCCCCGATCGCCGTACCGCGTTCGCGCGGCTCGGGGAACAGCGTGACGATCATCCCGAGGCTCACGGCGGAGGTCAGCGCGCCTCCGATCCCCTGGATGAACCGGGCGGCGATGAGCATCTCCTGGCCGGTCGCGAGGCCGCACAGCAGCGACGCGGCCGTGAACAGCACGAGGCCGGCGACGAACACCCGCTTGCGGCCGATCAGATCGCCGAGCCGTCCGGCCAGCAGGAGAAGACCGCCGAAGGCGATCATGTAGGCGTTGACGGTCCAGGTGAGGTTCGCGGGTGAGAAGCGCAGGTCCCGCTGGATGGCCGGCAGCGCGACCGTCACGATGCTGCCGTCCAAGATGATCATGAGTGTCCCGGCGCACAGCGCGATGAGCGCCGCCGTACGCGAGTGGACAGGGGAAGAGGGGTGCATGGTGTCTCCCGGTTCGTAGCAACCGGGTGAGACGCTAGCAGATAGTTTTGTTGTAGACCATCTTCTTTGGACTCACTTTCGCGCCTGGCGGGTCCGCCGTACCGGCCGGTCGCACTCCACCGGCGTCGACAGGAGGCCCTCGGCGAGCCGGGTCAGCGCGCCGACGAGCACGTCCCGCTCGCCCTCGGGGAGCGCCTCCAGGACCTCGCGGTGCACACCGTCGGCGATGCGCGTCCCCTCGGCGACGATCCGCTCGCCCGCCTCGGTGACGGAGATGACCCGCGCGCGGCGGTCCCGGCTCGACGGCCGGCGCTCCGCGAGCCCGGCCTTCTCCAGCTCGTCCACCGTGACGACCATCGTCGTCTTGTCCAGGTCGGAGATCTCGGCCAGCTGGATCTGGGTGCGTTCCTCCTCGAGCGCGTGGAACAGCACGCAGTACGCCCGCGGCGTGATGCCGATCTCCTCGAAGGCGGCGCTCATCCGGGTCGTGAGCACGTGGGCGGTGTGCGTGAGCAGGTACGACATGTCCGGAACGGTCCGAGAGGGTGCGCTGGTCGTCATGCCGCCAATCTAGCAAATACGTAAAGTTGCAGATTATCTATCGGCTTCCGTAACTGGCCGGTCAGCGCATGGTGCGTGGACGGTCAGCGGTCGCGCCGAGGCTTTGGGTCATGGAAACCTCCTCTGCCGAGACCGCGGCCAAGGCCGGCCGCAGGGAGTGGATCGCGCTCTGCGTGCTCCTGCTCCCTCTCCTCCTCGTCTCCATGGACGTGTCGGTGCTGTACTTCGCCGTCCCGTTCATCAGCCGGACCCTGCAGCCGACGAGCACCGAGCAACTGTGGATCTTCGACATCTACGGCTTCGTGCTCGCCGGACTCCTCATCACGATGGGCTCGCTCGGCGACCGGATCGGCCGGCGCCGCCTCCTGCTGCTCGGAGCGCTCGGCTTCGGCCTCGCGTCGGTCGCCGCGGCGTACGCACAGAACGCGGGGATGCTCATCGCCGCCCGAGCCGTGCTCGGCGTCGGCGGCGCGACCCTGATGCCCTCGACGCTGGCGCTGATCCGCAACATGTTCCACGACGAGAAACAGCGCGGCACCGCCGTCGCCGTCTGGTCGGCCGTCACCACGGGCGGCATCGCGCTCGGCCCGGTCCTGAGCGGACTGTTGCTGAACCACTTCTGGTGGGGTTCGGTGTTCCTCATCAACACCCCGGCCATGGTGCTGCTCCTCGTCTTCGCTCCGCTCCTGGTGCCGGAGTTCAAGAACCCGGGGGCCGGCCGGTTCGACCTGGTGAGCTCGGTGCTGTCGCTGGGGGCCGTACTGCCCGTGATCTACGGTGTAAAGGAGATCGCCGCCGGCGGTGTCGACCTCCTGCGGGTGCTGAGCATCGCCGTCGGCCTCGTCGTCGGCGTCGTCTTCATCCGACGTCAGGCCCGCCGCCCCGATCCCATGATCGACCTGGCGATGTTCCGCAACCGGGGCTTCAGCGGGTCGATCCTGACCAACCTCATCGCCATGTTCGCCCTGGTCGGCTTCGCGATCTTCACCACGCAGTACCTGCAGTCCGTGCTCGGCATGAGTCCCCTCACCGCGGCGCTGTGGAGCCTCGTGCCGTCGCTGGGCGTCGGCGTCGCCGCGCCCCTGGCCACCCAGCTCGCCCGCCGGGTGAACCGGGCGTACATCATCGGCACCGGCTTCCTCGTCGCCGCGTTCGGCTTCGCCGGCCTGACCCAGGTACGGGCGGACTCCCCGGTCCTGGTGATCCTCGTGGGGGCCGGCGTGTACGCCATCGGCCTGGCCGTCGTGATGACCCTCGTGACCGACATGGTGCTGGGCGCCGCACCGCCCGAGCGCGCCGGGACGGCCTCGGCGCTGGTGGAGTGCGGCGCCGAGTTCGGCGGCGCCCTCGGCATGGCGATCCTCGGCAGCGTCGGGACCGCGATCTACCGCCACGACGTCACGGGCGCGACGCCCACCGGTCTGCCGCACGACGCGGTGCACGCCGTACGGGAGACGCTGGGCGGTGCGCTCGCGGTGGCCGGCCGACTGCCTGGAGGGGCCGGTGACGTGGTCCGGCGGGCCGCCCGTACGGCGTTCGTCGACGGCATGCACGCCGCCGCGGTCGTGGGTGCCGTGGTCATGGTGGCCGCCGCCGTCCTGGCCTTCGCCGTCCTGCGCCGCGCCGAGATCGCCCAGCCGACCGACCGGCCCACGGCGACGCCGGAGCCGGCGCGCCCCGCCCCCGTCTCCGGGCGCTGAGCACAGCGGAGGGCCGAAGCCCGTCAGTCGTCTTCCAGTGTCCGAGACCGCTGCCTTCCATCGCACCGGATGTGGGTCGTTTCCGGTCCTCCCCCCACACGTCGTGCGTCACCGGGCGACGGGGTGCGTGGCGCTCGTCTCGGCCGACTCCCGGATGGCGTCGAGCAGCCGGTGCAGGCGGACTCCATGGTCGAAGCCCGCAACGCTCCGGCCTCCGTCGCGGATGTCGTCGGCGAGCCGTGCGTAGACCCGGGCGACGTTGCGGGCGGCCTCCGCCGGGATCTCGGCCGGGATGCTCCGGTGGTGCTCCGGTACGGGCAGGTCCTGGTACGGAGTGCCGACCTCCCGGGTGCCGCGCAGCCGAGGCTCGGAGATCTGGATCTGGGCGGACTTCCAGTCGCCCGCCGCGACGACGGTCAGGTCGCCCTCGGTGCCGGCGATCTCCAGAACGGTGCGGTTGTCGCCCACTCTTGCGTCCTCCAGGTGGACCGAGGCCATCGCCCCGCCGGTGAGGACGCCGTGCAGGAGCACCTGGTCCGGGCTGGTGGAGGTCACCGCGTCCCCGGACTCGGCCACGGTGTACCCCGTGCGCTGGACCGCGAGGGCGGCCGCGAGCTCGGTGAAGTCGCCGGCCAGGTACTCCAGGACGTCGAGGGTGTGTCCTCCGACGACCTCGAGCAGGCCCGCGCCCTGCGCCCCGTCGAGCGTGTAGGCCGCCCAGGCGGGGATCCCGCCGGCCGCGCCCTTGCCCCGAACGGCGTGGACGTGCACGGACGTGACGCGGCCGACATACCCCTGCGCGATCAGCTCGCGAGCGTAGGAGACCGCCGGCGCGTACCTCGCCTGCAGCCCGATCACGTCGTGCACGCCGGCGGTCCGGGCCGAGGCCGCGAGGTGCTCCGCCTCCTCGGTGGTCAGCCCGAGCGGCCACTCGCAGTAGACGTGCTTGCCCGCGGCCAGCGCCGCTCCGACGAGCTCGGCGTGGGCGGACACCTTGACCGTCACGACGACCAGGTCGACCTCGGGATGCTCGGCGAGCATGCGGGCGTCGGTGAAGGCGTGCGGGGCGCCGAAGGCGCGGGCCGCCTCTTGAGCGCTCTCCGGACGGCTCGTGCCGACGGCGGTGAGCTCGAACTCCGGCAGCGCGCGCAGTGCGGGGATGTGCGCGGTGGCGGCCCACCCGCGATCGGGGCTCGCGCCGATGACGCCCACGCGGATCCTGTCCATGGTCTACCTCCAACGATAAACGGACGAGGTTGGTCCGCTTAGTGTTCCGGAGCGTACGCTAACCGGACGCGATGCGTCCACTTGTTGCTAGAGTGAACGCGTGAGCGGAACGAGTGCCGCAGTGGACCGGTTGCTGGCCGGTGACGCGGAGCGCCGGCCGAGGGCCGACGCGCGACGCAACGTGGAGCGGCTGGTGGACGCCGCCCGTACGGCGGTCGCGGAGGTGGGGGTCGACGTCACCGCCCACGAGATCGCGCGCCGGGCCGGTGTCGGCATCGGCACGTTCTACCGCCGCGTACCCTCCCGCGAGGCGCTGCTGGAGGCCGTGCTGGCGGAGGTCCTCGACGAGATGATCGAGGTGGCCCGCCGGGCGATGGCCGACCCCGATCCGTGGCGCGGCCTCACCGAGTTCGCCACCGCGTACGTCCAGCTGCGCGCCGCGAGCTGCGGCCTGAACGAGGCGCTGGGCGGAGAGTGCGGCCTCACGCTGCCGCAGCTCGCCCCGCTGCGCGACCAGCTCCGCCTCCTCGTCGGGCACGCCCACGAGGCCGGCGTGCTGCGCCCGGACGTGCCCTGGGAGGACGTCGCCTTCGTACTCGCCTCGGTGACCACCTCCACCCGCACGATCGGCCTGCGGGCCGGCGCGGACCAGTGGCGGCGCAACCTGCGGATCGTCCTCGACGGCCTCCACGCCGCACCCGGCCGATGAGCCAGGAATCCCCGCCGGCCCGCGTGGTCGACGAGCCAGGAACCCACGCCGGGGCCGCGAGGCTGACGAGCCAGGAATCCGCGCCGGGGCCGCGCGGTTGATGACCACCGGGATCGCGCATCGGGGCGCGGCCCGGCGGTAACGGTCAGGGCAGGTGGGCCAGGATGCACGGTGAGTACAAGGTGCCGGGTGGCAAGCTCGTGGTCGTCGACTTCGACGTCGAGGACGCACGACTGCGGAACCTCCGGGTCAGCGGCGACTTCTTCCTCGAGCCGGACGAGGCCCTGAACGCGATCAACGACGCTCTCGCCGGGCTGCCGGTCCACCTGGAGGCGCGGGACATCGCCGCCCGCATCGACGCGCGGCTGCCCGCCGGGACCACGATGTTCGGGTTCAGCGCGGAGGCCGTCGGGATCGCCGTACGCCGGGCGCTGACGGACGCGACCGACTGGCGCGACCACGACTGGCGGCTGATCCACGAGGAGCCGCAGGACCCCGCGCTGCACATGGCCCTCGACGAGGTGCTCACCGAGGAGGTGGCGGCCGGGCGCCGGCCGCCGACGCTGCGGGTCTGGGAGTGGGCGGCCCCGGCGGTGGTGATCGGCAGCTTCCAGTCGCTGCGCAACGAGGTGGACGCCGACGCCGCGCGGCGGCACGGCGTGACCGTCGTCCGCCGGATCAGCGGCGGCGGCGCGATGTTCATCGAGCCCGGCAACACGATCACCTACTCGCTGTACGCCCCCGACGCGCTCGTCCAGGGCATGACCTTCGCCGACAGCTACGCCTTCCTCGACGACTGGGTGCTGGGCTCGCTCGGCGAGCTCGGCATCAAGGCGTGGTACCAGCCTCTCAACGACATCACCTCCGACCAGGGGAAGATCGCCGGAGCGGCGCAGAAGAGGCTCAGCGCGGGCGCGGTGCTGCACCACGTGACCATGTCGTACGACATCGACGCGGACAAGATGCTCCAGGTGCTGCGAATCGGCCGGGAGAAGCTGTCGGACAAGGGCATCGCCAGCGCGAAGAAGCGCGTCGACCCGCTGCGGCGCCAGACCGGGCTGCCCCGATCGGAGATCATCGACCGGATGATCGCGCACTTCGGCGGCCGGTACGGGCTGACCGAGGACCGGCTCACCGCCGATGAGCTGCGCGCGGCCGAGAAGAGGGTGGCCGAGAAGTTCGGCACCCTGGAATGGACGGCCCGCGTGCCCTGACCCGAGGCGGGGGTCCGTGAGACGTGGCCCCGCGTGCTTCGGTTGGATGGTCGTGGAGAGGGCACCCGCTCAAGAGTGCTCGGCTGGATCCGATGAAGGGGAGACAAGGATGTCCGACCATGTTCGGGTGGATCAGACGGAACAGTGGCGGGCGCTGCGGCAGCATCGACGGGAGCTCGGCGAGGCGCCACTGCGCGAGCTGTTCGCGGCCGACCCCGATCGGGGCCGCCGATACGCGATGGAGGTCGGCGACCTCTACATCGACTACTCACGGCATCTGATCACCGACGAGACGCTTCGCCTGCTGCGCGAGCTGGCCGAGGCCCGGAAGGTCGCCGAGCTGCGCGACGCGATGTTCCGCGGCGAGAAGATCAACGTAACCGAGGGCCGCGCGGTGCTGCACCTCGCGCTGCGCTCCCCGCGCGACGCGAGCATCGAGGTGGACGGCGAGAACGTCGTCCCGGCCGTGCACGCGGTGCTGGACAAGATGGCCGCCTTCGCCGAGCGCGTCAGGTCGGGAGAGTGGAAGGGGTACACCGGCAAGCCGATCCGCACGGTCGTCAACATCGGCATCGGCGGCTCCGACCTCGGCCCGAAGATGGCGTACGAGGCGCTGAAGCCGTTCACCGACCGGTCGATCCAGGCCCGCTTCGTCTCGAACGTCGACGGCGCCGACCTGCACGAGAACATCCGCGACCTCGACCCGGCCGAGACGCTCTTCATCGTCTCCTCCAAGACCTTCACGACGGTCGAGACCATCACGAACGCCACGTCGGCGCGCCGGTGGCTGCTGTCCGAGCTGGGCGACGACTCGGCCGTGGCGCACCACTTCGTGGCGGTGTCCACCAACGCCGAGCAGGTCGCCAAGTTCGGCATCGACACGGCCAACATGTTCGAGTTCTGGGACTGGGTGGGCGGCCGGTACTCCGTCGACTCTGCCATCGGCCTGTCCCTGATGATCGCCGTCGGGCCGGAGGGGTTCCGTGAGTTCCTCGACGGCTTCCACCTGATCGACGAGCACTTCCGTACGGCGCCGCCGGAGGCCAACGCGCCGTTGCTGCTGGGCCTGCTCGGTATCTGGTACGACGACTTCCACGACGCGCAGACCCACGCGGTGCTGCCGTACAGCCACTACCTGTCCCGGTTCACCGACTACCTGCAGCAGCTCGACATGGAGTCCAACGGCAAGTCGGTGACCCGCGAGGGCGAGCCGGTGAGCTGGGAGACCGGCCCGATCGTGTGGGGCACACCGGGCACGAACGGCCAGCACGCCTACTACCAGCTGCTGCACCAGGGCACGAAGCTCGTACCGGCCGACCTCATCGGGTTCGCCCGGCCGGTGGAGGAGCTCGGAGAGCTCGCCGAGCAGCACGACCTGCTGATCGCGAACCTGTTCGCGCAGGGTCAGGCGCTGGCCTTCGGCAAGACCGCCGAGGAGGTCGCCGCGGAGGGGATCCCCGCCGCGCAGGTGCCGCACCGCACGTTCCCCGGCAACCGCCCGACGACGACGATCCTGGCCGAGTCGCTGACCCCGTCGGTACTGGGTCAGCTGATCGCGCTGTACGAGCAGAAGGTGTTCGTCCAGGGCGCGATCTGGGACATCAACTCCTACGACCAGTGGGGCGTGGAGCTCGGCAAGGCGCTCGCCAAGCGACTGGAGCCCCAGCTGACCGCCGCCACGGCGGACACATCCGACCTGGACGGCTCGACGGCCGCCCTGGTCGAGCGCTACCGCGCGCTCCGAGGCCGCTGACCGGGCGAGCCTCCGCGGGCGTCCGCGTAGCCCTGGCCCGGCCGTGCCGTGGGGGCGTCGGCCGGGCCGGTGGGTCTGCTGCGGGAGCCGGCCGGGTCAGGATCCCTTCGCGGACGGTCCCTTGCGCGACCGCGCTCGGGACGTGCCCTTCGGAGGTGTGCCCTCGGCCGGAGGCTCCTCTTCCGGCTTGGGCCCGGCGACGCGTACGTCGCGGGACGTGCCCATCGTGCCGCGCTTCGGTCGTCCGGCCGTCGTGCCGCCGCCGGTCTCCTGAGTGTCCTGCGGGGGACCGGAGGGGGCAGGCGCGTCCGGGACCGTCGCGTCCGGCGCGGCTGCGGCGTCCCGCCCACTCGACCCGGAGGCGGCGTCGCGCCCGCCTGACCGAGAGGCGCCGCGTCGTCCGCCCGGCGTGGAAGTCGCGTCCTCCCCATCCGAGCGGGAGGCGCCGCGCCGTCCGCCCGGTGCGGGGGCGGCGTCCGGCGTGGCAGGGGAGGGCGAGGTGGCCGCTTTCCGGCGGAGACCTCGCCGGCCGGGAGTGGTCGAGGTGTCCGGCGTTCCCTTGGCGCCTCGCCCGCCGCCCGGCGGCTCGGAGGAGGCGCCGGGGGCCGAGGGCTCCGGGATCTCGTCCGGGCGTGACCGGCGGCGGTGTCCCGGGGGACGGCCGTTCCCGCCCCACAGGCGATGGTCCAGGGTGAGCCTGCCGCCGGCGCCCGCCGCGAACAGCAGAGACGCCAGTCCAAGGACGAGGACCAGCTCGAAACCGTTCCGGGGCGTGCCCTTGTCGACGACGAAGACTCCGTGCGTGGCGTGGACGAACACGAAGGCCCCCGCCATGTCCAGGAAGAGCAGCAGGCCCGCCACCGGCAGCGCGACGCCGAGGATCAGGGCCGTTCCCCCGAGCAGTTCGACGAAGGTCGCGTAGACGGCCGCCGCCGTCGGCGCGGGGACGCCCATGGCGTCGAAGTTGTGGCCGGTCTGGTCGACGCCGACCTGGATCTTCTGCCAGCCGTGGGCGAGGAACACGAGGCCGACGCCGCATCGGGCGAGCAGGGCGGCGACGTCGTACAAGGGCCGCCCGCGCGGCGCTGCGGGTCTCTCTTCATGTTCGTCCGTCCAGAAGGCGCTCATGTCCTCGGGCGAGGTTTTCATCCTGAGATGATCCGTCGGAAGCGGAATCGTCGTCCACCGGGTTCCGCAGCCCGTTGCTTGATCGTGAGTACGGCGAAGGCGGACATCCCGCTGTCCTACTGCGGTTTGACAGCATGCGCCTGGTTTCAAAAAAATGTTACGCCTGATGCCTGTGGGAAGGTTTCGTCATGAATACGGCGGTCGTCGTTCTGCTGGCGTTGATCCTGCTCGCGCTGATCGCCGTGATCGTGGTCTTGATCATCGTGGTGGGTCGGCGCGGCGGTGACGCGCGGCCCGCGCCGGTTCCCGTGCCGCGCGATCCGTTCGGCCAGGAGGACCAGCCCGGTGGCGATCCCCGGTCGCTGAAGGCCGGCGACATGGTCGACTACCTGGGCGCACGGTACTTCGTGCGCGGGTCGATCCGGCTGCGCGAGGGCGGCTTCACCTGGAGCGAGCATCTCCTGGACGGCGACGGCGCCGCCGGCGTCAAGGTCTGGCTCTCGGTCGAGGAGGACCCCGACCTGGAGGTCGTCTGGTGGACCGGGCGCGACGCCGGGCTGCGGCCCGACGGGCGCTCCCTCACGCTGGACGGCGTGGAGTACCGCCGCGACGAGCACGGCACGGCGGCGTACACCACCGAGGGCACCACCGGCCTCGGCGCCTCCGGTCGCGTCGAGTACGTCGACTTCGAAGGCCCTGGCGGCAGGTACCTGTCCTTCGAACGCTGGGACGGCGGCGCCTGGGAGATGAGCACCGGCGAGTCGGCGCCCGCCGGCGCCCTCACGATCTATCCGGGCGGCTGAGCGATGCTCGCCGACATCGACGTCCCGTACGCCGACACCGGAGCGCACATGCTGTCGTTCGCGCTGGGCCTGGCGCCGCAGGACGCCCTCGCCGTCCTCCCGGTGGAGCGCGCCGGCCTGCGGATCGAGCTCCGGCTGCTCGGCGCCTCCCACCAGGTGCTGGCCGGGCCGGTCAGCGAGACGGTGGCGTGCCTGGAGGGTCGTGGTGCGCTGCCCGGCCACGTACGCCGGGCCCTGCCGTCCTGGTCGTACGAGTTCGCCGCCGAAGTCGTGGCCCATGAGGGCGACGCGGCGTTCGCGCGGGCCGTGGAGGGGCTGCGCGCCCGCCTGTCCGGCCGCGACGACGCCCTGACGGGGACCTTCCCCGGATCCCCGTACGCCGTCACCGCGCTGGCGGTGGAGTCCGAGCCGGGCGGCGTCGCCTGGCGGACCTGGCACGCCTACCCCCAGACCGAGGAGGTCGTGATGACGCGCAGCCGGCTGGTGAGCACGTCATGAGGCTGGTGAAGACGCCATGAAGTACGCCGCGATCGCCGGGGGCGTCGTGGTCGCCGTCATCGGCACGCTCATCGGGGTCGCCCACTTCTCCACCAACCCGCAGAAGTGGGTCGCCAAGCGGTACAGCACGGTCGGCTACCACCGGTACCACTCGCCGAAACCGCCGTCCCTGGTCGCCGCCGAGATCACCCGCAAGTTCCGTCCGATCGACCGGCTCACCGACAGCGCCGGCACGTACCTGCAGTACAGCAAGTGGGTGGTCGGCGTACTGCCGAGCGGCGCCGGGTCCGACATCACGGTCGACGGCCCGTCGGACGGCTACAACCGCTACGCCTCCCACGTCGGCGGGCACTGGCAGCGCCCGGGAAGCAGCGGCTGGGGCCGGCACGGCGGCGCGTCCTTCCGCGGCGGCGGCTCGGGATCGGGCAAGTGAGGAGCATTTGATGCATGACATCCTGCGCGAGATCGGCGCCACCGTGGCCTACGGCCTGGTCGGGATCGGGCTGATGGCGCTGAGCTACCTGGTCGTGGAGCTGACCACACCGGGACGGCTCTCCCGCCAGATCTGGGAGGACCGCAACCGCGGCGCCGCGCTGCTGCTGTCGATCCGGCTGCTCGGGGTCGGCGCGATCGTGACCGTCGCGATCGCCACCAGCGACGACAACCTGGGCACCGGGCTGGCCGACACGGTGGTCTTCGGCGTGCTCGGCGTGCTGCTGACGACGCTCGCGTTCTACCTGCTGGACATGGTCACCCCCGGCCGGCTGGGCGCGATCCTCGTCGACGGGACCACCATCCATCCGGCCGGCTGGGTGGTCGCCGCGGCGGACCTGGCCGTCTCGGGCGTGATCTGCGGCGCGGTGTCCTGATGCCCGTCCGCGCCGCCCGGGCCCTGGTGTTCGCGGCGGTGTTCGTCTGCGCCGCCTGCGGGCTGGTGTACGAACTGGCCCTGGTCGCGCTGGGCAGCTACCTGATGGGCGACTCGGTCACCCAGGCGTCCATCGTCCTGTCGGACATGGTCTTCGCCATGGGCGTCGGCGCGCTGGCCACCAAGCCGCTGCGGCGGCGGGCCGTCGAGGCGTTCGCCGTGGTCGAGGGCCTGCTGGCACTGCTGGGCGGGCTGTCGGTGCTCGGGCTGTACGCGGCGTTCGCCTGGCTCGACCTCTACGTTCCCGCGCTGATCGCGGTGGCGTTCGCGCTCGGCGCGCTCATCGGGGCCGAGATCCCGCTGCTGATGGTCCTGCTTCAGCGGATCCGGCGGCAGGACGCCGGCAGCGCGGTCGCCGAGTTGTCCGCCGCCGACTACGTCGGCGCGCTGGTCGGCGGGCTGGCGTTCCCGTTCGTGCTGCTGCCGGTGTTCGGGCAGATCAAGGGGGCGCTGCTGGTCGGGGCGGTCAACGTGGTGGCGGGCACGGCCGTGGTGCTGTGGCTGTTCCGCCGGGAGGTGGGGCGTCTGGCGCGGGCGCTGCTGTGCGGCGCGATGGTCGTGGTCCTCGCCGTGCTCGGGACGACGTACGCCCTCGCCGACCGGTTCGAGGTGACCGCGCGGCAGGCGCTGTACCGGGATCCGATCGTCGTGTCGGAGCGGACGCCGTACCAGGAGATCGTGCTGACGCGGAAGGTGGCGCTGTCGGGCCGGCCCGACCTGCGGCTCTTCCTGAACGGCGACCTGCAGTTCTCCTCCGTGGACGAGTACCGCTACCACGAGTCGCTCGTGCACCCGCTGATGGCGGGGCCGCACGGCCGGGTGCTGATCCTCGGCGGCGGCGACGGCCTCGCCCTGCGCGAGGTGCTGCGGTACCGCGACGTCCAGTCGGCCACCCTCGTCGAACTCGACCCGGCGATGCTCAAGTTGGCCAGGACGGACGGCTACCTGAGCGAGCTCAACCGCCATTCGTTCGCGGACCCGCGCGTCCGTACGGTCACCTCAGACGCCTTCTCCTGGCTGCGCCACAACCCCGAGCGGTTCGACGCGGTCATCGTCGACATGCCCGACCCGGACGCCGTCTCCACCGCCAAGCTGTACTCGGCCGAGTTCTACGGGATGGTCCGGCGCACGCTGGCGCCCGGGGGCCGGGTGGTCGTGCAGTCGACCTCGCCGTTCTTCGCCGCCAAGTCGTTCTGGTGCATCGCCCGGACCATCCAGGCCAGCGGATTCGGGATCCGCCCGTACCACGTGGACGTGCCGAGCTTCGGCGACTGGGGGTTCGTGCTCGCCGCCCCGGGAACGCCGCCCCGGCTTGCGCTCTCCCCGGAGGTGCCCTCGCTGCGGTTCCTCGACGACGCGACGTTGCAGGCCGCCGGCAACTTCGCCAAGGACCTGCGCCGCGACGACGTGAAGGTCAACACGCTGATGGACCCGGTGCTGGTGCGGTACGAGGATGAGGGCTGGCGCGACTATTGACGCGCTCGCGGCCGCGCGGCTGCCATGATGACCCCCATGCATCAGGACGAGGGCATGCTCACGGACGGGCCGGTCGAGGGGGAGAGGCCCGGCGAGACGGGTCCGGATCACCGCACAGAACAGCGGTCGGCGCGGCCCACGGGCCCGGATTACGGCATCGAGCAGCGGCTGATCGAGGCCGGGGCCGCGCGCGTCGCCGGGGTCGACGAGGTCGGCCGGGGCGCGTGGGCCGGGCCGGTCGTCGTGTGCGCGGCCGTCACGGACCTGAGCACGCCGCCCGCCGGGCTCACCGACTCCAAGATGCTCACGGCCCGCCGCCGCGAGCGGATCGCCGGGGAGCTGCGGGACTGGGTGTCCGCGTACGCGTTCGGCGCGGCGAGCCACGAGGAGATCGACGAGGTTGGGATGACGGAGGCGCTGCGCCGCGCGGCCGTACGGGCCCTGGAGGCGCTGCCGGACCGCCCCGACGCGATCATCCTCGACGGCAAGCACGACTACCTCGGCGGAGGCCGTACGTGGCCGGTGCGCACCGAGGTCAAGGCCGATCTGCGGTCGGTGACGGTGGCGGCGGCCTCCGTCCTGGCCAAGGTGCACCGCGACACGCTGATGGCCGAACTCGGGTACGAGGAGTACGGCTTCGCCGCCAACGCCGGGTACCCGTCACCGGTCCACCAGGAGGCGCTGCGCCGGCTGGGCCCGACGCCGCACCACCGGCTGTCCTGGTCCTACCTCGACGACCTGCCGCAGTGGCGGCACCTCAAGAAGCACCGCCCGGACATCGAGGGGCAGCTCTCCCTCATCTGATCCGCGCACGTCAGCGTGGCGGGCTCGTGGTCCCGCGTATCACGAGGCGTGGTCTCAGGACGACGTCACGTCGCTCCGTCCGGCCGCCGTCCAGCCGTTCGACCATGGCCTCCACGGCGTATCGCGCCTGGTTCTGAGGCTCCTGGAGAGATACCCCCGGAATCCCCCTGGCCTTCAGAGCCGGGAGGAATCGTTTCTGTCGTGCGCGGCGCGCTGGCGCCGCCTGAGCGGTTGGTTGGTCAGTCGGGTCGTTTCTGATTCTCGATGCGTTCGGCGATGAATCGCCAGGGTGCGCCGTCGCAGGAGGCAGCGAAGTATGACGGGGGCCGCAGGTGACCGTCCCACAGGTACTTCGACAGATGGGCGCGGTATTCCTGGCTGAGGTGGCGGGCAGAGACGCCTTTGGGACTGTTGGCCGGGCGGGGCAGGGCGATCTTGAGTGGGTAGTGCGCGAGCGGGCGGGCGTGGTCGGTTTCGCCGTTGAATTCGTGGAATTCCACATCGATGTCGTTGCGCAGTAATAGGGTCACTTTCCGTGAAGCTGGTGGTGCAGGTGAAGCTGCTGCCGACGCCTGAGCAGGCGGCGGCGCTCGCGGCGACCCTGCCCCTGTGCAACGTCGCATCCAATGAGGTGTCGGCGGTCGCGTTCGAGCAGGGTGTGTTCGCGCGGCAGAAGCTGCAAAAACTCGTTTACGCGGAGTTGAAGGCGCGGGGGCTGTCGGCGCAGCCGGCATTGCATGTGATCCGTAAGGTCGCCGACGCCTACACCACGCTGCACGCCCAGATCGAAGCGGGACTGCTGGGCGATGAGTATTCACCCCGGTGCCGAAAGGCAACCTCCAAGCTCATCACCTTCCGGGCCGATGCGGCCCAGGCATTCGACGACAGGTGCCTGTCGTGGCAGATGGACGCCCGGACCATCTCGATCTGGACCGCCCAGGGCCGGGTCCGGAACATCGCCTTCACCGGGGAACCCGGACAGCTCAAATTCCTGGCGGACCACCGCAAAGGCGAAACCGACCTCGTACACCGCGACGGGATGTGGTTCCTGATCGCGACCTGTGAGGTTGAAGCAGCGCCGCAGTTCGAGCCTGCCGATTGGATCGGGGTGGATCGGGGGATCGTGAACCTGGCCACCACCTCCGACGGCGACAACCATCAAGGCAAGGGCCTGCAGCGGTATCGCAGGCGGCAAGCCCGGCTGCGCGCTGAACTGCAGGCCAAGAAAGCCGCCGGGAGCCGGTCGGCCGCCCGCCGTCTGGCCCGCCGATCGCAGCGGGAGGCCCGGCACGCCTCGAATGAGAACCACAAGATAAGCAAGACGATCGTGGCCGTTGCCCGACGCACCGAACGCGGTATCGCGCTTGAGGAACTGAGTGGGATACGCGATCGGGTACGGCTCAGGCGGCACCAGCGGGCCACACTCTCTACCTGGCCGTTCCACCAGCTCGGTGAGTTCATCCAGTACAAGGCCCTGCGGGCCGGAGTGCCGTTCGTGGAAGTGGACCCGGCCTACACCTCCCAGCGGTGTCCCGTGCCGTGGTGCGGGCACACCATGCGGGCCAACCGGCCCGACCGGGATACCTTCTGTTGCCGCCGGTGTGGGTTCGCTGGCCCCGCCGACGTCATCGCCGCCATGAACATCCGCAAACGGGCGTGCGTGGCGTGGGCATTCGTCAGCATGCCCGTCCCTGACCCCGACACCAGGGGGAGGGAGATGCGACCCCGGCACGACGGCCAGCCGTGACGGGGAGCGCGACAAGGTGTGAACGCCCGAGCCGCACGCCCGGCCGTTCACGGCCGAGAAGCTGACCGGGCACTACTGGTGGTGCGACGCGAACGCGCCGATGAGCCGGCGTTAGCCAGGGCGGGCCCAGCTCGAAGATCCTCGCCGACGTCGACAGCCCCACCTCGTCGAGTTGGCCGAATTCCTCTGCGGACCGGTGGAGTCCGTGAACGATGCCGTGCTGTCCACGGTGATACCCGACCGTCCGGTGCCGCTCGGCGTCGCGATCGGTCACGCGGCCGGCGCCGTCGGTACCTTCTCGGTGTCCCGCCGTCGACCAAGACATGGGCCGTGGTCACAGCCAGCCGTTGTGGCGGGCGGCCCGTACGGCCTCGATGCGGTTGCGGGCGCCGGTCTTGCCGATCGCGGCGGACAGGTAGTTGCGAACGGTGCTCTCGGACAGGTGGAGACGTCCGGCGATGTCGGCGATGGTGGACCCGTCGGCGGCGGCGGACAGCACGTCGCACTCGCGCTGGGTCAGCGGGCTGGGGCCCGCGCTCAGCGCGGCGGTGGCCAGTTCGGGGTCGACCACGCGTTCGCCCGCGAGGACCCGGCGGATCGCCGCCGACAGCTCCTCGACCGGTCCGTCCTTGACCAGGAAGCCGCTTGCGCCCGCCTCCATCGCGCGCCGCAGGTAGCCCGGCCGGCCGAACGTCGTGACGATGAGGATCTTGCAGTTCGGCAGCTCGGCGTGCAGGTCGGCGGCGGCGTCGAGGCCGCTGCGCCCCGGCATCTCGATGTCGAGGACGGCCACGTCGGGCCGCAGCTCGAGCGCTGCCGGGACGATCTGATCGCCGGCGGAGACCTGGCCGACGACCTCGAAGTCGTCCTCCAGGTTCAGGAGGAGGGCCAGCGCACCGCGCATCATGCCCTGGTCCTCCGCGAGCAGCACCTTGATCAAGAAATACTCTCCTTTAGAGGCAGCGTGATGGTGAGTCGGTAGCCGCCCCCGTCGGCCGGACCGGCCTCGAGCCGGCCCTCCGCCCCGCTGATCCGCTCGACGAGTCCGCGCAGGCCGTTGCCCTGGGACGTCTCGGACGGCGCCGGAGCTCCGCGCCCGTCGTCCCGGACGGACAGGACGGCGGTGCGCCCCTGCCGGACCACCGAGATCTCGCACGCCTCCGCGCCGCTGTGCCGGATGACGTTGGTGACGCCCTCGCGTACGGCCCAGCCGAGCAGGGCGTCGGCCTCCTCCGGCAGGGGGTGCCCTCCTGCCGGACCGTCGCCGTGATGCCGGCGTCCCGGAGGGCGGTACGGGCGCCGTCGATCTCGGCGGCGAGCCCGCGGCCACGGTATCCGGATACGGCGAGGCGCACCTGCCGGAGCGCGTCGCGGCCGATCTCCTCGATGTCGGCGGCCTGGCTCGCGGCCAGCTCCGCGTCGCGCGGGGCGAGCTTGCGGGCCGCCTGTGCCTTGACCACCATCACGGAGAGAGTGTGCCCGAGCAGGTCGTGGAGGTCGCGGGCGAAACGCAGGCGCTCTTCGGATACCGCCGTCCTGGCCAGCTCCTCGCGGGTCGCCCGCAGTTCCCTGATCGCGGCGAACAGCCGCAGGAGAAAGGCGATGATAAAGCCGGAGATCAGGGTGCCGTACCAGGAGCCGATCGCGTCTCCGGCCGACGCACCCCGGATCCAGGCCAGCAGTCCCGCGGCGATGGACAGGGGTGCGATCACCATGGCCGGCCAGGGGCGACGGCCCCACGGGATCACCACCCCGCAGCCCAGGGCCAGCGTCGGCATCAGCTCGTTCATCCCGTGCCCGAACCAGCCGACCAGGACGAAGGCGTCGACCCCGGCCGCCGCGAGGAGCGCGACCGCGAGCCGGTCGCCCTGGCCTCGGCGGTAGCCGTACCAGATGGCCACGACCAGCAGGCCGGTGTAGACCGCCAGGAGCGGCCCGGACGCCCAGACGGGCCGGGCGCGGCCGCTGATCACGTCGTCGAACGCGTTGTAGCCGATCAGGAGCCAGGGATACGTCCCGAACGGGCCGGGACTGTCGTCGACCTGGTCGGCGATCTCCGTCCGGGGCTCGGTGGTCGTGCAGGAGGAGTCGGGCGCGGGGGATTCCCCGGCCGCTCCGGCCTCCGCCGGATCTCGTACGGCCTTCATCCGCCTGTTCACGCCCGCCCCGCCCCGTCGTCTCGCCTCGCCGTGCGGGTCCCGTCCGCCCGCGGTCCCACACTCTAAGCCGGGGATCTGCGGTGCGTGCAGATGCGCCCGTCCCGGTGTCCGTCGGGACAAATGTCATGGAACGTACGGGGCCGGTTCCGTGACCACAGATCGCGTCTCAGCGGCTTGGGCCGAAAGACCTAAGCGGCCGGTGCCCGGTTAGGTCCGGAGACCCTTTCCCGGCCCGCAATGCCCTCGCCATAGTCGACCCGCCCGATTCCGCGCGGGCTCATCGCCGCGCGTTCTCATGAAGATCAAGGGATCCCCATGTATCGCAAAATCGCCATCGTCGCCGTGGCGGGCGTCGCCGCCACCGGTCTCGCCGCGTCCCCGGCCGCCGCCGCCAAAGCCGCCTGTAAGGCGAGCTACTGCGAGTACGAGATCCAGACGTTTTTCTGGGAGAAGACGGAGAGCAAGGACACCAAGTACGCAGCGGCGAAGTTCATCACGCGTCGTGCGGGGAAGGTCCAGGTCGATCTGAACTACAAGCACCGCAATCACGCCGTCGGCGTACGGCTCGTCACCTGTGGGGCGAAGAAGGCGCTCACCGGCTGGCGGCAACTCAACGCCTACAACCACTACTTCACCTTCGACAGGAGCGTGAAGAAGGGCACCTGCTTCCGGGTTCAGGCGGGGCGCTCGGACGCCGGGACGATCAACGGCACCCTCCATCTTCCCTGATGGAGATCCCGGACCGATCCATAAGATCGTGATCAGCGTCTGGAGCGGTGGGCGGGAAAGCTGATAAACCCGTTCGTGTGAACTGGATGCGCGACCATCTCGACCGTGTCGAGCGGCACAACGCCGAGGCCCTGAATTACGCCTGCGGCCTGGTCCTCGACACGGTCGCAGGCGACGGCCTGCTCTACCTCGGCGGGTCCGGCCATTCGCTGGGGATGGTCCTGGAGGGGTTCTTCCGGGCCGGCGGGCTGGCGTGCGTGTACCCGCTGTACCGGCCGGAGATCTCCCCGCTGCACGGGGCCTGGCCCGCCACCCAGGCCGAACGCCGTTCCGGCATGGCCGCTCCGGTCCTGGAGGCCGCTGCGCCCAGGCGGGGCGACCTGGTGATGATCTTCTCCAACAGCGGCTCGAACCCCTATCCGGTGGAGCTGGCGATGGCGGCGAAGTCGTACGGCCTGCCGGTCATCGCGGTGGCGTCCGGCCCGTCGATGGAGGTCGCCCCGGCACGGGCGGGGGTGAAGCTCGGCGAGATCGCGGATCTGGTGCTCGACACCCTGACGCCGCCCGGTGACGTGTCCCATCCCCCCGACGCCCCGCGTACAGCGGCGCTGTCGTCGTTGTGCTCCGTTTACCTGTGGAATCTCCTCCTCGCCCGGATGGCCGATCGCACCGAATTGCCGCTGTGGGTGAGTGCCAACGTCCCTGGGGGAGATGACCGCAATGCGGAACTGCTGGCCCGCTACTCGGAACGCGTGCCCGTACTAAGAACGTCGGTTATGGGGTAAGGACTTGACCTACGTGGAGGTGGCGTCATGGACAAGACGGTCAAGGCGTTGCTGTCGGAGGCCGGGCGAACCTTCGCCGAAGAGGCCGGGATCGAGCTGAAGGACACGCCGGCCGCCCTGTTCAAGCTTCTCGTCCTCGCCAACCTGCTGAGCACCCGGATCGGCGCGGACATCGCGGTCGCCGCGGCGCGGGAGCTGTTCGAGGCGGGCGGCGGGACGGCGCGCGGCATGGCGAAGCTCACCTGGCAGCAGCGCGTCGACGCGCTCGGCCGGGCGCACTACGTCCGGTACGACGAGAGCACCTCCAGCCGTCTCGGGGACATGGCCGAACGGGTCCTCGAGGAGTACGACGGTGATCTGCGGAAGCTGCCGCTCAAGGCCGAGCGCGACATCGGCCACGCGAAGGATCTGCTGAAGGAGTTCTCCGGCATCGGCCCGGTGGGCGCGGACATCTTCTGCCGTGAGGCGCAGGCCGTATGGCCGTGGCTGCGCCCGTACTTCGACGAGCTGACGGTGAAGGGGGCCGAGCGCCTCGGCCTGCCGACCGATCCCAAGCGCCTGGCCGATCTGGCCAAGGAACGCGACCTGGCGCCGCTGGCGGCCGCCCTCGTCCGCGTCGCGAAGGACAAGAAGCTCGCCGATCAGGTGGCGAAGGGATAGTGCATCGGCATCGGCATCCGGCCGGGATCTGCCGCCCGGCCGGCGGGTCGGCGTCGGCCTGGGAGCGTGTGTCAGAGGCGCCGCCACTGTCCGATAACGGTCCTGATAGGGACGCGCCACGCAATGGGATCTGCCATTCGGTGCCCAAGCTGCGCTATACACGTCCTCAGGCATGAGGGAGAGCGATGCGACCGTTCGGCAGATCCCGATCGCGCCCTCCGGTGGCGCGTGATCTGTTCGAACGTGCCCGCTGGCGGTATTTCCGGATTCAGCCGGGTTTGCGGAGACTGACGTTTCTGCTGTTGGTGGTGGGGTCGGCGGCGATCGCGATCGTCGCGAGCCTGCCCTTGCTCACCACCGTCGTCTTCACGGCCACGCTGCTGCTCGTGGTCGACTTCACCCTGCGCTCGCCGAGCGGCATGGCCACCGCCTTCGTCGTCGCCTGCTGGCTGGCGGCCGTGATCCCACTCAGCCGCCTCTACCCGGCGGGCGGGCACGAGGCCGTCTTCCTCGGGGCGCTGGCACTGCCGGTCGCCTTCCTCGCGCACCGCGTCCACGCGTACGCGCCGTGGCGCACCGCGGCCGTGTCCCTCGGCCTGGCCGGGATCGTCGCCGCCGCGCTCGCCAACCCGCTGCCCCGGCTGAACGCCGCGCCCGCGTGGGCGGCGGCGCTGGCCGTCCTCGGGTACCGCTGGTGGCAGGCGCGCCGCATCGTCCCCGCCGAGGCGTACGACACCGGCTGGGCCCAGGAGGACTACGCCGAGGAGGACGAGTACGCCCCGCAGGCCCGCGCGGAGTACGCCGCGCCCGCCCAGGCCCGTACGGCCGACGACGTCCCGGACATCTCGATCGACGAGGCGTTCGCCGAGCTGGAGGCCATGATCGGCCTGGAGCCGGTGAAGCGGCAGGTGCGTTCGATCGCCGCCTCGATCGAGGCCGCCCGGATGCGCGCCGCGGCGGGCTTCCCCACCGAGAAGCCGATGCGGCACTTTGTCTTCGTCGGGCCGTCCGGCACCGGCAAGACGACCGTCGCCCGGGCCGTCGCGCGGATCTTCTACGCCTTCGGGCTGCTGCCGACCCCGCAGGTCGTCGAGGTGCAGCGCGCCGACCTGGTGGGGGAGTACCTCGGCGCCACCGCGATCAAGACGACCGAGGTCGTGGACCGCTCTCTCGGCGGCGTCCTGTTCGTCGACGAGGCGTACTCCCTGGTCAACACCGGCGACGGCCAGCCCGACCGCTTCGGCAGCGAGGCCGTGCAGACGCTCCTCAAACGCGCCGAGGACGACCGCGACAACGTCGTGATCATCCTGGCCGGCTACGAGGAGGAGATGGAGGGCTTCCTCGATTCCAACCCGGGCCTGGCCTCGCGGTTCGGGACGCGCGTGAAGTTCCCCGCGTACCAGCCCGCCGAGCTGCTGGAGATCGCCGAGTACCACACCGGGCTCCGCGGCGACCGCCTCGGCGTGGACGCCGGGCCGTGCCTTCGGCTCAAGTTCGAGGAGGTCTCGCGGCGCGGCATCATCGACGAGCTGGGCAACGGCCGCTTCGTGCGCTCCCTCGTCGAGTCCGCGGCCCGCGCCCGCGACGTCCGGATCGTCCACGCCAGGGCCGAGCCCACGCCGGACGAACTCGTCACCATCGACGCCGTCGACGTCGAGATCGCCTTCGCGGAGCTCACCGAGCGCTACCGCGGCTACGCCGAGACGCCGACCCTCGAGGAGGCACTCGCCGACCTGGACGCCATGACCGGCCTGGAGCCGGTGAAACGGCAGGTCCGCGCGATCGCCGCGCAACTGCAGGTCGCGCAGCTGCGCGAGGAGCAGGGCCTGCGCACCCACCCGCCGATGCGGCACTTCGTCTTCGCCGGCCCTCCCGGCACCGGCAAGACGACCGTCGCACGCGTCCTCGGCCGCGTCTTCGCCGCGCTCGGCCTGCTGGCCCGGCCCGAAGTCGTCGAGACCCAGCGCGCCGACCTAGTCGGCGAACACCTCGGATCGACGGCGATCAAGACCAACAAGGTGATCGACTCGGCGCTCGGCGGCGTGCTGTTCATCGACGAGGCCTACTCCCTCGTCAACCCCGGGTACGCCGGCGGCGACGCGTTCGGCGCCGAGGCCGTGCAGACCCTGCTGAAACGCGCCGAGGACGACCGTGAGCGCCTGGTGGTCATCCTGGCGGGCTACGACGAGGACATGGACCGGTTCCTGCGTTCCAACCCCGGCCTGGCGTCCCGGTTCTCCGAACGCGTGGCGTTCCCCTCCTACGGCCCCGACGAGCTGTTGGAGATCGCGCTCGAATTGGCCGTGAAGGGCGGCGACACCTGGGAGGAGGGCGCCCTGGACGACCTGGCGGGCGTCTTCCAGCGCGTCTGCGGCCTCGGCCGGATCGACGAGCTCGGCAACGGCCGCTTCGTGCGCTCGGTGTACGAGAAGGCCTGCGGCTTCCGCGACCTGCGCGTCGCCGAACTCGGCGCGGACGTCACCACCGCCGACCTGACCACGCTCACGACCGAGGACGTCCGCTCCGCCTACACCGAACTGGCCCGCCGCCACTGACCACCGCCGAGTGTCGGTCCGGCCCTCTAAGGTGCCGTTCGTGGAGAAGGTGACGTGGGGGCAGGTGCTGGCCTGGCGGCTGCGGCGGCAGTTCCTCGAGCCGGTCGACGGCGGCGACCCGGTCGAGGTGGCGCGGCGGCTCGCCGGCGTGCAGGCGCAGGTGGCCTCGGCGGCCGAGCTGGCGATCGCCGTACGGCAGGCCGAGCCCCGCCCCGGCGCGGTGACGGAGGCTCTCGCCGACCGCAGGCTGGTGAAGACCTGGGCCATGCGCGGCACCCTGCACCTCCTGCCCGCCGACGAGGCCGCCGCCTACCTCACCGTGTCCGGCGCCCACCGCAACTGGGAGCGGGCGAGCTGGCAGAAGACGTTCGGCGCCACCCCCGCCGACCTGGAGGCCATCGCGACGGCCGCGACCGAGGCGCTGTCCGGAGGCGCGGCCCTCACGCGCGAGGAGCTCACCGCCGAGATCGTCGACCGTACGGGCTCCGGACACCTCGCCGAGGTGCTCGGATCCGGCTGGGGTACCCTCCTCAAGCCGCTGGCCTGGTGGAAGGTCCTGTGCTTCGGCCCCCCGCGGGGCAACCGGGTCACCTTCGTCAGCGCCGCCTGGCTGCCGGAGACGCCCGACCCGGCGGCCACCGTGCTCCGCGCCTTCCTGGGCGCCCACGGCCCCACCACGCCGGAGCTGTTCGACAAGGCATGGCTGAGCCGGGGCGTCACGCGCAGGGCACTCCTCAAGAGCTGGTTCACCGAGGCGGTCGAGGTCACCGAGGTCGACGTCGAGGGGGAGCGGCGCGTCATGCTCGCCGAGCACGTCGCCGAGCTGGCCGCCACCCCGCCGAGCACGGCCGTCCGGCTCCTCGGCGCCTTCGACGCGTACGTCCTGGGCGCGGGCACGGGCGCCATCGAGATCATTCCCGCCGAGCACCGCGCCGCCGTGAGCCGCAGCGGCGGCTGGATCTCCCCGGTCGTACTCCGCGGCGGCCGCGTCGCCGGCGTGTGGGACGACGAGCGGACCACGCTGTGGGAGGAGATCCCGGCGGACGCGCTCGCCGGCGAGCGGTCGCGCCTCGCCCGCATCTCGCGGGCCGCGTCCTCGCCCGCCTGACCGGGCCTGCACCGGTCAGGCCGGAAGAGCCGGGACCGGGTCTCTCGCGACGGGCTCGTCGATTTACAGCCGGGTGCGCAGCGCGGCCAGGAGTGCGAGGGTACGCGCCCGATCCCCCTCATCACCGGCCGAACTGGCGACCAGCTCGGTCGCGCCGGCGTCGGCGTACGCCCGGACGGCCCGCTCCACCGTGCTCTCGTCGCCCGCGATGATCGTCTCGTGGACGCCCGACATGCCCTGACCGTCCAAGACGGAGCGGTAGGCGGGCTGCCGTCCGGCGGCAACCTGGAGCCCGCGCGGACGATGCCCTGACCACCGTCATCCTCGACGGGCTCAAGGCGGCGGCGGCAGTCGGCCGGCGACCCCGTTACGGTGGACTTACAGCCCGGTAGTGAACACGTAACGTGCCCGCCGCACGATGCGAGGAAGCGACCTCGGGTGGTGAGCAGGTATGAGTCCTGGATCTCTCATCCGGTTCCGTGACATCCACGGATACTGGCGGGCCTTCCGCATGACCGGCAGCGGGCCTCCGCTGCTCCTGATCCACGGCATCGGCGACAACTCCGGCACCTGGCTCGACGTGATCCCGCGCCTGGCGGAGAACCACACCGTCATCGCGCCCGACCTGCTCGGCCACGGCGAGTCCGCCAAACCGCGCGCCGACTACGGCATCGCCGCGTACGCCTGCGGCATGCGCGACCTGCTGAGCGTCCTCGACGTGGACCGTGTCTCGGTGATCGGCCATTCGCTCGGGGGCGGCATCGCCATGCAGTTCGCCTACCAGTTCCCCGAACGCTGCGAACGCCTCGTGCTCGTCGCCAGCGGCGGCATCGGCCGCGAGGTCCACCCGATCCTCCGCGCGGCGGCGGCACCGGGCGCCGAGGTCGGTCTGGCGCTGGCGACGTCCGCGCCGGCGCGCACCGCCGTACGGCTCGCCGCCCCCGTCCTGCGCCTCACCGGCGGCCTGTTCCTGGGCACGGACTTCGACTACCTGCTCCGGCGCTACCGGGGACTGCGCTCCACGACCGCCCGCCAGGCGTTCCTGCGCACCCTCCGGGCCGGCGTCGACGTGCGCGGCCAGGTCATCACCATGCTGGACCGCTGCTACCTCGCCGAGGGCATGCCCATCCTCATCATCTGGGGCCGGGAGGACCGCGTAATCCCCGTACGCCACGCGGGGATCGCCCACGCCGCCATGCCCGGCAGCAGGCTGGAGGTGTTCGCCCGGTCCGGGCACTTCCCGCACCACGACGAACCGGAGCGTTTCGTCACCACCGTGGAGCGATTCCTGGAGAGCACCGAACCGGCACTGCACGACCCGGCGAAGTGGCGGCGGCTCCTGCGCGCGGGCCGGGCCGCGGACCGCAGGAAGCCGAAGGAGGTCGCCCCGCACGTGTCGAGCGGGGCCTGACCCACGGCCTGTGCGGCCGCGGGTCAGGCGGCCTGCTCGGGCACCACCATGACATGGGTCCGGCGCGACCGTACGTCCCAGCCGGCCAACGCCGCCACGACCAGCAGAGCCAGGAACGCCAGCGTCAGCGGGTCGACCAGCTTCGAGACGGGCACGAGCGCGGCGAGCGCCGCCAGCGCCAGCAGACGCGCGTTCGTGAAGTGACCCCACACCGCCCGTTTGAACAGCGCGTGCCCCGCCACGAACAGCGCCGGGCCGCCGAGCACCACCGCCGCCGTACCGCCGGTGACGTGTCCGTGCGGGTGCGCGACGATCAGTTCGTCGGCGACGGCGCTCACGATGATCCCCGCGACCATCGGCAGGTGGATGAAGGTGTACGCGGACCGGCCGAGGCGGCCCGGATCCTCCGAGGCCGCGATGCGCTCCGCCGCGGCTTCCGCGCTCCGGTCGAAGTAGATCCACCACATCGCCACGCTGCCGAGGAAGCCGACCGTGAAGGCGGCGCCCGCGGCCATCCCCACGCCGTGCAGGTCACTGAACGTGTTGCCCGTGACCAGCAGCGACTCGCCCAGGGCGATGATCACGAACAGCTGGCAGCGCTCCGCCATGTGCCCGCCGTCGATCGTCCAGTCCGACGTCCTCGAACGCCCCAGCCCCGGGAACGTGTAGCCGTGCCAGGGCGCGGCGTACTCCAGCGTCAGCGCCCCCACCCAGGCCACGACCTGGGCCGGGTGGTCGGCGAAGGCACCGCCGATCCAGAGCACGGCCGTGGTCAGCTTCCAGGCCAGGATGCGCACGAAGTTCGCGCCCAGTTCGTCACGCCGGGTCATGAAGGCCACGAAGGCCGTTCGTCCCGCCTGACAGGCGACATAGGCGAGGGCGAACCACAGGGCCCGGCTCTCGAACGCCTTGGGGATCGCGGCCGCCATCAGCATCCCGGCGAGCATGGTCCCGGTCAGCGCCATCCGTACGGCGGGATGATCCGGATTGAGCCAGTTGGTCGTCCAGCACGTGTACATCCACGCCCACCAGACGGCCAGCAGCAGCACCAACGTCTCACCGGCGCCGCTCACGGTGAGATCCTTCAGCAGCCGGTGGGACAGCTGTGTCACCGCGAAGACGAAGACCAGGTCGAAGAACAACTCGAAGAACGTCACGCGCGTCGCCCCGTCACCGCGGGAGCGCAGCAGCCCCGCCGGGGTCCCATGCTCCATGCGCCGAAGATTACGGCAGCGCCGACCTGCGCCGGGACTCGAGACGATCACGAAGCTCGTACACCGTCGCACCCGTCACATACGCCTCTCGTCCCCGCACCGCGACCCAGACGGACGCGAACGGATCGAACAGCGCCACCCACCCCGGGAACTCCCGGCGAAGCCGATCCAGCCACACCCACCGCGTCTCCCAGACCGGATCCGGCGCCCGGCCGAACCCGACCTGATCGACCCGCGTCACCGGCGCCGGGGAGTCACCGGTTGCCGAGGACATTGGTGATCTCCTGAGCGGCCCGGCTCGTCTCCTGGGCGGGACAGATCGGGTCGCCCCAGGAGTAGAAGAACCACAGCGCGTCGCCGTCGACCCGGTAGCGATCGATCCGGATCTTCTCGCAGAGGACGGGCGCGTGCCGGTTCCCGACCCGCACGTACGGCATGCCGCCGCGCGGCGTCTCGACCGTGGCGGTGAAGCCGGCGGCGTCCAGCCAATCCCGCAGTTCGTGCAGATGGCGGGCGACCGCCCCGCCCGTCGTCTCTCTGCCCATCCGCGACCTCCTGGAATTCGATCGGTTTCCCGCTCCAGACTGTCGCCGTCCGGCTACTCTCGGCCATATCTGCAGCTCTCCAACCCTCCGCGGAGACCACGTGGACATCGATCCGTCAGCCTCGGCCGCCGAGCAGTACGCCTACCGGCTGCGCCTCCACCGCGAGCGCGCCGAACTCACCCAGGACGACGTGGGCCGGGAATGCATCATCAGCGGCAAGATGATCGGCCACTTCGAGAACGGCCGCCGCATCCCAACCCTCGACGTGTCAAAAGACCTCGACCGCCTGTTCAACCTGGACAGGTACTTCGAAGAACTCCACCCGCACGTCGTACGGGAGGTGACACTCCCGATGGGCTTCGCCGAGTACATCGAGTACGAACAACAGGCGGCGTCATTGAAGGTGTACGAGCCGCAGTTCGTGCCCGGCCTGCTCCAGAGTGAGGCCTACGCTCGGGCGTTGCTCAGTGCGGCGAACCGAGGAGACCGACTGGAGCGGGGCCTCGCGGTTCGCATGGGTCGGCAAGACATCCTCCAGCAGGACGAACCGCCCTTCATCGTGGTCTTGATAAAGGAGGCGGCGCTCCGCGAGCCGGTCGGCGGCGTCGATGTGATGAGGGAGCAGCTCGCTCATCTCCTCGAGATGATGGAGCGACCGAACATCAGCATCCAGGTGATCCCGGCCGGTCGCCCCGTGTATCTGTCGAGTGGGTTCACCCTGCTCGGGTTCGTCGAGGGCCTGGGTATCGGATATGCCGACGCCGCTGGCGGTTACGGGCATTTGATTCAGGCCCCTCAACAGGTCCATGCACTCGCGATACGGTTCGAGCAGATCAGGGGAGAAGCGCTCCCCAGGTCCGAGTCGGAGAAACGGATCCGCGCCTTCTTGGAGGAAATGTGAGCCACAACCTCGCGGACAGTCCTTGGCGCACGTCGAGCTACTCGGGCGAAGAGGGCGGGACATGCGTGGAGGTCACGCATCTCGTCCTCTGCGGGCCTCGGAGCGCTGGTCAAGCCGCTTAGGTTCCGCTCACGAGACCGATGAGTTTCGCCTCGCCGCGTTGTCTACATGTTGGAACGTCCCTTCCGCGCCTGCGGGAGGTCCGAGATGAGATGACGAGGAGCGTGCACACCGTGGACCAGGAGAACGTGAGCGCCACCCTGACTGTCGCCGTGCCGGCCGCGAGGGTGTTCGCGGTGCTGGCGGACCCGACGACCCATTCAGCGATCGATGGCACCGGCTGGGTTCGGGAATCCGTAGACCAGGCGCCGCTGACCGAGGTGGGGCAGGTCTTCCGGATGGACATGTATCACCCCAACCATCCAAACGGTGAGTACCGGATGGCCAACAAGGTCCAGGTGCTCGACCCACCGCGCGCCATCGGCTGGCTGCCGGGGATGGAGACGGACGACGGTCAACTGGAGTTCGGCGGCTGGAACTGGCGCTACGACCTTGCGGCGCTCGGTCCGTCCGAGACTGAGGTCACGCTCACCTACGACTGGTCGGCGGCGCCGCAGGTCATCCGGGAGCGCTTCCAGTTCCCGCCGTTCGGTCCTGAGCATCTCACCAACTCGCTGCACCATCTGGCCGAGCTCGCCGCACCGGCGTCCCGGGCCTGAACGCCCGGCGGCTGGTGCGGTGTCCAACAACGTTCGCCGGGTCTGGTGATACGCCGGTGGATGTCGGTTGGCGGCAGCGCGCTCTTTCATCGGTGTGCGGCGAAGATCGTGCGCAGGTGGGCGGCGAGGGCACGGGGGTGGGATGCGAAACCGTTGTGGCCGCCGGGCAGGGTCGTCACGGGCGTGTTCAGCAGGTCTGCCAGCGCGTGCGCGCATTGTGCGATCGGGCCGGTCGTGGTCGCGCCGACGGCGGGCACGATCTTCGTGGCGTGGGCGCGCAGGGCGGTGATGTCGGGGTGGTATCGGCGTACTGCGGGGGCGTCGTGGGTGAGGAAGAACTCCAGGTTCGGCAGCCGTTCCGGGCCTGGAGGTGTGAAGTGGACGTCGGGTTCGCGGTCGCTGAAGTCCAGCCGGGCCAGCCGTATGAACTGCGCCATTGCTGCGAGGGCCCCATCGCGGCGGTGCGCCTCCTCGACGGCCAGCTGGTCGCCGGCCAGTTCGGCGCGGGTGTCCGCGGGCAGCAGCGTGCCGACCGGTGGTTCGTGGGCGACGGCGACGCGGACCTGGTCGGGGTGGCGGGTCGTCAGTTCCAGGGCGATCAGGGCGCCGATGCTGGCGCCGAATACCAGGGCGGGCTGGTGGGTGACGGTGGCGAGGACGCGGGCTGCGTCGTCGGCGTGGATGGTCAGGTCGGGTGCCGCACCGGTGCTGGTGCTGCGGGACAGGCCACGGCGGTCGAAGGTGACGACTGTGAAGGCGTCCTCCAGGTGGACGGCTAGGCCGTCGCAGGCGTCGGCATCGCCGTCTCCGCCGGGCAGGAGGAGCAGCACCGGGCCGCTCCCGCGCGTCCTGTAGAAGATCTCGGCACCCGAGACCTTGAGAATGCTCTCCAACGATGCCTCCATAAGGAACTCGGGGTTTCTTACGGTGAGGCTAACCCACTCCAGGGGCAATAGGAAACTCGGGGTATCTTAAGCTTGTGGGTGAGAGCAGGCGTCGCGGTGCGGTGCTGGAAGAGGCGATCCTGGACGCTGCCTGGGCGGAGCTTGTCGCGACCGGCTATGGCGGGTTCACGATGGCGGGCGTCGCAGCCAAGGCCGGGACCAGCAAGGCGGTTCTGTATCGGCGGTGGCCGGGCAAGGAGGATCTGGTGTCCGCCGTGCTCGAGCGGCGGGTGCCCCGGCTCGGCCGTCCAGCTCGCACCGGCGACCTGCGGGCGGACACGCTGGCGATCCTGCAGAGCGTGGCCGCCGGACATCACGGACTGCTGGCCGTCGGCCTTGATCCGGGGCTGACCGCGGCACTGCGGCGCCGCAAGGCCGATGAGGCTACGGCACAGCTGGCCGAGGTGGTGGCCGCGGCCGGCTTCGACCCGGCCGCGATCGGCCCGCGAATCCTGCGCCTCCCCATTGTTGTGCTGCAGCATGCCCTACTGGACGGGTCCGCCTCCCCCGACATGGCCGGGACCGTGGACGAGGTCTTTCTGCCACTCGTCCACCTGCGCGACGGCGACCATGTCTAGGGCTCGTATTTAGACGCCCCGGCCACGCCGGCCCTAGCCGCGTTACCGCAGGTGAAGCCACCAGGTGATGCCTTCGCCGATTGGCGTGAACCCGCACGTGCCATACAGGAGGCGGCCCTCGTCCGTCGCGTTCAACACCGCCTGCGCCGCTCCGGCTCGCCGCGCTGCGGAACACACCGTCCGCAGCAGGCCGGTTCCCAGTCCGCGACGACGGAAGCGCGGCCAGACCTCCATGTCGAACACCCCGGCGACGCCATTCGGGCCGCCGTCGTAGAACGACCAGGCACGCCCGGCGAACCGTCGGGGCCGGTCAGACGAAGCAGGACGCGCATATGCGGCTGCGTACCACGCCACCTGCGGTTCTCGCCGTGCCAACGCCAACTGGTCACGGTAGTCGGCGTACTCGCCGTCGTAGTCGAGCGTGTCCGTCTGGAGCTCGATGCGGTCGTCCACGTCGCCTTCGTCCGCGGCGACCGCTGCCAGCGATGCCGCCATCCACCGGATCGGCCAGCCGCGATCGAATCCGCACTCCCGCAGCGCCGATGGATCGACGCCCGTGCTCAGCCACGCGCCGACCAGCGGTCGCCCGCGAGCCAGCGCCTCCTGGACCCCGCGCCGGACCGCCGACGTGTCGAGCTCGCCCGGGAACATCAGATTCAAGCCGTCGGGGCCGTCCGTCCAGGTCAGCGCACCATCGTCCCATGCCTCGCCGCCGAGTGCCTCAGCCCGCGCTCGGAACCAGGAGGTCTGAACACGTTCGCACTCCTTAACCATCACCCGCGACACGGTACCCACGAGGACCGACCGGTCGCGGGGGCATCGCCACCCGCTACGCCCCCCCGACAGCTACCTCGCCAGCCTGCACCTGCGCGCATCGATGATCTGGCTCGCAGACCTCACCCGCACCACCAGATGATCACAACCAAATACGGGCCCTGGGGCGCTGACCACGAACGTGAGCCTGGGCGGCCGATCGCCCCGGGGTGTCTGCTGACCGGAGCGCGGAGCGCTTCTACTCCGATCCGGGTATGAGGAGCACCTTTCCCTGCCGGCTCTTCGTCTCCGACTGGGTCACGGCCGCCCTGATCTGATCGAGCGGGAACTTCGTCCCGGCGGAGGTTTCGAGGATTCCCTCGCGCATGAGCTCGACGATGTCCTGGACCAGGGTTTCCCGCATTTCCCGGTCGAGCCTCGGCAGCCAGTATCCGAGCCAGTAGACCTCCAGCCTCCGGCGGCCGGCGAGAATGTAGCGCGGGTCATCTCCCACGAGCATCGGCCGGCGGGTAAGAGAGCCGTAGAGCAGCATCAGCCCGTCCTCGTGGAGCGCCTTGAACATCTGGGTGCCGGTGTCCCCGATCACCGGGTCGATGGCGTACTTGACTCCTTCCGGGTCGACGGCGCGGCGGACCTGTTCGTCGATCGGGCCGTCGTCGGTCACCAGGACGACGTCGGCGCCCAGGCGCTCCAGTTCCGTGACCGCCTCGCGGCGGCGGACGATATTGACCGTTCGGATGCCGTCGCGTTTCGCCAGCCGGATCACCATGCGGCCCAGTTCCGAGGTGGCCGCCGACTGGAGCAGCCACTCACCCCGGGGCACCGCCAGCACGTGACGGACCATGAGGAGGGCCGAGGCCGGATTGATCATGAAGGAGGCCACCTGCTCATCGGGAAGCCCCTCCGGTGCGGGGAGCAGGTCGTGGGCCGGCACCACCGCGTACTCCGCCCAGTTGCCTCCCTGGCCGTTGACGACCACGACACGCTGCCCAGGCTCCCACCCCTCCACCTGCGGGCCCAGGGCGTCGATGACGCCGACGCCTTCAAAGCCGACGGGAGCGGGAAAACGCGCTTCGACGCCGGCGTAGTGGCCCCGCACGTACAGCAGATCGGACGGGTTGACCGGAGTGGCGATCACACGAACCCGGACCTCCGTGGCCCCCGGTTCGGGAGTGGGCCGGTCCGTGACCGCGAGCACGTCCTTCGGTTCGCCATGCCGGTCGAAAACGACACCTTTCATCGCTCGCCCCCGAGATGTGTCGCTTCCTTTCCGTCCGGAAGCTGCTCCGAATGCTGTGAATACCCGCTGTCGCAAGCTGCTATTCGAGGCGCTTGATCGATTCCGTGTGGGTCACGGCCCGCCTCGATCTGATCGAGTGGGAAGCGAGCAACTTTTCCCTGGGGTGAGGCGGGTCGTGGCCGGAGCGATACCCGGCATAACGCCTGAATGTCGCCGATGGGCAAGGCCCCTTGTTCTGCGGTGTGCACACAGACGGGAAAATTGCCGTGTGGCGGGACAGCGCAGAACGAGGGCAGTCGCCCCGGACGGAAGAAAGTCCCATAATCCGCTCCGGTGAGGCCTTCGAGGTCCGGGTGGCCCGCCCCACTTCGTTCCAAGCCGTACGGCGGCCACGTCGTACAAGATTGCCGCAGATGGCGAGGTCATGCCCATGACCGCAATCGTCACTTGACGCCCTATTGGGTGTCTGTGAGGTGGCGGTCGATCCAGGCGGCGATGGCCGCTGCGGTGTCTTCTGGGGTTCCGCTGCTGGTGTCGACGCGGTCGGTGATGTTGCGGCGGAGCCATTGACCGAATTCGACTTGCTCTTCGATGTCGCGGCTTCGCCAGGGAGGGCGGGTGCTGATACGGGTGCGCCGCAGCTCATCCGGGCAGTCGAGCACGATGAAATGGATGTCCGCGATCCAGCGGCGGGCGGGGAGATCCTTGAGGTGGCTGGGGATGAACGGTCCGAGCAGGACCGTGGGCATCCCCGATTGGGCGACGCCGTGAGCAACGGCCAGCCATGCGCCACGGAATGCGGGCCAGTCGATCGGTTGGCCGCCGCTGAGCGCGGCTGCGGCGTCCATGAGCAGGTCGGCGTCGAAGGTGATGCAGCGGCCTTGCAGCCTGCGGGCGAGTGGGGCGAGGACGGCGGTTTTACCCGAGCCGGAAGCGCCAGTGACGATGAACAGCGGCCCGAGTGCGGCAGCGTCATCCGTGCGGCCGCACTCGGGGCAGACCGCGCGCCCGTTGCGCGGCTCCATGGCGACTGGCTTCTCGCAGGACTGGCAGTAGTGCACCTGGACAGCATGCCCGTACGAGACACGATGCTGACCGGAGTGGCGATCACACGAACCCGGATCTCCGTGAGGTACGGACCCTCGGCTACGTCGTCACCGACGTGAGGTTCATAACGTCGTGTAGCTGACGGGTGCCCCTCTCCCGAGGGCGTCTCGAACACGCGATTCGTCCGGCCGGGCGTGCGGGCGGTCTCCGCCGCCCGGCCCGGGACGATCACGTCGTGGGTCGGGCGGTGGTGGTACGGCCGCCTGTGACGCGAAGGAGGTCGAGCTTTCCCGCGTCGCTGCTTCCGGCCGCCGCCGTGTAGGTGACCATTCGGAGGTCCGCGCCCGGAACGACGAGGACATCGCAGTCGAGCTCGATCTCGCCGATTTCCGGATGCAGGATCGTCTTCCGGTCGGTCGTGTGCTGGGCTGCCGTCGCCGTGGCCCAGTGGTGAGCGAAGGCGTCGGATGCTCGGAGGTCCTCCACGAGACGCGCGAGCTGAGGATCCGCGGGATAGCGGGACACGGTGTCCTTGAGATCGGCGACGATCGCCGTCGGCAAGGCGTCCTCGCCGCGTTCGGACCGGACGGGACGCACCGCGGCATGAGCGGCACCGTTCCCGAAGACGGCGCGGGCGAGGTTCCGCTCGTCGGCCGGGACCAAGGTGGGGTCGCCGAGCAGTGCGCTCCACAGGGGGTTCCACCACACAAGGGACCAGTCGGCGGCGAACACCCCGATCGGGAAGTCCCCAAGGCGCGCGGCGAGCCGCTGGACGCCCGGGGGCACGTGGGTGTTGATCGTCCCGTCTTGTGGTGGCAGGAGCCCGGCGCTTCGGTACAGCTGGTCCCGCTCGGCCCGGGAGAGCTGAAGGGCTCGGGCGAGGGCGCCGACGACCTGGGCCGAGGGATTCTTCGCGCGTCCCTGCTCCAGCCGCAGGACGTAGTCGACCGAGAGCCCGGCCAGCTGCGCGAGCTCCTCGCGGCGTAGTCCCGGAGCACGGCGGCCGGCCGTCACGGTGAAGCCGGCGTCGGCCGGGGAGAGGCGGTCGCGCCAGGCGTGCAGGAGTGCGCCGAAGCCGGAGCGGGGGGCAGCCATGGGTCCATTGTCGCGACTCGGCGCCGGACGAGCCTGGGTACTGCCGGTCCTACTGACGGGCACGGCACTGGTCGGCGGTGGCGAGGGCGGCGAACGTTGGGGACGCGCCGAACCGGACGCTGACCAGTGAAGGAGCCTCCCGTGCAGTCCACCATCGTCATGACGGGCGCCACCCGTGGCATCGGCCGCGTCGCCGCGGAGCTCATCCTGCGCGAGTCGCCGGACGTGCATCTCCTCGTCGTCGCCCGAGGGTCCACGGGCGCGCGGCTGTCCGCGGAGCTCGGCGCCGGTGGGCGCGCGGTCCCGTACGTCGCGGCGGACCTCGGCTCGCTCGAGAGCGTCCGGTCGGCCGCCGCCGAGATCCGGGACCGGCTCGACCGTGGTGACCTGCCGCCGCTGCGCGGCTTCGTGGGCAACGCGGGCATGCAGTACACGAACGCGCTCACCGAGGGCCCCGACGGGTTCGAGTCCACCTTCGCGATCAACGTGCTCGCCAACCACCTGTTCGTCCGCCTCATCGAGGACCGCTTCGCCGCTCCCGCCCGGATCGTGATCACGGTCAGCGACACCCATTTCGGCGACTTCAAGCACAACCTGGGCATGGTGCCCGGCCCGGTCTGGCAGTCCCCGGAGGTCCTGGCCCGTACGGGCGCCTTCCCCAAGCCGGACACCACGGCCGCCGGGCGTACCGCGTACTCGACGAGCAAGCTGGCCGCCATCTACCTCGTGCACGAGTACGCGCGCCGCCTGCCGACCGGGATCGATGTCGTCGCCTACAACCCAGGCTTCGTCCCCGGCACCGGTCTCGCCCGCAACGCCGACCCCGTCTCCCGGTTCGCGATGCGCTTCATCCTGCCGGCGATGGCCCTCACCCCGTTCGCGACCGGCCGCGGTGCCGCGGGGCGATACCTCGCCGACGTCGTCCTCGGCAGGACCAAGGCGCCGACCGGGTCCTACCTCGACCGTGACCGCGTGGCCCGGTCGTCGGAGGAGTCGTACGACCCACAGCGTGAACGCGAGCTCTGGGACGCCGCCGAACGGCTCACCGCCGCGTACGCCGTCTGATGCGTTCGCCGCCGGCGGGGCGTTCCGGTTTTCACGCGGAGGCGATGACCTGATCGTCGGCGGGCGATCCGCCGGATCCCGTGGGAGAGGAGTCCTCGGCCGGGCCGTCGCCGCTGCGTACCGTCAGCCAGGAGCACGCGGTGGACAGCAGCGCGGTGCAGCCCAGGACGAGAGCGGTGACGGCGAACGCGTGGGTGGTCCGCGGTGTGTCGTGCGGTGTCGCCCCGCTCAGGTAGACCGCTCCGAAGGCGGCCACGCCGAGCGCCCCGCCGATCTGCAGGACCGTCGTGCTGACACCGCTGATGTCGGGTGCGTAGCGCGGCGGGACGGCGTTGGTGAGGCGGCCGAGCAGGGAGCTGAACTGTGTCCCGAGGCCGAACCCGCCGGCGGCGAGCAACGGGATCAGTGGCCCGAGGTCGTGGGAACCGGCGAACAGGCAAGCGCTGATGGTCAGGTAGGCGGCGGTGAGCAGCGCGCATCCCGCGACCGGCAGCACGCGGGCGACCCTTCCGGGCACGAGCCGGGCGGCCTGACCGGCCAGCCCGAACGCCGCCACCCAGGGGACCAGGATGAGCCCGGAGACCAGCGGACCGTGCCCCAGGCCGTTCTGCAGATACTGGGCGAGGGTGAACAGCAGCGCGTAGTAGGTCGCCGTCGCGGCCATCAGGGTGAACAGGCCCCACGCGACCGTCGGTCTGGTCAGCACCCGGAGGTTGACCAGCGGCGCCTGCCCGCGGGCGGACGTGCGCCGCTGGACGGCGACGAACACCGCGAGGGCCGGGACGCTCGCGGCGAGCGACACCCACGTCCACGCCGGCCAGCCTTCGGGGCGTCCGAGGATCAACGGAAGGATGATCAGCAGCACCGTGACCGACAGCGTCGCCACGCCCGTGAAGTCGACCTTCTGGCCGCCGCGCCCCTGGTCAGCGGGCAGGCGGCGTGCCGCGGCGGCCATGGCGGCGGCGCACACGGGCACGTTGACGAGGAAGATGGCCCGCCAGCCGGTACCCCCGAGGTCGGCCGTGATGAGCACCCCGCCGAGGATCTGGCCCGTGACGGCGCCCCCGGACAGCGCGATCCCGTAGAGCCCGATCGCGCGGATGCGCTCGGCGGCGGCGAAGTTCAGCTGGATGCCGGTGAGGGCCTGCGGGAACATCAGCGCCGCACCCGCGCCTTGGACGACCCGCGTGATCACCAGCACCGCCGCGTCGGGCGCGAGCCCGGCGAGCAGCGACGCCGCCATGAACAGACCGGTGCCCAGTATGAAGATCCGCTTGTACCCGTGCGTCTGTCCCAGCCGGGCACCGGTGATCAGCAGCACCGCGAACGCGATCAGATATCCGCCGATGACGAGCTCGGCGGATGTCGCCGACGCGTGCAGGTCCTTCTGGATGGCCGGTGTGGCGACGTTGGCGATCGTGGCGTCGGCCTGAGAGAGGAAGGGCGCCGTCAGCAGGACCGCGAGCAGCGCCCCGCCTTGTCGTTGCCGGCTCATTGGCTCATGCTCCTGACGAATATTGGGGGTCGATTCGTACAGGAGTGGGAACCCCGGCCCGCCGGCTTCGGTTGCACGCCGATTGATCCGACTCGTCCTATCCGCTCCGGTGCGGGGCCGCAGGGACTGCTTGCGGTGTGGTCTCAGGCCGGATGTGGACGTCTGGCGTATATGACTCATCGCGCCGCGTGTTCGCTTCGTACGGTCCCTTCATGAGCGAGGACGGACGCGAGGAGTTGCGGGCACGGCGGGAGCGGGAGACCGCAGCCGGCCTGTGGCCGATCGGCCGGGCGTTGACGGTCGCAGGTCTCGGCGCGGGGGTGGGGCTCGCGACCGTGACCGTGGTGGGGCTGGCGGTGCTGGGATTCCCGCACCTGGCCCAGCACAAGGCGCTGTCGGTCGGGGATCTGCTCGACGTGCTGAAGCTGGTCCTGGGCACGGTGGCTGGAGTGGGCGCGTTGGCCGCGCTGGTGATGAATTACCGCAAGCAGCGCCTGGCCGAGGTCGCTGAGGTGCGCGAACAGCAGCGCATGCTTCACGAGCAGCTACGCGCCGACGATGACCGGGTGAGGGAGTTCGCCGGCGGCAGGGTCACCTTCAGCAATGCGAGATTCGCCAACGGCAAGGTCGCTTTCAATTTCGCGGGGTTCACCGGGAGCAGGGTTGTCTTCGGCGATGCCAAGTTCACCGGCGGCCAGATCACCTTCAGTGATGCGGAGTTCATTGGCGGCGAGGTCGTCTTCAGCTTGGTGAAGTTCAACGGTGGCGAGGTCGATCTTCACGACGTCGGGTCATGGGGTGCGCCGCCGTTGTTCGATGAAGCGGTCCTGACGGCGCCCCCCTCAGGGCTGCGACTGCCGTCCACAGGGACGGCACCGACCGGGTGAGACGTCCGGGAACACCACGGCGCGATTCCCTGCAGGGAATCGCGGTGCCGGAGGCCGGGCTGCACACTGCTGCGCATGACTGATCAGTCGATGTCGAGCAACCGGTTCATAGCAGCGAATTGATGCGCTTCACGAAGATTGTCCGTACTGAGGATGGCGGGTCGGCGTTCGAGGACGGAGAGATCGCGCTCGAACGCCGGCACGTCACCGACGGAGTGCCGGCCATGTCGGTCGGCGGAGTGCCGTCGAACGGTGGCGTGCAGTTCCTGCGCAGCGCCGCGTTCGACAGCACCGCGCACCCGGCACCGCGTGAGCAGTGGGTGGTGATGCTGCGCGGAACGATCGAGGTAACGGTCAGCGACGGCAGCCGGCGTCGCTTTGGCCCCGGCGACCTGGTGCTCGCCGCCGACACCACGGGAACGGGGCACGTCACGACCGGTGTCGGCGAACCACCGTACGAGGCGCTGTTCATCCCGGTCTGAGTGCCCCTTTTCGGGACCGTACGACGGCAGGCCCGGACGCGCATCCGGATTCGGCTTCGCCGGGACCCGGCACTAGGTGACGGCGATGGCGGGCGCCACGCGTGCCGATCCGATGCCGCGGTCGGACTTGCCGAGCCGGAAACGCACCTTGCCCTTGAGCACCGTGCCGGACTCGGCCTGACCATCGGTGAGGCCCTCGCCGGGGAACAGGGTGAACGTCCACCTCGGGTTCGATTCGCAGTCGGGCAGGTGGCGGCCGCCCTGCAAGACGCGGGCACCCCAGAGCTGGCGGATCATCAACGCCCTGGTGTCGGTGCCGGCGACGGTGAACGACGCCGGCGGCGCGGCCGTGACCTGGTCGTGGCTGCCCAGCGACGGGCCGTACACGCCGGTCACCGTGGCGACCATGGTCCACGGCCCGCCGGACGGGATGCCGGGGACACCGGCGGGAAGCCGCTCGTCGAACACGTCGTCCGTGGGTGCGCCGAGCTGGTCCGCCCGGACGGCCGCGGCCATCGGACGCCGGGTGTCCAGCCTGCCGGGGTCGGGCACCAGCAGGACGCCGTACGTCGTCTCATCCGCGAAGCGGGCCGAGGCGAAGTGGTCGCGGAGCGCGAGCACCGTACTCTCGGCGGCCTCCCACAGGTCGTCGGAGAACGCCGTCGCCAGGTAGGCGGGCGTGACCGCCGGGAGTCCGGCCCGCGCGACCGCTTCGGCCACGGATTCACAGCGGGACCACCCGGACTCGGCAAGCCTCGCGATCTGCTCGGCCTTGAACGACATCACTCACCTTTCAACCGCACGGATCGTTATCATCGAACACCTCCTTGCACAGGGCCCTCAAGCTCCGCGAGCTCGCGGTGACCGGCCGGTGGCCGGCGTACGGCCGGGCGGTGAACCTTGTTGATCTTGGGTTCCGAGGGGGCGGGGGCATAGCTAATGATCTTGCTCGGTTCCTCCACCACCCCCGATCATCGGAGGTAAGAGCATGCCCACCTCGACCGTCGCTCGGATCAGGACGCTGTCGCTGGCCACCGTGGCCGCGACCGCCGTCGCCGCGTCTCTCGCCATGCCCGCCTCGGCCGCGTCCGCCGGCACCAGCCGGGACACGCGCTATGTGACCACCCAGGTCACGGGGCTGCCCAAGGGCAAGTACATCGCCTACGCGAGCTGCAAGGCCAAGGGCCGCTGGTTCAAGGGCTACGTGAAGACCACCGCCAAGCCGACCAAGAAGAAGCCGGTCGTTCCGATCGTCGAGTGGGGTTATGCCATCCAGAAGACCAGCGGCAACCACGCCAACACCCGCGTGATGGACATCGAGGCCGTCAAGCAGGCCACGGGCACCTGGCGGTACAGCGGCGGCGCCGGCTACACCGGCTGGAACGCCAAAGAGGACAACCACTGGCACAAGGCTCCGTGGATTCAGTACGCCTACCTGGGCGTCGGTAACCTCGGTGCTCTCGCCAACGTCTTCTGGGTCGATTTCGACAAGGGCACCGGCGGCCACTGCGAGGCTTGGGTCACCCACCTGAGCTTGAAGCCCATCAAGTAGTGGCTGATCGGGAGATCACCTCGGGTCGGAGGCGCGGCGCTCCAGCAGGCGCAAGCGTGTCGTCGTGTTGACCCACAGGGCGTGGAGGATTCCGGCCGGCCACAGGAGCAGGGCCAGCACCATGCCCACCGTCGTCTGGACGGTGTCGGTGTCGTTCTCGGGGCCGCTGCCGATCAGGACGAAGGCGACGACCGCCAGTACGAGATAGACCGCCGCGGCGACGAGCCACGCAGGCCGCCGGTGCCGGAGCGCGATGTAGCCGAATGACAGCCAGGTGCCCGCGCCGAAGGCCAGCGTCGGCGCCATCCAGAGGCTGTGGTGCACCTTCCACCCGATCCCGTACGGCTCCGGCGGACGGTGCCCGACAGGTGCGGCGCCGCCGCGCCCCGGAACGGTTCCGGCGTCCATGGCGGATCGGTCGGGGACGGCCGCCGGCCGATGCCCGCCCGTGCCGCGAGCGCCGGTTGCGGAAGCGTGCGGGTGAGGATCGCCTGCCGCTCCGTGCCGCGCCTGCCGGGTCTCTGCCCGGCCTGTGCCGCCGAGCCGGTCGGCCGGTGCCGCTGCGTCGGGAGCGGGCTGCGGGGCAGCCGTACCGGACAGGCGCACGAGCACGCGGGCATAGAGGTGCGGGCCGCTGTCTTGCACGATACCGATCTCGCCGAGCGGGCCCGGCGGGACGACGTGCGGGAGAAGGCGGTCGTACGTCTCCCGGGCGGTCGTGGGGCGGCGTGCCGGGTCCTTCTCCAGGAGTTGCCGGACCAGTGTCTCCAGCGTGGCGGGCACGTCGTCGCGGGGCAGTGGGGCGGGGGCCTGTTCGAGCTGGCGCTGCATGAGCTCGGCGGGTGAGGCGCCGTCGAAGACGGGTTCGCCGGCGAGCATCTCGTGCAGCACGCACCCGAGCGCGTACAGGTCGGTGTGCGGGCCGGTCGGCAGGCCGCGCAGCTGCTCGGGCGCCATGTACGCGGGGGTGCCGATCGGCTGGCCGGTACGGGTGAGCCGGGAGAGCGCCGTCTGGTCGATCAGGGCGGCGACGCCGAAGTCGAGCACCTTGACGGCGCCGTCGCCGGTGACCATGACGTTCTGCGGTTTGACGTCGCGGTGGACGAGGCCGCGCTCGTGCGCGGCGGCGAGCACCGCCGCGACCTGCGCGCCGATCCCGGCCGCCCAGGGCAGCGGCAGTGGGCCCTCCTCGGCCATCAGGTCGCCGAGGGTGCGGCCCTCGACGAGCTCCAGGACGAGGAACAGCCCGCCCTCGTACGTGCCGGCGTCGTACACGGCGGGAACTCCGGGATGCCGGAGTCCGGCCGTGACGGCCGCCTCGCGGGCGAACCGGCGGGCGAGTTCGTCCGGGCGGGTGTGGCCGGCGAGGGTGTCCTCGGTCAGGAGCTTGACCGCGACGCGCCGTTCCAGCTGCCGGTCCTCGCCCTCCCAGACCTGGCCCATGCCGCCGCGGCCGAGCGGGCTCAGCAACTCGTAGCGACCGGCCAGCACCGAGTGCTGCCTCACGTTCCATGCCATGACCATTGGACCCCGAACGCTACGAGGACTCGGGAGGCGCGAGCGTGCCCTCGGCGACCCCGTCGGCCAGGAGTTGCGCGAGTTCGGTGCCCATGGCGACGGTGTTCCGCAGGGCCGATTCGAACTCCGTCATCCGGCGGAACGCGGCGCCGTACCGGTGCTGGTCCTCCAGTGACAGGCGCGGCACTTGGGCGCGCCGGATGTCGGCCCGGCCGATCGTCCCGGTCGACTGGACGATCGTCGCGCGGGCATTGGCCGAGCTGCGCAGGACCCCGGCGACGAAGAACGGGTCGAGGTGCCGGGGATCGACGCGGATCAGGCACAGTTGCGGGCCGAGCAGGGGACCGTCGCCATCGGCGACGCGGACCGCGAAATGCCGGGCGACCACGGCCACCACGACGTCGCCGGCCTCGATGGGGATCCAGCGGGCGTCGTCGCGGGGGACGCTGCCCGTCGGGGCGCGGCCCTCGATGACGTCTTCGGCGGTGAGCAGGGGCGGGTCGCCGTCGCCGCCGTCCTCGGTGTCCCCGCGCATCGGCGCGTGGTGGATCGTGAGGTGGCCCATCCGGGCGAGTTCGGACAGTGGAACGGACCGGCCCTCCGGGTGGCCCGTCGCCGGGGCCAGGGCCGGAACGAGGCCACCGGCCTTCTCTAGCGTTGCGGCCAGCCGGTCGTGGGTCTCGGTGAAGCGTTCGGCGATGCGCTCGGACCGGGCGGCGGACACGTGACGGGACGGCGTCAGGTCGACCTCCTCGTCGAGCAGGTCGATCACGGGGACGGCCCTGCTGACGCCCGCCGTGTCGTGGTCGGGGTCGTCCGCGTGCCGCCGCCAGGTGGTGACGACCGTGTCCGGGTCGGCACTGTCGATCATGAGGACGGTCGACGGCGGGGTGCCCTCGGGGCGGCGCAGGATCCACAGGTGATGGGTCGCGGACAGCCCCGCCACGGCGCGGAGCGCGCCCTTGCGGAGCAGCTGTGCGCGGATCCGGCGGCCCGATCGGCGGCCGGCCGCGACGGCGGGCATCAGGACGACCGCCCGCCCGCCCGGCTCGAGGTGGGCGAGCGCGTGCTGTACCCACGCCAGCTCCGGCTCCAGGCGCGGCGGCAGGCCGTACTCCCAGCGCGGGTCCGTGGTGAGCTCCTCGTGCCCCCACGCGCGCTCGTGGAACGGGGGATCGCAGAGGACCACGTCGGCCAAGGCTCCGGGGAAGGCGTCGCGGCGCAGCGAGTCGCCGTCCAGGACGGTCGCCTCGCCGCCGAGCAGGGTGAGCCGGACGGTGGCCAGCCGGGCGACGTCCCGGTCGGCGTCCTGACCCAGCAAGCGGTGCCCGTCGCCGAACGCGGCGAGGAGGAGGTCGCCGGTGCCGCAGGCAGGGTCGAGGATCGTACGGGCGTCCCCGGCGAGCGCGGCCATCAGGCCGGGTGCCTCGGGCAGAGTGGTGGAGGCGCGGCGGGTCTGCGTCTCCCGGAAGCGGGTGAAGAGGAACTCGAAGGCCTCGACCGCGCCCCGGGCGTCGGCGAGTTCGGCGACCGCCTTGGCCGTCTCGGCGGTCAGCGGCCCGGCCGGGCGGCCGAGCCGCAGCGCCCCGGTCGCGTGGTGTTCGAGGAGGAGCTCTCCGGCGTCCGCCAGCACTTCGGCGACCCGCAGATCGTCGCGGGCCTCGGCCCGTAGCGCTTGCCAGACGCGCTCCTCCAGCGGGAGCTCCTGGAGTTTGCGCTGGTCGCGGAGCCATGCCTCGATCTCGGCGAGCGCGAAGACGGGGCTGGTGGGGGTGCCTCCCACCGGCTGCGGGAAGTCCAGGTGCCGACGGCGCCAGTTGCTCACGGCCGCCCGTCCGACCCCGGCCAGCCGGGCGATGTCCGCCGCGCTCACAGTTGCGTCGTCCTGCACGGTCCGTCGTTCCCCTTCACGGTCCCTGAACGCGACCCGGCGCCCCGGCTGTTGCGTCGCCACGTTACAGCCAAGTGATCGCACAGTCGACCACAGCCGTCACAGTTGTTAATTGGATTCACATGTGCTTTTCTTGGCGAGCGCCGGAACCAGCGAGTATCCGGTGAGCATGATCAACTACTTCAGCCTTGGAGACCGGAGATGAAGATCCCCCCTGCCCGCCGGATCCGGACCGGTGCGATCCTCGCCGCGGCCGGTGCCGCCGTTCTCGCCGTCGGCGGCTGCGGCGGCAGCGGTGGTGGCGCGACGCACGACTCGGCCACGGGTTCCAAGGCGCCGGCCGCCTCCGCCTCGCCGGAGGTCCTGAAGGGCTCCGCCCTCAAGGCGTTCCTGCTCCCCGCGAGCGCCCTGCCGAAGGGCTTCCGGATCGAAGCGGACGGCACGCGGGACAGCGGCGACGGCATCGCGCCCCGCACCAGCGCCCCCGTACCGGCGAAGAAGGTCTGCGGCGCGCTCGGCCAGACGTCCTGGATCCGCGTCACCGGGATCGGCGAGGCCGCGTTCGCGCAGGACGACTACGCCAACGCCGGCAAGACCGAGGAGGTCGCGCAGGAGATCGACACCTACCACGGCGACGACGCGCGCCAGGTGATGGCGAAACTGCGGAAGGTCTTCGCCCACTGCGCGACGTTCACCGACACGTCGAGCGGCTCGGCGGCCAAGGTCAAGGTGACGAGCGCCAAGCTGCGCGGCGCGGGCGATGAGGGAGTCAAGGCCGTCGTGACGTCGTCCGCGTGGGACGGCGGCACGACGCTGGCCGCCGTCAGGGTCGGGAACGCGGTCGTCACCACCCTCTACAGCTCCAGCCACGCCGACAAGGGAGCCCCGGCGGTCACCCTGACCGAGCGCGTGGCCAAGAAGATCAACACCGCGAGCTGACCCGGCCGGCTTCGGAGGGCCCGCCTCGCGCTGCGGCGGCTCGCCGGCGGCACGCGAACAGCTCCCGGCGGACACCGACCGGAGGGCCCGCGTCGCGCTGCGCGAGCCCGAGCCGTCCCGGCCGTGCGTCTCGAGGTCGATTATCCGTGATTACCCGGATGCGGAGTGTTAATGATCTGCCGCATCGTCGTGGTGTTCACTTCTGACGACAGTGGGGCCACGATGAGTCTGGCGGATCCGGACCGGATGGCGCGCGAGCTGTACGCGGCGACGAGGCAGGGTGCCGCCAGCGACGAGCTGGGGGAGGCGGTCTCCCGGGCGTTGAAGGCCGTGGCGCACGACGCGTTGTACCTGGCGGCCACGTGTCCGGCGGCAGGGTTCGGGCCCGAGTCGTTCAGTTTCTGGCACGCCGTGGAGGCCGACCTCGGCCGGGCGTTACTGCGCGACTACCACGCGGGCGTCCACCCGTACCAACCCGAAGACCTCGCCGGATTGGCGGTCCCCGCGGGCGTGATCGGGGCCGGTGACCGCCGGGTACGGCGCCTCTTCGACGCCCACGGGGTGGGTTGCGAGCTGCGGATGCTGCTGCGGGACGCCCGGGGAACATGGGGAACCCTCGGGCTGCTGCGCACCGAAGGAGGCAGGCCGTTCGACGGCGATGACATCGCCCGGGCGGCGCGGTCAGTGCCGGCGCTGGCCAAAGTGGTGCGCGGCTATGTCACCGCCGGCCGGCTCACCCCTGTCATTCCCGCGCCGCCGCCCGGCGTGGTCATCCTCGGCCCGGACCACACGATCCGATCGGCCACCGCTCAGGCGCGCGCGCTGCAAGGCCGGATGGACGGCGACCACACCTCGCCCGACTGGGTCTTCCGCTCGTTCCTGTCCGGTCTGTCGATGCGCGCCCGCAGGGCCGGCGCGGAGCCCGTGGTGGCCTTCGGGCCGGCGGCCAGCTACGGCCGGTGGATGGTGTGCGAGGCGCAACCGCTGGACGGCGACGCCACCGGGGACGTGGCGGTCATCATCCAGTCCGCGGACGGCGAGCGGCTGCTCCCGCACTTCTGCGACTGGTACGGGATCACCCCGCGCGAACGTCAGGTCATCACCCATCTGCGCGACGCGTCGGCGGCCAAGCACATCGCCCGCCGCCTCGGTGTTTCGGTTTACACGGTGAACGACCACCTCAAGGCGGTGTACCGCAAAACCGGCGCCGGCTCCCACGACGAGCTCCTCGCCGCCATCACCAACTGACGCGCTTCGGGCCGGCCCGGTTTGACGCCGTCCACGGCTAGCCGTTATCTATATGGCTAACCGTTAGAGGTGATCACTCGTGCAGGAAGTCGTGCTGGCACTGCTGGCCAAGGAGCCCTCCCACGGCTACGAGCTGCGGGCTCGGCTGCAAGACGCGCTCGGCCCGATGGGGGACGCGCTCAACGCCGGGCAGGTCTACGTCACCCTGTCCCGGCTGGAGAAGTCCGGGCTGGTGACCGCCGAGCACGTCGGCCAGGTCCACCGGCCGGACCGGAAGGTGTACGCGCTGACGGCCGAGGGCCGACAGCGCGTCGACGCCTGGCTCGCCGACCTGACCTGGGGCAAGCCGAGTGAGTTCCATCTGAAGCTCGTCGCCGCGGCGGCGGCCCGGCTCGCCGACCCGCTGGACCTCGTGGAGATCCAGCGCCGGGAGCTGCTGCGCCGCCTGGCCGACGTGCAGCGCGCCGCGCTGAACGAGCCGGACGGCTCGGCGGCGGCGCTGCTCATCGAAGGCGTGACGCTGCGTCTGGAGGCCGACCTGCGCTGGCTCGACGCCTGCGCCCGGCACTGGGACCGAAGGGGCTGACCATGGCAATACTGCGGGCTCGCGGGCTGCGTAAGGAGTACGGCACGGGAACGGGCCTGGTCCGCGCGGTCGACCACGTCGACCTCGACGTGACGCCCGGGGAGACCGTCGCCATCGTGGGATCGAGCGGCTGCGGCAAGTCGACGCTGCTGTACCTGCTCGGCGGGCTCGAACGCCCCACCGGCGGTGAGGTGCACCTGGCGGACCGGCGGATCGACCGGATGTCGGAGACCGAGCTCGCCCGGCTCCGCCGACAGGCGATCGGGTTCGTCTTCCAGGCATTCCAGCTCGTCGACGAGCTCACCGCTCAGGAGAACGTCGAACTGCCCGCCCTGCTCGCCGGCGTCGGTCCCCGCGAGGCTCGGCGGCGGGCCGCCGCGCTACTGGAGCGGGTCGGGCTGACCGACCGCGCGAGCCACCTGCCCGCAGCGCTGTCCGGCGGGCAACGCCAGCGGGTCGCGGTCGCCCGCGCCCTGATCGGCCGGCCGCTCATCGTGCTGGCCGACGAGCCCACCGGCAACCTCGACAGCGAGGCGACCACCGAGGTGCTGCGGCTGTTCGCCGCGCTGCGCGCCGAGGGGCAGACCCTCCTGCTGGTCACGCACGAGTCCCGTGTCGCGGCGACGGCGGACCGCGTGGTCACCATGCGCGACGGCGCGCTCGTCGGCCAGACGAACCTGGCCGGCACGAGCGGCGACCTCGGGGCGTACGCCGGACTGGAGGGCTGATGAGCACGCTCACCGTGGTGATCCGCCTGGCGCTGCGCGACCTGCGCCGCCGCCGCGCCGAGGCGCTCCTGCTGCTGATCGCCCTCGCGGCGACCACGACCACGCTCACTCTCGGCCTGACGGTGGGAGGATCGGCCGACCGGCCCTGGGACCGTACGCGCGTCGCGACCGCCGGTCCCGACGCGGTCGCCACGGCGGCCCGGTCCGCCGACCTGGCCGCGCTCGCGCACGCGCCGGGCGTCACCGGGACGGCCGGCCCGTACCCCAGCGTCTCGGTCGAGGACCTGCGCGTCCGGAACGTCCGCGTCGCGGCGATCGTGCAGGGACGCGACACCGCCACCGGGCCGATCGACCGGCCGCGGGTCAGTGCGGGCGGCTGGGTCCGGCACGGCGGCGTCGTCGTCGAGCGCGCCTTCGCGCACGCTCTGAACGTACGGCCGGGCGACGAGATCACGATCGCCGGTCGCGGGCTCCACGTCGCGGGTATCGCCGTCACCGCCGCCCGGGTGCCCTATCCCTCCTCCACGCCCGGCCTGGTCTGGACGACGCGGGCCGACCTGAAGTCGCTCGGCAGGCCGGTGACCTCCCAGGTGATGCCGATCCGCCTCGCCGACCCGGCGGCCGCGCCCGCCTTCGCCGCCGCGCACCGGAACGTACGCTCCTGGCAGGACATGGGGGCGTACGCCACCGCCGAACTCCACCTGGTGAACCAGGCCCTGCTGACCGGCACGTGGGCGCTCGCCCTGCTGGCCGTCGCGTGCGTGGCGGTCCTGGTCGGCGGGCGTCTCGCGGACCAGACCCGCCGGGTCGGGCTGTTGAAGGCGGTCGGCGCGACGCCCCCTCTGGTGGCGTTCGTCCTGCTCGCCGAGCACCTGCTGGTGGCCGTCGCGGCGGCAGCCGTGGGGCTCGTCGCCGGCTGGGCGGCGGCCCCGGCGCTGGCCCGGCCGAGCGCCGGGCTGCTGGACGCCGGCCGACCGGACCTGACGCCCGGATCGGCGGCGATCGTGGTCGTGGTGGCCCTCGCGGTGACCGGCGCGGCGACCCTGGTCCCGGCGATCCGCGGCGCCCGGACCAGCACCGTACGGGCGCTGACCGGTTCGGCGCGGGTGCCCCGGCGTTCGGCTCGCCTGATCGCGTTGTCCGCCCGCCTCCCGGTGCCGCTCCTGCTGGGCCTACGTCTCGCGGTGCGCCGCCCGCGCCGCGCCGTGCTCGCCCTGATCAGTCTGGCGATCACCGCCGCGATGGTCGTCGCGGCGATCGCCATGCACGGCGACATCGCCCGGAAGGACGCCCGGACGACCGGGATCATGTTCGTGCCCGGTGTCCCCAACCCGGTGACCGAGCAGGTGAACCAGGTCGTGCTCGCGCTCACCGTCGCGCTGCTGGCACTCGCGGCGGTCAACGCGGTCCTCATCGCGTGGGCGACGTCGCTCGACTCCCGCCGCCCGACCGCGCTCGCCCGCGCCCTCGGCGCGACCCCAGGTCAGGTGACCGCCGGGCTGTCGGCGGCGCAGCTGCTCCCCGCCGCCGTGGCCGGGACCTTCGGCATCCCCCTCGGCCTGGCGGTCTATGTCGCGGCCCGGGCGGCCGGCGGCGCGTCGGGCGGCGGCGCGATCCCGTACGCGTGGCTGCCCGCCGTCATCCCGGGGACCATCGTGGCGGTCGCGCTCCTCACCGCCCTTCCGGTCCGCTTGGCCGGCCGGCGCCCCGTCGCCGAGGTGCTGCGCGCCGAGTGAGCGTCCTCCCTGTCGGCACCGGGTTTCGGCGCCCCGGTCGGCGCACGGACCCGCCCGTACCTCGATGTCAGGGTCGCTGCCGCGCGGCAGGCCGGGAGGAGGGCTCGGAGCCGGCCAGGTCGAGGAGGACCATCGCGTCGTAGTCGGGGGTGCCGGGTTCGGCGTAGTAGGCGTTGAGGCGCTGGCCGGGGGTGCCTTCCAGCTGCATGGACTGGTAGCCGAGGGTGAGGTCGCCGACCTCCGGGTGATGGTAGGTCTTACGGCCGTACGGGCGCGCCTTCACTTCATAGCGTTCCCACAGGCGCGCGAATTCGGGGCTCTTGAGCAGTAGCTCGCCGACGAGCTGGGCGAGGTCGGGGGCGTCGGGGTCGGTGCCCGCCACGGCCCGCAGGCGGGCGACACAGCCGCGGACCTGGTTGTCCCAGTCGTCGAACAGGTCGCGCGCCGCGGGGTGGAGGAAGACATAGCGCGCGATGTTGCGCTGCTTGACCGGCCAGTCCTCCATCCCGGCGAACAACCGCAGCGCGGCGGGACTGTACGCCAGCAGGTCGGTGCTGCGGCTGACCACGTACGCGGGGTTGGGCCGCAGGCTCTCCAGCAGCAGCTTGACGCCGGGCCGTACGGTCCGGCTGGGCACGGTCGGCGGCTCCGGGATCTGGCGGGCGGCCCGCAGCGCGAGTTCACGCAGGTGGTCGTGTTCCGCGTCGTCCAGGCGGAGGGCACGGGCGAGGGCGTCGACGACCGGCGGGCTGGGGCGGGTCTCCTTGCCGCGTTCCAGACGCGTGTAGTAGTCGATGCTCACCCCGGCGAGGGTGGCCAGTTCCTCACGGCGCAGGCCGGGGGTACGCCGCAGGCCGGGACCGACCGTGAGGCCGACTTCCGCGGGGGTCACCTGAGTGCGGCGGGCGCGCAGGAAACGCCCCAGCTCCGTACCGCCGGCACTGCCGCTCTGCTGCCTCGTCATGTCTCCAGTCTGGCGGTGCCGTCATCCGCCTGACAGCCACGTGGGGGGCCCTGTCACACCCCCGAACACCACTCCCCGGCACGGCGCGGTCTGTCACGCGGCGAACTCGGCCGTAATGCTTGATGGCATGCGAACCACCACGATCGGCAGCACAGGTCCGGAGGTCGGCGTCATCGGCCTGGGCTGCATGGGGATGACCTTCTTGTACGACATGAAGGCCCCCAGGGACGAGAAGACGTCGATCTCGGTGATCCACCAGGCCCTCGATCTGGGCGTGACGCTGATCGACACGGCCGATGTGTACGGCCCGTACACCAACGAGGAGCTGGTCGGCCGGGCGCTGGCCGGCGGCCACCGTGAGCGTGCGGTGCTGGCCACCAAGGTCGGACTGGTCGTGAGCGACCCGACCGGTGGACCCGACGGCTCCCCGGTCATCGTCAACGACGGCCGCCCCGAGCACGTCCGCAGGTCGATCGACGAGAGCCTGCGCCGTCTCGGCACGGACCACGTCGACCTGTACCAGCTGCACCGGGTCGACCCGCAGGTGCCGATCGAGGAGACCTGGGGGGCGATGGCGGAGGCCGTGACGGCGGGCAAGGCCCGGTATCTCGGCCTGTCCGAGGTGACCGCGGAGCAGATCAAACGGGCTCAGGCCGTGCACCCGGTGACGTCCGTGCAGTCGGAGTTCTCTCTGTGGACCCGGGACGTGCAGGATGAGGTCCTGCCGTACTGCGAGGAGCAGGGCATCGGCTTCCTGCCGTTCTCCCCGCTGGGGCGAGGATTCCTCGTCGGCCGGTTCTCCTCATTCGACGACCTGCCCGAAGGCGACCGCCGCCGTCGGCTGCCACGCTTCCAGCAGGACGCGCTGCGCGCCAACCTGGCCATCGTCGGCCGGGTGCGCGAGATCGCCGAGCGGGCCGGGGTCACCCCGGCACAGGTGGCGCTCGCCTGGGTGGTGGCCCAGGGCCGGTACGTCGTGCCGATCCCCGGGACCAAGACCCCGAAGTACCTGGTGGACAACACCGGAGCCGGCGATGCCGAGTTGAGCGCGGCGGACCTGGCCGACCTCGACGCACTGCCCGCGCCGACCGGCAGCCGTTACTGACCCGCCGGGCGGGTAGGAACACGCGGCGGCGAGAGCGGCCGCACAACGGATTTCGTGATCAGGAGATTCAAGATGGAGTACACCCGTTTGGGCACGTCGGGGCTGAAGGTCAGCCGGATCGTGCTGGGCTGCATGAGCTTCGGCGCTTCCGAAAGAGCGTCGTGGGCGCTCGACGACGAGAAGGCCGAGCCGATCTTCCGGCAGGCCATCGAGCTCGGCATCACCTTCTGGGACACCGCCAACATCTACGGGATGGGCACCTCGGAGGAGATCACCGGTCGTGCGCTGAAGAAGTACACGCGCCGCGACGACATCGTCCTGGCCACCAAGGTCTTCTTCCCGCTGCACGATGGCCCCGGCGGCTCAGGGCTGTCCCGCAAGGCGATCATGGAGCAGGTCGACGCCTCCCTGAGCCGGCTGGACACCGACTACATCGACCTCTACCAGATTCACCGGTTCGACCCGGAGACTCCGGTGGAGGAGACGATGGAGGCGCTGCACGACGTCGTGAAGGCCGGCAAGGTCCGCTATCTCGGTGCGTCGTCGATGTGGGCGTGGCGGTTCGCCGCGATGCAGCACGCCGCCGAGACGAACGGATGGACGAAGTTCGTCTCCATGCAGGACCAGTACAACCTGGTGCAGCGCGAGGAAGAGCGGGAGATGTTCGGCCTTCTCGCGGACCAGGGCGTGGGCAGCCTGCCGTGGAGCCCGCTGGCCGCGGGCCTGGTCGCCCGGCCCTGGGGGGAGAAGAGCACGAGTCGCGCCCAGAGCAACCCGACCACCGACCAGCAGGGCCGTCCGCTCTTCCTCGACAGCGACAAGGCGACCGTGGACGCGGTCCAGCGCATCGCCGAGGCGCGCGGCGTCTCGATGGCGACGGTGGCCATGGCCTGGGTGCTGAAGAACCCCGTCGTCAGCGCGCCCATCGTTGGCGCCACCAAGCCGCACCACCTGGCCGACGCCGTCGCGGCGCTCGACGTCCGGCTCACCGACGACGAGGTCCGCTCGCTCGAGGAGCACTACACCCCGCGCGAGCCCACGTACTTCTGACCGCGCGTCAGCGCTCCCGCTTCGCAGCGGAGTTCGAGCCCTGCTCCGAGGCGATCAGGTCGAGGAGGACCATCTTGTCGTAGTCGGGGGTGCCGGGCTCGGCGTGGTAGGCGACCAGCCGGTGGCCGGGGGTGCCTTCCAGCTGCATGGACTGGTAGCCGAGGGTGAGGTCGCCGACCTCCGGGTGGTGGAAGGTCTTGCTGCCGTTGGTGTGCACCCGTACGTCATAGCGCTCCCACAGGTGGGCGAACTCCGGGCTCTTGCGCCGGATCTCGTCGATGAGTTCGGCGAGGTCGGGTGCGTCCGGCTCGATGCCGGCGAGGGCGCGCAGGCGGCCGACGCAGGCGCGGATCTGCTCGTCCCAGTCGTCGAACAGCGCGGGAGCGTCGGGGTTCAGGAAGACGTAGCGCACGACGTTGCGGTTCTCGGCCGGCCACTTCTCCATCCCGGCGAACAGCCGCAGCCCGCTCGGGTTGCAGGCCAGCACGTCCGTAGTGCGGCTGACCACGTGTGCGGGGTTGGGCCGCAGGCTCTCCATCAGTAGCTTGACCCCGGATCGCACCCTCCGGCTGGGCGCCGCCGGCGGCTCGGACCCGTTGCGGGAGACACCCGCGGCCAGGTCGCGCAGATGCCGGTGCTCGGGCGCGTCCAGCCGGAGCACGCGTGCCAGGGCGTCGACGACCGACGGACTCGGGTGGGCCTCCTTGCCGCGCTCCAGCCGGGAGTAGTAGTCCACGCTCACCCCGGCGAGCGTGGCCAGCTCCTCCCGGCGCAGCCCGGGCGTGCGCCGCGGCCCGGGACCCGCTGTGAGGCCGGCCTGCGCGGGGGTCACCCGGATGCGGTGGGCGCGCAGGAACTGCCCCAGTTCGGTGCCGCTGCTGCCGTCGAGCCGCTCACGTGCCATTCGCCCAGTGTGGCAGGCCGCCGGTGACGGCAGCCCTGTGACCTGGGGAGGAGCGTGAGGGGCCCTGCCACACCCCCGAACGGCGCTCCCCGGCACGGCTCGGCCTGCCGCGCGGCGGGCCAGGCCAGCAGGCTGGATGACGGCCAAGAGCCCATTCGACCGCCGTGGCCGCCTTCGGCGCCCTGGTCGCCGACCAGGGGCACTTCTTCACCGGTCTGCGCACCAGCCTGCTGACGGCCGCGCTGCTCGTGCTCGCGACCGCGGCGACCAGCCTGCTGCTGCGGCACGCACCGCAACAGACTCCCTGACCTGTACGAGAAAGGTGACATCCCAATGACCACGTGGACGAGCGACGAACTCACGAAGATCGAGAGGGCGGAGGAACTGCGGATCGCGTCCCTGCGGCGCGACGGCATGCTGAGCGACTGGCGCACGATCTGGGCCGTACGGCTGGGCGACGACGTCTACGTCCGCTCGGTGAACGGGCCGACCTCCGCCTGGTACCGCGGCACCCGCGCACGCCAGGAGGGCCGGATCCGGGCCGGCGGAGTGGAGAAGGACGTCACCTTCGTCGAGGCCGACCACGACCTGGACGACCTGATCGACGCGGCCTACCGAACCAAGTACGGCCGCTACGCCGCGTCCATCATCGAGTCCATCACGAGCCCCCAGGCGAACTCCACCACGATCCGGCTCGACCCGCGCCACTGATCCCCGGCGCAAGGCCGACTGAGTGGGTGATCGCCGAGGTTCTTCGGGGCCGAAGCCACGACGACCCTCGGCGGAACGAGGCCGTACGGCGCACCCCGCCGGAGGAGCCCCCGGTCCGCCGGGCGGCCGTCGTGCACCCGTCAGCGTCCTTCGGTCTCGGGCGGGCAGAACGGGGAGCCATCCGGTTGGAGTGGGCCGGTGTCGGGGGGCTCGGCGGTGACGTTGTGCTGGAGCCGGTTGAGCAGGCGGTGTAGCGCGGCGATCTCCTCGGGCTGGAGGCCCTGGCGGAGGCGCTGATCGTGGGACTGCGCGGCGGCCGCCAGTTTCCGGAAGAGCTGCTCGCCGCGCTCGGTCAGGGCGACCTGGTGAATGCGACGGTTGGCGGGGTCTCGCTGCCGGGTGATGAGACCGTCGGCCTCCATCGCGTTGAGGTGGTGGGTCAGGGTGGCGCCCTGGATTCCGACGGCGCGCGCGAGTTCGCGCTGGTTGGCGGGCCGCTGGGTCTTGAGCGTGAGCAGGATCAGCCATATCGGCAATGAGCCGCCGGCCGCGGCCAGGGCGTCGTCGAAGACCCGACTGACCGTCTTGGCCGTCTGGGACAGAACCAGCCCGATGGGGGGCCCGAAGGAGGCAGCCATAGCCGAACACCCTATTCGATTCCTCACGAGTCTAACCGTTTGACATCTCACCGTTAGATATCTAATAGTCTACGAAAGCCTACCGACCGGAGGGATCGATCATGAGTACGCAGCAGCAGGTTCTGGAACTGGGCCGCCGCTGGGCCGAGGCGGAGCAGAACGCCGACGTCGCCGCGTTGGAAGAGTTGACCACCGACGACTTCACCCTCGTCGGGCCCGCCGGGTTCGTGCTGCACAAGCCCGAATGGCTGGACCGTTACCGCACCGGCTCGCTCACCACCCACACCCTGATCTGGGACGAGGTGGAGATCCGCGACTACGGCACCGCTGCCGTGGCCGTCGGCCGGCACACCCAGAAGGCCGAATACCAAGGGCATCCGGCCGATGGTCGCTTCCGGGTCACCCACATCGCCGTCCTGCGAGACGGCCGATGGCTGCTGGCCGGCCTGCACATGAGCCCGATCGCCGGTCCGTGACGGCGACACGGCAAGGACGGACCATGCGCGTCAGCATCAACATCACCCGCTATTCGTGGCCGGGTGGCCCGGAACGCGTGGGCGCCGAGCTCGAGCGGATCGTCCGGCTGGCCGACCAGGCCGGCCTGGACACCGTCTGGGTGAACGATCACCTGCTCCAAGCCGACCCGACCAGCACCTGGGACGCCGCGATGTGGAGGCCTACACCACGCTGGGCTTCCTGGCCGCGCACACCCGCCGCGTCCGGCTCGGCACCATGGTGACCGCCGCGACCTTCCGGCCGCCCGCGTTGCTGGTCAAGGCCGTCACGACACTGGACGTGCTGTCGGGCGGCCGGGCCTGGCTGGGCATCGGCACGGGCTACCACCAAGGCGAGGCCGACGCGATGGGACTGCCGCTGCCGCCGCTGCCCGAACGGTTCGAACGGCTGGAGGAGACGCTGCGGATCGCCACTCGCATGTGGGCGAACGACACCAGCCCCTTCGAAGGCCGTCACTTCCGGCTGGGCGGCCCGGTCAACAGCCCGCAGCCGCTGCGGCGCCCGCACCCGCCGATCCTGATCGGCGGCATGGGCGAGCAGAAGACCCTGCGGCTGGTCGCTCTTCACGCCGACGCTTGCAACCTGTTCGACATTCCCGACGGCGGGCGTACCATCCGCCACAAACTGCGCGTCCTTGCGCAGCACTGCGAGGACGCCGGCAGGCCCTACGGCGAGATCGAGAAGACGGTCAGCACCCGCTTGGGAGAGACCGAGTCCGCCGACGGGTTCGCCGAACGCTGCGAGGCCTTCGCCGAGCTCGGACTCGACCACGTCGTCGTGATCACCAACGGTCCCTGGACCCAGGACGCCGTGGCGCGCCTGGCCCAGGCGGCCGACCGCGTACGGACCGTCTGAACCGCACTCGTACCTGGTCCGCGAGCCCGGGTAGACGATCTCGCGACGATGATCGCGGGATCCGTCGGCGTTCGGTCGCTCCGTCGGAGTCCCTTGGGAGACGCGGCATGATGGCGGCCATGACGCGACGTTCACTGCGGGTCGTCCTGGCAGAAGACTCGGTCGTCCTGCGCGAGGGCATGGTGGAGCTGTTGTCGGCGCGAGGGTGCTCGGTCGTCGCCGCGGTCGGCACACCGGACGGCCTGCTGGCGGCGGTCGCCGAGCACGGCCCCGACGTCGCCGTCGTGGACATCCGGATGCCGCCGTCGCACACCGACGAGGGCATCCGCGCCGCCCTGGAACTGCGGCAGAGCCGGCCGGAGGTCGGCATCCTCGTCTTCTCCCAGCACGTGGAGGCCGTCCTGGCGGCGCGGCTGCTGTCCGGCGGCGCCGCCGGAGTCGGATACCTGCTCAAGGAACGGGTGGCCCGGACGTCCGAGCTGGTCGACGCCCTGCACCGGGTGGCGACGGGCGGTACGGTGCTCGACCCGGAGATCGTCACCGGGCTGTTGGAGAGCGGCACCCGGCGGAGCCGCATCGACGCGCTCACCCGGCGGGAGCGCGAGGTGCTCGACCTCATGGCGCAGGGGCATTCCAACCGGTCGATCGCCCAGCGCCTGGTCGTGACGGAGCGGGCGGTCGAGAAGCACGCGGCCGCCATCTTCCTGAAGTTCGACCTGCCGCCCACCGCGACCGACAACCGCCGGGTCAAGGCGGTGCTCACCTACCTGACGGAGACCGGATCGCCCTAGGGGGCGTCCGGTGGATCTTCGCGCGGCTGCGCGGCGCTCGCTACGAACAAGATTCACCGGATACCCCCCGAGCGGAGGGTCAGGGTGGACCGCGCCCACGGTAGGACGGGGTCTGATCAGACCGTGGTCGGCAGGTCGGCGACGACGGTCGTGGGACCGCCGTCGGGGCTGGTGATCCGGAGGGTCCCGCCCGCGGCCTCCACCCGCCGGCCCAATCCGGTCAGTCCACTCCCGGCGGCCGGGAACGCGCCGCCCTGCCCGTCGTCGGTCACTACGAGCCGGACCCGTTCGCGGGCGACGACGACCTCCACGACGGCGGTGTCCGCGCCGCTGTGCTTGGCGGCGTTGGTCAACAGTTCGGCGACACAGAAGTACACCACGCGCTCGATCGCCGGGTCCGGCCGCTCTCGCAGGTCAAGGCGCAGGTCGACCGGGATCGGGCAGCCACCGGCGAGGGACGGCAGGGCGGCGCCGAGCCCGGCGTCCAGCGGGACCGGATTGATTCCCCGGGTGATCCGCCGCAGCCCCGCGATGGCGTCGTCGGTCTGGGTCCGCGCGCGGGTGAGGAGCGTGGCCAGCCGGCCCGCCACCGGATCCGCGTGCTCGCCGAGCGCGTCGTCGGCCAGCGAGAGGGTCATGGCGATGGCGACCAACTCGGCCTGCGTTCCGTCGTGCAGATCGCGTTCGATCGAGCGCAGCGCCTCGGTGTTCTCGGCGGCCAGCGCGTGCCGGGACCGTTCGAGCGCACGCAGGCGCCGCTGCCCGGACGTGGGGCCGAGCAGGAGCCGGGCCAGCCGGCGGTTCAGCGCGCTCGCTCCGCGGACGGCGGCGGGGACGGCCGTCAGCAGGACGACTCCGAGGAAGACCCCGGCCGGGGGCACCCACCACGGGTCCGGGCGCTCATGTGGAGGGAAGGTGAGGGCCAGGAGCGGAAAGCCGATCAGCCAGAGCGCGCCCACCGGCAGTACGGCCACGGCGACGAAGGCCACCAGCCCGGCCGGAAGACGGAGCACCAGGTACAGCAGGGCCCGCCAGCCCGCCGGGTCGGTGAGGCCGGTGCGGATCCAGCCGAGTACGCCGGGCGAACGCGGCGCCGGCTCCGGGCTCGGGACGTCCTCCCCGAGGAGCCGGGTCACGGCGCGGCGGTGCAGCCCACCGAGCACCCCGGCGCCCCGCAGACCGGCCGCGACGAGCGGAAGCCCGACCAGGGTCACCGCCAGCAGCGTGCCCGCGTACAGCATGGCGAAGACGTAGACGGCGCCCACGACGGCCACCGGCAGCCCCGCGACGGCGAAGACGACCTCGCCGGCCCGTACGGGCGTGGCGGGCGGTTCGGGCCCGGCGGCCCCGTTCCCGGGGAGGTCAACCACGTTGCCCCGCGACCGTCTCCGTGGCCGGCCCGGAGGTCGCGCGCCGGCCGGTGAGGAGGATGCCCAGCGCGGCCAGTACCGCCACGCCCGCCGCGATCGACCCGTACCCGACCGGGTTCACCGACGGGAGCGGGGAGCCTGGCAGGGTCACGCTGAACGAGGTCACGGTGGCCACCGCGACGGCCGTGCCGGTGAGCGTCCCCACCGCCGTGATCAGCAGGCACTCGGCGCAGAGCATGGAGGTGACCTGCCGGCGGGTCGCGCCGATCAGGGTCAGCAGTGCGAACTCGCGGCGCCGCGCGGCGGTCAGCGCCGCCAGGGTGTTGACCGTGGACACGCCTCCGAAGCAGACGATGAGGGTCAACTCGGCCTGGCGGAGCCAGGTGTCGCCGGCGGAGTTCACCGAGGCCATCTCCGTTCCTGCGAGGTGGCGGGAGGCATCGCCGACCGTATCGCCCATGAACCGGAACGCGCACGCCAGCGCGGTCAGCAGGGCCAGCGGGACCACCGCCGACGACAACCGGGCGGCGTACCCGCGCAGGTTCGCGTCGGCGAGCCGGCCGGACCGGGGCGCGATGGCCCGGACGGGAAGACCGAGGACCGTGACGACGGCCGCGGTGAACAGCGGCCCGAGGAGCGCGACCGCCGCCATGAGGGCCAATGTGGCCAGCAGCGCGCCCTGCCCGGCCTTGTCCGGGGGCTGGTGCGCGACGAAGAGGCAGAACGCGACCCCGCCGGCGAGCGCGAGCAGGCCGACCGGGGTACGGATCGGCCCGGCCCGGCGGTCGCCGCCGACGCTCTCTCCCAGCGCGACTGCCGGTGCGACACGGCAGACCGGGCGGGCGGCGACCATGGCGGACAGCGTTCCGAGAAGGAGTGCGATCACGGAGGCCGCCACCGCCGGCACCGGGGTGAACGGGATCCGGCTTCCCGCGGGCACCAGGTCCCGTCGCACCAGCGCACCGAGGAGACGATGGGCGCCGAGTGTCCCGGCCGCCCAGCCGACCGGGCTGACGAGGGTCACCACGATCAGGACCTGCCGGCGTACCAGCCCGCGGACCTGCCGGGGAGTGGCCGCCACGGTGCGCAGCAGCGCCAGTTCGCGGTGCTGCTGGCGGACCGCGAAGCCGAGCGTATTGGCCACCACGAACAGGGCCACCAGGATGGCGATCTCCCCGAACGCGCCTCCGATGAGCACGAGACCGGGCTGGCCGGCGCGCGCCGGGGGAGAGACGACACTCGCGGCGATCAGCGCCCCGAACAGGGTGATCGCGGTCACCGCCATGAACAGGGCCGTGGCGAGCCCGGCGAACGTCGCCGGCCGGGTCCGGATCTGCCCGAAGGCGAGCCGCAGCACATCAGCCTCCCAGCCGGCTCAGCCGGTCGGAGACGGTCGCCACCGACGGGCGTTCCAGGTCGTCGACGATGACGCCGTCGGCCAGCACGAGGACGCGGTCGGCGTATCCCGCGGCGACGGGGTCGTGCGTCACCATGACGCAGGTCTGCCCCCGTTCGTCGACGCCGGTCCGCAACAGCGACAGGATCTCCGCGCTGGTGTGCCGATCGAGCGCTCCCGTCGGCTCGTCGGCGAACAGCACCCGTGGCCGGGAGACCAGCGCCCGCGCGATGGCGACCCGCTGCTGCTGGCCGCCGGACAGTTGTCCTGGACGGTGCCGCTCGCGCCCGCCGAGCCCCACCTGCTCCAGCGCCGCCCGTACGTCCGCGCGCCCGGGCGGCCGCCCGGCGAGGCGTCCCGGCAGCGTCACGTTCTGCTCGACCGTCATCGCGGGCATCAGGTTGAACGATTGGAACACGAAACCGACCTCTTCGCGGCGCAGCTCCGCCAGGCGCCGTTCCCGCAGCCGGGACACCTCCGTCCGCCCCCACCAGACCGCGCCGGCGGACGGCCGGTCCATTCCCGCGAGGCAGTGAAGCAACGTCGTCTTGCCCGAGCCGGACGGCCCCATCACGGCCGTGAACGTCCCCCGAGCGAAGGCGACGGTCACGCCGCGGAGGGCGTGGACGGCGTTCGCGCCCCTGCCGTAGCGGCGGTGCAGGTCCTCGCCGCGCGCCGCCGCGCCGTCGTCGGCCGTGTCGTCCGGGGACGAGGCGACGGAGGAGGCTGCGCCATGAGGTCGGTACGGCGAGGCGTGGGACGGGCCGCCGTGCCGGTGCGGCGAGGCGGTTGCGCCGGGTCCGGGGCCGTCGTACGTCGGGAGGAGTGCGTCCTGACGGCCGTGCTTGTTCGACGAGGGCATGTCCCAAGCCTGGTGCCGGTACGGGCCCCGGCACGATCGTGCTTCCATCCGAATCAGGGGTACGGAAAACCGCACCCCAGATCGACTGCCACGGTCGGCGCCAAGGGCTTCGGCGGCGGCTTCGCCGGGCTCCCTGCCTCGGCGACGCCGACGACGTCGAGTGCGCCACCGACGACACGGTCGGCGCGACCCCGTAACGCCTCGCCTAGGCCGCGCCCCATGCCCCCGATTCGGTCGCCCTCACCTGCGGTCGGTTCTTTACGTCCAGCGATTGTACCTACTAGTATGTACGGCCTGGCCGATCTGAGAAGTGAGGACCGCTGACATGCCATTGGTTCGCATCGACGCGCTGGGGACCGCCGTTGATCGGCTCGACGCGCTCGGCCGCGCCGTACACGACGCCTGGGTCGAGACCATGGGCGCCCCGCCGGACGACAGGTTCCAGGTCCTGGTCGGGCACGACGGGACCACCAGCACACTCCGCTACGACGATTACCTCGGTGTGCACCCGGACGACGGCGTCGTCTACATCGCGATCACCATGCGCTCGGGACGCCCGCCCGCGCAGAAGAAGGCGCTGTACCGGCGGATCGCCCAACTCGCCCACGAGTACGCGGGCACCGAGCCGCGGAACGTCTTCATCACCGTGACCGAGAACGCGCCGATCGACTGGTCGTTCGGCTACGGCGCGGCGCAGTACGCCGACGATTCGCCTGCCCGGTGACTGGGATAAGGAGCGGGCGACAAGGCGGAACCGGACGCGCTGCCCCGGGCGGAGCTGGCCGGCACGGCCCAGGTCGGCGTTCGTCACGACGGCCGCGACCGGATAGCCGCCCGTGGTCGGGTGGTCGGTGAGGAAGACGATGGGCAGGCCGTTCGGAGGCACCTGCAGCGCGCCGGTGACCATTCCCTCGCTCGGCAGTTCGCCCTCCTGCCGGCGGGTGAGCGGCGGCCCCTCCAGCCGCACCCCGATCCGGTTGCTGTGCGAGCTGACCTCGTACGGTCCGCGAACGAGCGGTTCGAGGCCCTCGAACCAGTCATCGCGCGGTCCGGGGATGATCCGCAGCACCGGTTCCTCCTCCGGCTCGTAGCCGGGGGCGACGTCCACGGTGATCGGCCCGGAGGTACGGCCGACCGCGAGCCGGTCGCCGACGGCGAGCGGAGCGGGCCCGAGCCCCGACAGCAGGTCGGTCGACCGGCTGCCCAGCGCCGGCGGGACGTCGAGACCGCCTCGCACCGCGACGTACGTGCGGACGCCGCCGGACGGCGTGCCGAATTCGACGACGCCTCCCGCCGGGACATGGCAGGGCGCGTTCATCCCCCCGGGCCGTACGTGCAGCGGCGCGCCGGTCACCGCGATCCAGGCCGCCGCGTGGAACCGCAGAGCCGCGCCGCCGAACGTGAGCTCCAGCCCGGCAGCGTCCTCGGCGTTGCCGACCAGCCGGTTGGCCAGCCGAAGGCTGCCGGGATCCGCCGCGCCGGAGTGCGGCACCCCGAGGTGGGCGTGGCCGGGACGGCCGAGATCCTGAACCGTCGCGAGCGGCCCCGGCCGGACGACCTCGACCACCTCGGTCATGTGCTCTCCTCCGCCGGGGGAGGGACCCGGCGGGCCATGCTTACGATCCGCTCGCTCATGTGGTCTCTGTCGCCGGGGGAAAGGCCAGGCGGGCTGTGCTCTCGATTCGTGTGCTCCGCCGGCTCATGAGGCACCGCCTCCGGCGGCGGCATCGTCGGTGACGATCTCGAAGCGGACTCGGGTGCCCGGCTGCAGGAGGGACGGCGGGTCGCGGTCGGGATCCCACAAGCGCAGCGTCGTACGGCCGAGCAGCCGCCAGCCGCCGGGGGAGCGCGCGGGATAGACGGCGGTGTACGGTCCGGCGATGGCCACCGCGCCGGCCGGGACGGCCGTGCGCGGAGACTCCCGCCGGGGGACGTGCAGTGTCTCCTCGAGCCCGGTCAGGTAACCGAATCCGGGGGCGAAGCCGAGATAGGCGACGACGTAGTCGCCCGCGGCGTGGCGTCCGGCGACCTCCTCCGGGGACAGGCCGGTGAGCGAGGCGACCTCCTCCAAATCCTCCCCGTCGTACACGACGGGAATCCGCAGTGGCTCGCCGCCCGCCTCAGCCGCCTCGGGGAGGGGCAGGCCTCGCAGCAGCCCGTCCAGACGGCCCAGATCCGTGCCGGGGCGCGCCGTCACCAGCAGCGTCCGCTCGCCGGGGACGACCTCCACGATCTCCGGCCGGTCGAGCGCACGCACCGCGGCATGCAGCCGGTGCGGCGCGTCCGTCTCGATCAGCAGCGCGGCATCCCCCGCGCGACGGACCTCCGCGATCGCGTCCCCCGCGTTCAAGCGAACGACTCCACGGTCACGCCCGCCTTCTCCAGGGCCTCCCGTACGGAGCGGGCCAGCTCGACCGCGCCCGGGGTGTCGCCGTGCACGCAGATCGACCGGGCGTCGAGGCGTACCTCGGTGCCGTCGACGGCCTCGACCACGCCGTCGACGGCCATCCGCAGCGCCCGCCGCGTCACCCGCTCGGCGTCGTGGATCACCGCGCCGGGCTCCCGCCGGGAGACCAGTGTCCCGGCCGGGGTGTAGGCGCGGTCGGCGAAGCACTCGTGGACGATCGTCAGGTCGCTCACCTCGTGCAGGACCGAGCCGGGAAGGGTCAGCACGGGCAGCGTCGGGTCGTACGCCGCGACGGCGGCGGCCACCGCCTCGGCCTGCACCGGGTCGCGCACGATGCGGTTGTAGAGCGCGCCGTGCGGTTTGACGTACCGCACCCGGCCGCCCTCCGCGCGGGCGATGCCGTCCAGCGCCGCGATCTGGTACAGCACCTCGGCGGTCAGCTCCTCGGCGGCGACGTCCATCTCCCGGCGGCCGAATCCGGCCAGGTCCCGGTAGGACACCTGGGCGCCGATCACCACGCCGCGCTCGACGGCCGCCGCGCACGTACGGCGGAGGATCAGCGGATCTCCGGCGTGGAAGCCGCACGCGACGTTCGCGCTGGTGATGACGGACATGAGGGCCAGGTCGTCGCCGAGCCGCCACGGCCCGAATCCCTCGCCCAGGTCGGCGTTGAGGTCGATCATCCTGCCACGCTCTCATCCGACCGGTCGGTGATGAGCATCCGGCCCGGCGCGTGTGTGATCGCGAACGGGGGAGCGCTCGCCATCACGACCGCCTGCGGGGTGACGCCGCACGCCCAGAAGGCCGGTACGTCGCCCGGCTCGAGTTCGACCGGATCCCCGAACTGCGGGACGGCGAGCGAGGCGATTCCGATCTCTGCCGGGTCGCCCACGTGCACCGGGGTGCCGTGCATCGCGGGGTAGCGGGCGGTGACCTCGATCGCGACGTCGACCAGGTCGGCGGGGATCGGGCGCATGGACACCACGAGCGGGCCGGCCAGCCGTCCCGCGGGCCGGCACGGCCGGGACGTGACGTACATGGGGACGTTCCGACCCTGCTCGATGTGGCGGAGGGGCACGCCCGACGCCGCGAGCGCCGCCTCGAACGTGAAGCTGCAGCCGATCAGGAAGGCGACGAGGTCGTCCCGCCAGTACGCGGTGGCGTCGGGCACCTCCGCGACGAGGGCGCCGTCCTGGTACACCCGGTAGGCGGGCAGGTCGGTGCGCAGGTCCGCGGCGGCGATCTCGCGGGCGTACGGGTCGCCGGGGTCCGTGACCTCGAGGATCGGGCAGGCCTGCGGGTTGCGCACCGCGAACAGCAGCGCGTCGAAGGCCAGGTCGCGGGGGACGGCGAGGAGATTCGCCTGAACGTATCCGCGGCACCAGCCACTCGTGGTCACCGGCGTCTCACCGGTCCGGAAAACCTCGCGAGCCTGGGAGGGGGTGAGGATTCCACGCTGGTCCATGGTCGTCATGGCAGGTTCATGCCCGCTGAACGCCCTCTACCGCGCGCCCACCCGTATCGGTCTCACGTCACGGTGCCGGACGGTCGGCCGGAATCGGGGACGGTCCTCCACCGGACTCGGCCGGAACCGTCGCCTGGAGGGCGTGGAGCAGCCGTGCCACCGTGTCGATCATCGCGCGGATCGCGTCCGGCCGCGCCTCGACGAGGTCGCGCGCGATCATGCCTTCGACCGTCGCGACCAGGATGTCGACGTCCGCCGAGGCGTGCGGGTAGCCGGCCTCCGCCAGCACCTCGGCGACGATCTCGTGGCAGCAGTCGGTCCAGGCCCGCGCGAACGGCCGGAACGCGGGCTCGCGCCCGACCTGGAAGTACAGCTCCCACAGGGCCAGCTGACGGCTCCGCTCGGCTTCGCAGGCGGGGGCCAGCGCGCTGACGACGGCGTCGGCGACCGCGGCCGGTTCGGTGTCGGTGAGCGGCCGCAGCCGCTCGCGCATGGCCGACACGTCGCGCTGCACCAGCCGGGCGAACGCCTGCGTCAGCAGGTCCTCGCGGGAGCGGAAGTAGTACGTGGTCGCGGCGAGCGGCAGCGCGGCCCGGTCGGCCACGGCGCGGTGGGTCACCTGGGCGAACCCGCCCGCCTCGAGGAGGTCGACGGCCGCGTCGAGCAGCGCCTCCTTGCGCTGCCGCCCCCGTGCCTGGGCCGGCTCCTGCCGGTACGGTCCCCCTTCGGCGGCCGTATCCCCGGGGGGTGTCTTCGAACGTGGTCCCGCCTCGGCCGGTTCTACGGCGCGGTCGGCGTCACGCTTCCCCGGCTTGCTCTTCGCGGCCTCCGCGCGCCCGCGGGGCGGCATCCGTTTGCCCCAGGCCATGACCTCTCCAGCACGTGTATCGGTCAAGCCTAGGGGTGTCCGGTGGATCGCCGCGCGGCCGGAGAGAGATCCACCGGATCCCTTTAGTTCTCGGGGCTGTCCCGCAGGGCCAGCAGTGCCGCCCGGAGCGCCCGGGGATCGCCGTCGGTCTCGTTCAGGATCGCCATGAACCGGTGGAGGATGGAGTGCCGGTCATGCCCTCGGTCGAGCAGGCGCTGGGCGACCGTCCACAGGTGCGGCGGGTCACCGTCCCAGATGCGCGAGGCGAGCCGGAGGTGGGCCTCGATGTGCGCCGGATCGGCGTCCGGATGCTCGAACGTCAGCAGCAGGCGCCGATCGTGGTCGTTCGACGGGTCGAGACGCGTCAGGTCGATGTCGGCGTTGCCGCCCGTCAGGAACGGGAACGCGAACGCCCGCCGGGCCAGGGCCTCCAGGTCGCCGTCCGGCAGCAGCCGCTCGACGAGCTCCCGGTCGAGCCCGAACGTGGTCGGGTCGCGGTACGCCTTGGCGAACTTGCCGGTGATGTCCCAGACCTTGTCGAGGGTCTGTCGGACGCCCTCCTCGGGCAGGCCCGTACGTTTGCTCGCCCAGCGCACCCACGCCGCGAGCACGTGCGGCATGGCCTCCTGCTCCGCGGGCGACAGCATCACCTTGCGCGGCAGCCAGTGCAGCAGGAACGTCTCGCACTTGATCGGGCTGACCCGCAGCGGGCGGCCGAAGTCGTGGTCGCAGCCGTAGTCGATGATGCGGTCGACGCAGCGGCTCGCCGCGGAACGGTCCGACAGCTCCTCCGCCTCATCGGAGGCGAGGAACTGCGCCGCCATCGTTGCGCGGCGGTCGTGGCCGTACACCGGCGGCGAGGCCAGCCGGCCGCCGGGCGGCAGCGCGCGCACCCGGGCCCGGACGAACGCGTGGTAGTTGCCGAAGGTCTCCTTGACCGGCGGATCCTCGGTGCCGTCCGTGACGGCGAGGGCTCTCTCCAGCCGCGCCCGGGCCTGGGCGGCGGGGATCGGCTCGAACCGCATCAGGGGGTTCTCCTCGGCCTCCTTGCGGCAGTAGCCGAGCAGCTTGTCCACCTGCGAGGAGACCCACGCGTCGATCACCATGCCGCGCTCGTTGTGGTCGACCACGACCACCAGCGCGTGGCGCTCCTCCCCGCCGTAGGTGTAGGTGCAGACGATGGAGTCCTGGTCGCCGTAGACGTCGTGGGAGACGTAGCTCTCCTCGGAGACGACCATGCCGACGCGGTCGGCCCAGCCCGGCCGGGCGACCCCGGCCTCCATGAGCGGGAGCGCGGCGTCCTCGGCCTTGGCGGCCTGGCGCGGCGTGCCCAGGGCCGCGATGCCGGTGAGCAGGGCGAGGGCCGCCGGGGTACGCGCCTTCGCGGCGTACTCGACCAGCGCCTCCCCGATGAGCTTCTCGACGTCCTCCTGGACGAGGCGCTTGCCCCACCAGGTGCCGAGCATCTCGCTGACGATCAGCTCGGCGTCGAGGGGACTGCGGACGGCCAGGAGCTCACGGGCGGCACGGAGCATCTCGGCGAACACGGCGTCCGGGGGCGGCGCGGGACGCCGGGTCATGCGGCCTCCCCACGGAAGGACGCGTCCGTGCCGCGGCGGGACCCGCCGAGCGACTCGCGCGTCGATCGACGTCGCCTGATGACTGCCGAATACGCGGGACACGCCCGGGGAGCGGCGTCCGCGGGGGCGCGCAGGCCCACCTCGCGCAGGTCGCTCACGTTCTACCTTTTCGGAGTACGTCCCGATGCGCGCCCGTGACGGATGCGCGAGGGATTAGTGGTCCAGTGTCCGGCCACTCACCCTACTCGCCCGAGGGCCGTTCGGGTCGGCGTCCCGAGGGTGGTTCCGACTTGATCATCGACATCAGGTGCTCGCGCGCGACCACCTCGACGAGCGTCGGCGTCAGGTCGACGCCGAGATGTCGGGCCCGCAGCCGGAGGTCGCAGACGCAGCGCTCCACCGCGTCCCGGGAGAGGGTGGGGAAGTCCCGGCAGAGCCGCCCCACCACCGGATCCCGTACGTCGACCTGCAAGACCCGCTGCGTGGAGGTCATGCCGACCCCTCTCGCCTCAGACGATTTCAGTCCACCTGCGTCCCGCTCAGCGCCCAATCTCGATCCTCCCCCGAAGCAGTGTCAAGACCTCCGGGGGGACAGGTCGTCCTTGCCCTCCTCAGTGTTCCCGCTGGGGTCGGGGGGCTCACCGGGGCCACCGAAATTCCTGGTCGAAACAGGACGAGAGCCCGCTTTTTCGTCGAGCCAGGCGGGGTGATGCCGGGCGGCCCACTCTGGCTTGACGTGCCCGAGGAACATCCCGGACAGCGCGCCCGGGTCCCGCAGGGCGTACCAGAGGTGACCGAGGAACACCACGAAGATCGCCAGGGTCAGCCAGTCGTGGACGAAGGTCGCCCCGGTGCGGTAGACGTCCGGCCACGGGTGGGGGAACGTCAGGATCGTCCCGGTGCCCAGCATGACGAGGATCGCGCCGGCGACGAACGCCGCGTTGAGCTTCTGACCCGCGTTGAACTTGCCCACCGGGTGGATCCCGCGGCCGCCCACGGTCGCCCGCCGGTCCCGGCCCCGCAGCCACCCCCAGTCGGCAGGGGAGAATCGGTTGAGCCGCCGCAGGTCGTCGCGGAAGGCGCGCGACGCCCAGCCGAGCAGCGCGGGAACCGGCAGCCCGAACCCGGCGACGATGTGGATCATCCGGAACAGGTGGCGTCGCCCGACGGTCTCGGCCAGCGCCGGGACGTACAGCACCGCCGCGGTGGCGAGGCAGACGAGCATGAGGACGGCCGTCACGTGGTGCACGCTCCGTACGGCGCGGGTGAACCGGATCATGACGTGTATCCGTTCGAGCGGCCGATCCACGCGTCCACGTCGTAGCCGCGGACCTCCCAGTAGCCCGGTTTGACCCGGTCCACCAGGTCGATCCCGCCGAGCCACTTGGTCGACTTGTAGCCGTACATCGGCGCGACGTACATCCGCACCGGGCCGCCGTGCTCGTGGCTCACCGGGCCGCCCAGCATGCTCGTGGCCACGAGCACGTCACGCCGGCGCGCCTGCTCGAGCGTGAGCGCCTCGGTGTACGCGCCGTCGAACGAGGTGAACCGGACGCCCTTGGCCCCCGGCCGTACGCCGACGACGTTCAGGAGGTCGGGCAGGGCCACTCCCGCCCACGCGACGTCCGGCACCGTCCATCCGGTGACGCAGTGGAACGTGTCGGTCATCCGCGTCTGCGGCAGCGCCTCCAGGTCGGCGAAGCTGAACGTACGCGGGTGATCGACCAGCCCGCCGACGGTGAGGCGGTAGTCCGCCGGCTCGACGCGCTTGACGGAGTCGACCACGGAGTAGAAGCGGAAGCCGCCGGCCGCCGGGATCAGGCCCGAGACCCGCGAGCCGACCGGGCCGACCGCGCGGTTGACGCCGCTCTGGACGCGCGCGCCCACGACGACGCCCACGGCCCCGAGGCCGACCATGCCGAGGACGACGCGCCGTCCGACAGGGGTTCCATCGCTGGTCATGTCTCTATTCGAGCACCGCGGAGGCCGCATTCGGAACGGCGGCGGACGATACGTCAGCGAACCGTCACATCTCTGGCACTTGACGGCCGCGACGAATCGTCCTCCATCTCCCGACCGGACGGCCGAGGACCGTCGCGTACGGGGGACCGGAGCCGGTCACCCTGCGCATGCCTGGGCGAGCGGCGGTCGCGCGGACCGTCTCGTACGCTCGTCCTCGGTGACCCGGTGTGACCGCCGGGGCCCGGACGGTGCAGGATTGAGGCCGGACGCTCCCGGAGGACGCCATGACGATCTCGCTGCCGATCGATTCCGAGGCCAACGCGCTGCTGAACCGCAGCCCGCTGGCGCTGCTGATCGCGATGCTGCTCGACCAGCAGGTGCCGCTCGAGCGCGCCTTCGCGGCGCCGTACGAGCTGGCGCGGCGGCTCGGGCACGACCCCGACGCCGAGGAACTGGCCCGGTACGCCCCTGACGCGCTCGTGGCGGTCTTCAGCGAGCGGCCCGCCTTGCACAGGTACCCCAAGGCGATGGCGGCCCGTGTGCAGGCTCTCAGCCGCGCGGTGCTGGAGGAGTACGACGGGACGGCCGAGCGGATCTGGACGGAGGCGGCGACCGGCCGTGAGCTCCTGAACCGGATCGGCGCGCTGCCGGGCTTCGGCGACCAGAAGGCCCGGATCTTCCTGGCGCTGCTCGGCAAGCGCTTCGGCGTGCGGCCGGAGGGCTGGCGCGAGGCGGCCGGCCACTACGGCGACGAGGGCGCCCATCACTCGGTCGCGGACATCGTCGACGAGGAGTCGCTGGGCCGGGTCCGCGCTTACAAACAGGAGATGAAGGCCGCGGCCAAGGCCCAAAGCTGATTTACAAAGTTTGTCAAACCGGGAAATTGCCGCGAAGTCGACAGTTGCCAGAACCGCCCCCGGCGGACTGATCATCGCGCCCCCGGGACGACACGGGACTCGCCGAGATCGGGGATGTCGCCCGCCCGGTGACGATCGGCCCCTATCATCATGCTTCCCGCCGGACGCGAGGTCTCGCGCCGAGTGACCGGAGGGTGACCGGAGGGCGCGCCTGGCGCGGTCGCCGGAATAACGATGCCGCACGGGGCTTCCGTCGGCGCCGAAGCATCGACATGATGAAAACCTGACTCCGAGCGGTGTTGTGATGGAGGCGGGAGCGCTAGCCTGCTCCCATTCACCCATAGTGATGCGGAAATGCCTCGCAGTAGGTCTGAGCGCGCGACGGAGGTGTCGACGGTGAGCACCGATACGTCTGTGCCGCACCCACGGATCTCCGGTCTCGACGCGTCGGATTCGGCGCTGTTCGCCACGTTGCTTCGGGAGGCTCCGATCGGGTTCGCGCTCTTCGACAACGACCTGCGCTTCAAGCGCGCCAACGAGATGCTGGCGCGCATGCACGGCGTCAGCGTCGCCGACCTGGAGGGCAACCGGCCCGCCGAGGTCATCTCCGGGGAGATCGGGGGCGTCATCGAGGCCTCCGCCCGCAAGGCCCTCGACGAGGACCGCCCGGTCCTGGACGTCGACCTGCCGCTCGGCGAGCGGCATTGGGCCCACTCCTGGTTCCCCGCCCACGGCGCCGAGGGCGAGGTGTCCGGGGTCGTCATGGTCGCCGTTGACGTCACCGACCGTGTCCTGGCGGAGCGGTCGATCCGCCGCAAGGAGGAGCGCTACCGCTCCCTCGTCGAGGCCAGCTCCCAGGTGGTGTGGGTGACCACGCCGTCCGGTGAGGTGGTCGACGACGCGCCCGAGTGGCGGGCGATCACCGGCCAGACGCACGAGGAGTACGCCACCGAGGGCTGGCTGGGCGCCGTGCACACGGAGGACCGGCCGCGCGTCGAGGAGACCTGGCGGGCCTGCGTCACGAACGACCGGATCTTCGAGGCGACCTACCGCATCCGCACCCGCGCGGGCGGCTACCGCAACTACGACGTGCGCGCGGTGCCGATACGGCGCGACGGCGAGATCGTCGAGTGGGTCGGCGCCAACACCGACGTCACCGGCAAGCGCGAGGCCGAGGAGATGCGCGGCCGCCTGACCGAGCAGCTGTCGGCCGCCGCACTGCGCACCGCGCGGCTCCAGCAGGCGACGTCAATGCTGGCCGAGGCGCTGACCGTCAACCAGGTCGTCTCGGTTATCACCGAGGTCGGCCGGTCCGCGATCGGCGCCGACCGGTCGGCGGTCGCCCTCCTGGAGGAAGACAAGCTCCGCCTGCGCATGATCACTCCGGGTGGCATCCCGGAGCTTCCGGGCCCCGCCCGGGAGGAGATCGGCATCGACGGCGCCAGCGTCATGTCGATCGCGGTCCGCGAGCGGCGGCCCTTCCTCGCGGAGAACCCGGTGAGCCTGCGGCTGCAGCTCAAGGGCGACGAGATCGCCGACTTCGTCCGGCGCACCGACGAGCGCGCGTGGGTCGGCCTGCCGCTGCTGGCCGCCGGCCGCGCCCTCGGCGCGCTGCGGTTCTCCTTCACCCGGCCCCGGGAGATCACCGAGGAGGAGCGGGTCTTCCTCGAGGCCCTGGCCGGTCAGTGCGCGCTCGCGGTCGAGCGGGCGACGCTGTTCGAGCGGGAGCACAAGACCGCCGAGGCGCTGCAGCGCAGCCTGCTGCCGGACCGTCTGCCGCAGCTGCCGGCGATGCGCCTGGCGGCCCGCTACCACCCGGCGACGCGGCACGTGCAGGTCGGCGGCGACTGGTATGACGCCTTCCCGCTGCAGGACGGCCGCGTGGCGATCGCGATCGGCGACGTCATGGGCAAGGGCGTCAAGGCCGCGGCCGGCATGGGCCGGGTGCGCAACGCGCTGCGCGCGCTCGCGCTGAACGACCCGCGCCCGGCTGCGGTGATCACCGGCCTCGACCGGCTGTTCGCCGCCACCGAGGGATGGGAGCAGATCACCACCCTGGCGTACGCCGTCATCGACCCCGCTACCGGCGAAGGAATGATCAGCAACGCGGGTCATCTTCCGCCGCTGCGGATCTTCCCGGACGCCCCGCCGCGGGTCAGTGACGCGGAGGCCGGCACTCCGCTCGGGTGGCCCTCCGAACGAGAAGAGACAATTTTTTCGGTCCCACCCGGCAACACTGTGGTCTTCTACTCCGATGGACTGGTGGAGAACCGTAGACGGGGGCTCGATGCCGGTCTCGACGAGATCGTCTCGATCGCCGCCGCTGCCCCATCGGAGGTGCTTGCAGATCCTGAGATACTCGTTGACTTCTTGGTCGACCGGATGCTGGCCGGGTACGACCATGATGATGACGTGACAGTACTTGCCCTACATGTTCCGCCGAAGACGGCGTAGCACGTACGAAGGACCGCTCAGTGCCCTCTAAGGTGGGTGTCACCGGGCAGGACTCCACCGCGCGGAATAGGCGGGCGTGCCAGACTGCTAAACCGAAGGTGAGGCAGGGGTACGCTGCTCAGCGCATAGAGCCTGCAGGGCCGGCGCCCGACAGAGCACTGGGTAAACATAGCCACACGTTTCGTTCGAGAGGTGTTTGTGTCGCCTGCGAGTTCGACCTCCAAGCCGTCCGAGCTGCACGAGCACGTTGTCAGGCAATTGATCGAGCGTGGGCGTTCCCAGGGCTACCTCGAGGCCGATGACGTACGCCGTGCGTTCGAGGAGGCCGACATTCCCGTGTCGAAGGCCTCGAGCATCTTGCGGAGTCTCAGCAAGGAGGGTGTGACCGTCATGGTGAGCGCTGCCGACTCCGCGGCGCCTAAGCGCGCGCGCAACAGCAGCAGCAAGCGCGCGACGCCCGCGACCAAGAAGCCCAAGACGACCACCGCCGCCGCCGCGGCCAAAGAACGGGACACGGTCACCGCCGTCGTCGACGACGAAGTCGACGCGCCGGTGCGGCCGGCCCGCGCCAAGAAGACCGCGGTCAAGCCCAAGAAGGCAGCGCCCAAGAAGAAGACCGCCGAGCCGCCGGTCGCCAAGAAGGCGGCCGAGAAGCCCGAGGACACCGACGAGGTCAACGAAGCCGATCTCGAGGTCACCGACCTCGACGAGGCGGACCTCACGGACCTCGAGGAAGTCGACGAGGCCACCGACCTGGAGACGGGGGACGACGCCGAAGCCGACGCCGCCGCCGAGCCCGAGTCCGAGGCGGAGGTCGAAGAGGCGCCTGCGGCCCCGGCCGACAACAACAAGAAGCCCACGGGGGAGGACGACTCCTTCGTCATCGGAGACGACGACGAAGACGCCCCCGCGCAGCAGATCGCCGCGGCCGGTGCCACCGCCGACCCGGTGAAGGACTACCTCAAGCAGATCGGTAAGGTCCCGCTGCTCAACGCCGAGCAGGAGGTCGAGCTCGCCAAGCGCATCGAGGCCGGCCTGTTCGCCGAGGAGAAGCTCGCCCTCGAGGGCGGCACGCTCGAGTTCCAGGTCCGCGAGGACCTCGAGTGGATCGCCGAGGACGGCCGCCGGGCCAAGAACCACCTGCTCGAGGCCAACCTTCGGCTCGTCGTCTCCCTCGCCAAGCGCTACACCGGGCGCGGGATGCTCTTCCTGGACCTCATCCAGGAGGGCAACCTCGGCCTGATCCGCGCGGTGGAGAAGTTCGACTACACCAAGGGTTACAAGTTCTCGACCTACGCCACGTGGTGGATCCGACAGGCGATCACCCGCGCCATGGCCGACCAGGCGCGCACGATCCGCATCCCGGTCCACATGGTGGAGGTCATCAACAAGCTGGCCCGCGTGCAGCGCCAGATGCTCCAGGACCTCGGCCGCGAGCCGACCCCGGAGGAGCTGGCCAAGGAGCTGGACATGACGCCCGAGAAGGTCGTCGAGGTCCAGAAGTACGGCCGAGAGCCGATCTCCCTGCACACCCCGCTCGGCGAGGACGGCGACAGCGAGTTCGGTGACCTGATCGAGGACTCCGAGGCGATCGTCCCCGCGGACGCGGTCAGCTTCACGCTCCTGCAGGAGCAGCTGCACTCGGTGCTCGACACGCTGAGCGAGCGGGAGGCCGGCGTGGTCTCGATGCGGTTCGGCCTGACGGACGGGCAGCCGAAGACCCTCGATGAGATCGGGAAGGTCTACGGCGTCACCCGCGAGCGGATCCGCCAGATCGAGTCGAAGACCATGTCGAAGCTGCGCCACCCGTCCCGGTCGCAGGTGCTGCGGGACTACCTCGACTGAGGAATCCCGCCTAACGTTCCGATAACGATGGGCCTGGGCCGGCACCGCCGGTCCGGGCCCATCACGTACCCGCGTCCGGACGTTTTCGCGGACGGCCGCCCGAGTCTTCCGGGGCGTCCGCCGGGCCCCTCGGGACTCGGCCGCTCGGACCGCCTCCGTACCGGTCAGCCGGTGATCACGTCGAGGTCCGTGCCGGTCAACTCGGCGGGGTAGCCGAGGTCCAGCACGGTCTTCAGGAGTTCCTCCGGGCCGGCCGGGTCGGCGCCGTTCGCTAGGAGGTCGCGGGCCAGCGCGCCGCGGGTCGCCTTCGCCATGTGGCTGACGACCGTCCGCCGGCCGTCCTGCTCGCGGAAGACACGGACCCGGACCACCGGTGCCTTCCACGCGGCGGCGTACGGCGCCGAGCGCATGTCCACCAGCAGGCCGCCCGCGGGCAGGACCTCGGTGAGGACGGGACGCCACACGGCCGCCAGAGGGCCCAGAGGCGGCAGTTTCACGCCCATGGAGAGCCGGTACAGGGGGACGCTGTCCGCGGGCCGCAGCGCGCCCCACAGCGCCGAGAAGATCAGGACCGAGCGTGCGGTGCGCTCCGGATCCAGCGTGGACAGGCCCAGGTTGTCGTAGAGCACGCCGGTGTAGAGGCGCCACGCCGGCAGCGTGGGCGCGGTGCGCAGGTGGCGGTTCCGCCCGATGGCGTCCGCCTGCCCGGGGGACAGGCCCAGCACGCGCCGTGCCTCCTCCTCCGGGCCCGCGCACAGGGCCTCCAGCGCGCCGAGCACCCGTTCCCGGGTGGCGGTCAGGCCGGGAAGGCTCAGCGCCGTCATGTCGAGCGGCGGCCCGTCGCCCTCGGCGGCCTTGCCCTCCGAGGGCGGCAACAGGATCAGCATCGTCCTCCTTCACCGGGTCGATGCGGGGCTCGGCATGCGAGACGGCGGCCACCCTGGCTGGGTGGCCGCCGTCATGGGTTATCGGGTCGGCTGGCCTGGCCTACCGTTCGTCCTCCGTGGGGGATGCAGGGGTCTCAAGCAGCCGGTCGGTTTCGTCGTGAATCTCAGCGCCCTTCGCACGAAGCGTCTCGCCGTACTTACGGCCGTGGTGCGCACAGAACAGCAACTCTCCGCCGCCCGCGAGGACCGCGCGGACGTAGGCCTGAGCACCGCAGCGGTCGCAGCGGTCCACGGCCGTCAGCGGCTTTGTTGGGGCAAGAGCTCCAGTCACGTCGCCTTCCTCGTCTCGGGGTCGGTCGCTTAGGACAACATCTAACCTGACGCGAGCGTTCCCATGCGGGTTCTGTGTACGCCGAGAGCGGAATAGCCCCTGAGGTGACAAAGGTCACCGTGGCGTGGATTGTTAGATTTGTTCCCAGCGGAATACCCGGACCGCGATGACCGTGGCCACGACCGCGAAGCCCAGCAGGATGCCCATCTCCGGCAGGACCGACGCCGGTCCCTCCCCACGCACCAGGACCTTGAGCATCCCGTTGTTGAGGTGGCGCAACGGGAAGATCTCCGACACGATCCGCAGCCAGCGTGGCGCGTCGTCGATGTTGAAGAACGATCCGCCGAGGAAGGCCATCGGCAACACGACGATCTGTGTGACTCCTTGTGCGGCCTCCTGCGTCTTTGCCCAGGCTCCGATCAGCATGCCGATCGCGAGGAACGCCAATACCCCGCACAGCACCATCGGGATCGACATCCACCAGAAGTGCGCGAGCTTGAGACCGAAGAACGGCATGCTCGCCACGCCGATGAACAAGGCGGTCTGCACCATGGCGACCCCGAGGCTGACCACGACCCGCGCGGCGAACACGCTCCGGATGGGCACCGGCGACAGGCGCAGGCGGCGAAGCAGGCCCTTCGTCCGCCATGTCACGAGTGTGGTGGACGCGCCGAACATGCCGGCCGAGGCGAGCGCCCACCCGAGTAGGCCCGGGGTGATGTACTGGATCGCCTTCAGTGACTTGTCCTCGACCTGCTGCCCCACCAGGCTGTACTTCGGCGGACGCCCGGACGACGCCTGGTTGGCCGCCTGCACCAGGCCCTCGATCTGGCCCTCCGCGGTCCCGGACTTGACCTGGTCGGCCGCCGAGAAGTGCAGCACGACCCGATCGCCGCTCTGCTCGATCGCCGCCTCATAGTCGCCCTTGCGGACCTTCTCCAGGGCGGCGTTCCGGTCGGAGATCTTCGTGAACTTCAGCGACTTGTCCACCCCCGCCCGCATGTCCGCCGGCATCTGGTCGACGATCGCCACCGAGCCGATCTCGAGCACCTTCGACTTCGGGGTCGACTGCCGGGAGAACACCCCACCGATGATCACCAGGAACAGCAACGGCAGTGCCACGGTGAAGAACAGCGCCCCCCGGTCCCGGCGGAAACCGAGGAACATCGCACGCGCCAGGCTCTGGAAACTGCTCATGCTCGGTACTCCCGCCCGGTCAGATTGAGGAAGACGTCTTCGAGGGTGGCGCCCTTGATCTGGACGCCGTCCAGCGCGCCACGGGCGGCCAGTGCCGCCACGACGGAGGAGGGATCGCGGGTGGAGATGACGAGCGAGACCCCGTCGTCGCTCACGTCGTCCACGCCCGGCAGCGCACGGGCCTCCGCCACGCTCAGCACGCCGCTCACCACGCCGATCCGGGTCGCGGCGTCCAGGTCGCGGACCAGCGCGGCGGGCGGACCGCTCTGCAGGATCCGCCCCCGATCGATGATCGCCACCCGGTCGCACAGGGTCTCGGCCTCGTCCATGTAGTGCGTCGTCAGCACGATCGTGCGGCCCTCGGTGTTGATGGCGCGCAGGACGTCCCACAGGTTGCGGCGCGCCTGGGGGTCCAGCGCGGCCGTCGGCTCGTCGAGGAACACCAGCTCCGGCTCGTGCACCAGCGCGCAGGCGATCGACAGGCGCTGCGCCTGGCCGCCGGACAGCTTCTCCACCGGAGTGTCGGCCTTCTCCGTCAGGCCGACCGTCTCCAGCATCGCGTCGGCCTTGCGGTCCGGCACGCCGTACAGCGAACCGAAGGTGCGCAGCTGCTCCCGCGCGGTGAGCCGCTCGAAGAAGGAGGATGCCTGGAGCTGGACGCCGATCCTCGGCAACAGCCCCGGGTCGCGCGGCCACGGGGACCGGCCCAGGACGGTGACCTCACCGCCGTCCGCCTGGCGCAACCCCTCGATGATCTCGAGAGTCGTCGTCTTCCCCGCGCCGTTCGGCCCGAGGATTCCGAAGAACTCCCCCTCCTCGACCGTCAGCGTCACTCCGTCGACCGCTCGTACGTCGCCGTAGCGCTTTCGCAGATCTTTGGCGACAATCGTGTTGGGCATGGCTGAACCATAGAGACGGGCTGATTGGCGAACACCCTCCTTTAGATGGAGTTACGCCAGATCGACCGCCGTGTGGTCGCCTCCGCCCAGGGATGGAGGACGTACCGGACGGCGCGCCGGTCCGCGTAGTGTCGGTGCCGACGGGTACTCTGCTGCCCGCACGCCCTACCCCCGAGGAGCAGAGCCGTTGACCGCCGCCACCATCACGACTGAGGACCCGCACGGATACACCGCGCGGCACCTGTCGGTGCTCGAAGGGCTCGAGGCCGTACGCAAACGACCCGGGATGTACATCGGGTCCACCGACAGCCGTGGCCTCATGCACTGTCTCTGGGAGATCATCGACAACTCGGTCGATGAGGCGCTCGGCGGTCACTGTTCCCGCATCGACGTCGTCCTGTACGCCGACGGCTCGATGGAGGTTTGCGACGACGGCCGCGGCATCCCGGTCGACGTCGAGCCCAAGACCGGCCTGACCGGCGTCGAGCTGGTCATGACGCGGCTCCACGCGGGCGGCAAGTTCGGCGGCATCTCCTACACCGCGTCGGGGGGTCTGCACGGCGTGGGCGCCTCCGTGGTCAACGCTCTGTCCGCCCGGCTCGACGTCGAGGTCGACCGGGACGGCCACACGCACGCGATGAGCTTCAAGCGCGGCCTCCCCGGCGACTTCGCCGACGACGGGCCGAACGCCAAGTTCACCAAGAAGCCGGCGAAGCAGCGGGGGCTGCACCAGACCAAGCGCGTGGCCAAGGGCATCACCGGCAACCGCGTGCGCTTCTGGCCCGACCGTCAGATCTTCCTCAAGGACGCTTCGATCGCCGGCGACACCGTCGTCGACCGCATGCGGCAGACGGCCTTCCTCGTGCCGGGTCTCACCATCACCGTCCGCGACGAGCGGGGCGAGGAGCCGGCCGAGCACGAGTTCCGGTTCGACGGCGGGATCGGCGAGTTCTGCGACCACCTGGCGAGCGACCCGCCGGTCTGCGACGTCCTGCGCATCCAGGGCCGCGGGCACTTCACCGAGACCGTGCCCGTCCTCGACGAGCAGGGCCACCTCACCCCGACCGACGTCGAGCGCGACATCGACGTCGACGTCGCCCTGCGGTGGGGCACCGGCTACGAGACGATCACCCGGTCGTTCGTCAACGTGATCGCCACGCCGAAGCATGGCACCCACGTCACCGGCTTCGACCGCGCCCTGGTCAAGGTGATCAACGACCAGCTCCGCGCCACCAAGCTGCTCAAGAACGGCGACGACCCCGTCGTCAAGGACGACATCCTCGAGGGCCTCACCGCCGTCGTTACCGTGCGCCTGCCGGAGCCGCAGTTCGAGGGCCAGACCAAGGAGGTCCTCGGCACCTCGGCCGCCACCCGCATCGTCTCCCAGGTCGTGAGCCGGGAGCTGAAGGAGGCGTTCGAGAGTCCCAAGCGTGGCCAGAAGCAGCAGATGCGGGCCGTCCTGGAAAAGGTCGTCGCCGCGTCCAAGGCGCGCATCGCCGCCCGCACGCAGCGGGAGAACCAACGCCGCAAGAGCGCCCTGGAAAACTCCGCGCTCCCGGCCAAGTTGGTCGACTGCCGCACCACCGACGACCGCAGCGAGCTGTTCATCGTCGAGGGCGACTCGGCGCTCGGCACCGCCAAGCTGGCGCGCAACTCCGAGTTCCAGGCGCTCCTGCCGATCCGCGGCAAGATCCTCAACGTGCAGAAGGCGTCCGTCGCCGACACGCTCAAGAACGCCGAGTGCGCCTCCATCATCCAGGTCCTCGGCGCCGGCTCCGGCCGCACCTTCGACCTCGACTCCGCGCGCTACGGCCGCGTGATCCTGATGGCCGACGCCGATGTCGACGGCGCTCACATCCGGACCCTGCTGCTTACGCTCCTGCACCGTTACATGCGGCCGATGCTCGAGTCCGGGCGGGTCTTCTCCGCGGTGCCTCCGCTCCACCGGATCGAGCTCGTCAAGCCGAAGAAGGGGCAGGACAAGCACATCTACACCTACTCCGACGCGGAGCTGCGCAAGAAGCTCGTCGAGCTGGAGCGCCGCAACGTCCGGTGGAAGGAACCGATCCAGCGCTACAAGGGCCTGGGTGAGATGGACGCCGACCAGCTCGCCGAGACGACGATGGATCCGCGCTACCGGATGCTGCGCCGCATCCGCATCGAGGACGCCGAAGAGGCGGAGAAGATCTTCAGCCTGCTGATGGGGTCGGAGGTCGCCCCGCGCCGGCAGTTCATCGCCGCCGGCGCCACCGAGCTCGACGAGGCTCGCATCGACATCTGACACCTCTCGGCGCCGCACGACGACGGCCTGCTCACCCCGGTCGGGGCGAGCAGGCCGTCGCTTTTTTGCCCCGAATGCGTCCTGGTGCCAAGAAGATTGAGCACCTGCTAACATTTCTTTGCATGTCCGCCATCGCGATGAGCCGCCTCACATGAACGGCGACGAGCTCGTGCGCGTACTGGCGACGCTGGCCAATCCTCACCGCGTCCGGGTGATCGCGGCGCTCGCGCGGGAGCGCGCGTACGTGAGCGAGCTCGCCCGCACGCTGGGCATCAGCCGGCCGCTGCTCCAGGTGCACCTGCGGAAGCTGGAGGCGGCGGGCCTCGTCTCGGCGCGGATGGAGGTGTCCGAGGACGGCAAGGCGATGAAGTTCTACGAGGTCAACGCGTTCGCGATCGAGCTGACGCCGGAGGTTCTCGAAGCCGCGGAACGAACCTTGAGCACGCCGGGCGAAGGGCCGGGCGACGGAACGAAGGGATCTCCATGATGGGCGGGCACGGTTTGGCGGAGGCCGTCGGCGCCTTCGGGCTATTCGCGCTGTTCACCTGCGTGATCACGGTGACCATCTGGCAACTCGCCGCCACCCGGCGGGCCAAGGTCCTCGTCGTACGGGAACAGGAGTACCGCAGGATCGCCGAAGAGGCCCTCGCGGCCCAGCGGAGCACCGAGCAGCTGCTGACGGAGCTCAACGGGCGTGTCGGAGAGATGCAGTCCCGGATGGAATCACTCGAAAGGATCCTGCAGACGGTCGAGTGACGGATCTGCCCTGGGCCGCCGAGCTGCAACTCGACGGCCCAGGTGACGAAGAAGCACCACCTCGCCCGCAGGGCGAGCTCTCACAGGAACGCTCCTTCTCGGAAAGGACAGCAGTTCATGCTGCCTACTGGCAAATCGACCCGCCCGCCTGCCGGGCCGGCCGATCCGTCGGCCGCGACCGGGCCACCCCGCCAGGGGGCCGTGGTCGAGCGGATCGCCGGCTGGTCGATCCGGCACCGTCTTCTGGCGATCACCGGCTGGTTCGCCCTCGTCATCGTCGCCGTACTCTCGAGCGCGCTGATGCCGGGAGACACGATGAACAGCACGGACCCCGGAGAGTCCGGCCGAGCCGATCGGGTGCTGTCCGCCCAGCGCTCGTACGTGCCGATCGAGGAGAACGTCCTCATCCAGGCCCGTACGCCGGCGGGGGAGCGGTTCGCGGACAGCGCCGAGCTGCGGAACGCCACCCGCGATCTCGTGCTGACCCTGCGCCGGACCCCGGGTGCGGTGGCCGAGGTACGTTCCCCGCTGGGCGGCGACGGCTCGTCGGCGGACGCGAACCGGCTGGTGTCGAGGGACGGCCGGTCCGGGCTTGTCACGTTCCAGGTCGCGGGTCCGGACGACCTCCTCCACGCCCATTACGACGCCGCCGTACGGGCCGTGGACTCGGTGCGGGCCCGCCATCCGCAGGTCAGGCTGGCGCAGGCGGGCGACCACAGTCTGACGCTCGCCGTGGACCAGGGGATCAAGGGCGACTTCAAGAGCGCGGAGTTCGTCTCGTTGCCGCTCACCGTGCTCATCCTGCTCGTGGTCTTCGGGTCGCTGATCGCGATGGGCATTCCGCTGCTGCTGGCGGTGACCACCGTGGTGGGCACGTTCGGGTTCCTGCAGGTGATCGCCCACTGGGTTCCGGTGAACAGCGCAACGTCGTCGATGGTCCTGCTGATCGGCATGGCCGTGGGCATCGACTACTCCCTGTTCTACCTGCGCCGTGAGCGGGAGGAGCGCGCCGCCGGACGCGGCATCGCCGAAGCGCTGCGGATCACCGCGCGTACATCGGGCCGCGTGGTGGTCGTCTCGGGGCTGACCGTGATGCTCTGCCTGTGCGGGCTGCTGTTCACCGGGCTGGACAACTTCCGCGGGCTGACGGCCGGATCGGTCCTCGTGGTCGGCCTGGCGATGGTCGGCTCGGTCACGGTCCTTCCCGCTCTCCTGGCCCTGCTCGGCCGGTGGGTGGACAAGGCCCGGGTTCCGTTGCTCGGCCGCCGCCGGACCACCGCCACGGAGTCCCGGGTCTGGTCACTGGTCGCTCGTGCGGTCGTACGGCGTCCGCTCCTGTGGGGCGGGTCCGCGACCGTGGTCCTGGCCGTGCTGGCGCTGCCGGCGTTCGGAATGCGGCTGCAGGACGCGGCGACCACCGACAGCCTGCCGCGCAGCGTTCCGGTGGTGGACGCCGCGCTCCGCATGCAGGAGGCGTTCCCCGGCACGCCCGCACCGGCCCGCGTGGTGATCTGGGCGAAGAACGGCGGCTCGGTGGACGGGCGGACGGTGAACCGGGCGATCGACGACCTGCGCGGGCGCGTCGCCGCCGGTGACCGCGCACTCGGCGAGCCCATCTCCGCGGTGACCGTGGACCGCGTCGTCGTCGTACGGGTGCCGCTGGCGGACTTCCGGAACAACGGCGCGGCGAACCACGCCCTGGAGACGCTGCGCGACCGGATCCTGCCCGCGACGCTCGGGCGGGTGGACGGCATCGACTACGCGGTCGCCGGGAAGACCGCCGTCGCCCACGACTTCGCCGAGCAGCTGGAGGCCCGCACACCGCTCGTGTTCGCCTTCGTGCTGGTCCTGGCGCTCGTCCTGCTCGTCGTGGCGTTCCGCTCGCTGGCGATCCCGGTCATCTCGATCGCGTTGAACCTGCTGTCGATCGGCGCGGCGTACGGGGTGCTCACCTGGGTGTTCCAGGAGGGTCACCTGGGCTCGCTGCTCGGCTTCCGCTCGTACGGCGGTGTGGTCGGCTGGCTGCCCGTGTTCATGTTCGTGATCCTCTTCGGGCTGAGCATGGACTACCACATCTTCATCCTCAGCAGGATCCGCGAGCGCTGGGCCGCGGGAGCGGACACCCGGGAAGCGGTGGTCGGCGGCATCACCGGCAGCGCGGGGGTGGTGACCAGCGCCGCCGTCATCATGACCGCGGTGTTCAGCGTCTTCATCACCCTGACCGCCATCGAGTACAAGATGATGGGCGTCGGCATGGCGGTGGCCATCGTCATCGACGCGACGATCGTCCGGGGCGTGCTCCTGCCCGCGGCCATCGCCCTGCTCGGCCGGCGGTGCTGGACCCTTCCGCGCGGGCTGCGACGGCTGCTTCCGGGATCCGCTCCGGTGCACTGAGCGGCAGGTATCCCTGGTGATCGCCGCGGCGGGCGGGACGGGCCCGTCGCCGTGGAGGGCCCGCCAGGGCCCTCGTCCGCCGGTCACCAGGGGTCGCCCGGCGGGGTGCTGCTCTCCACCCGGGGGTGGACGGGGCCGGAATCCAACCCGGCTCCGATCCGTGGCGGGCGGCGGATTCCTACCGTCGAAGTCATGCACGCTCTGCTCAACGGCCTGCTGATCGCCGCCGTCGTCGTCCTCGTGATCTACCGCCGGTTCGCGCCGCGGCGCGTCGCCGCGGAAAGGCCGTACGTCCTCCCCGTCATCCTCGCCGCCGTCGGGTTCGGCCAGGGCCATGTCATCGATCCCCGCCACCAGGTGCTCGCCACCGTCCTGCTGGCGGCGGAGATCGTGGCCGCGCTCGCGCTCGGCTGTGGGCTCGGTTCCACGATGCGGGTCTGGCGGGAGCACGACGGGTCCGTCTGGAGCCGTGGCACGTGGGCGACCTTCGGCGTCTTCCTCGCCTCGATCGCCGTACGGGGCGGGGCCGTGGCCTTCGGGTACGCCGCCGGGGTCAAGGCCGGGACGGGTGACATCCTGGTGTCCGTGGCCGCCTGGATGCTCACTCAGAACCTCGTGCTCGCCTGGCGTGCCCGTACCCTCCCGGTGCCGGTTAGCGTTGACGCGTGACCACCCCCGGCTTCCTCCGCGGCCGGCGCCACCCGTTCGACGAGGCGCGCGCCGCCGCCAACGGTGCGGACGGCCGGGAGCGGATGCTGTTCCGGATCGGCGCGCTCGTCGCCAGCATCGTGTGGTTCGGCTACGCGATGCTGCACGGTTCGCGCCGGCCGGGCTTCGGACTGCACGGCACGAACCTCGCGTACACCGCCGGAGTGCTCCTCGCGGTGTCCGTGTTCGTCCTGGGGATCCTCTCCCACCGGTTCCGGTGGCCGTACGGCCATCTGATCTTCGCCGCCGCCGCTTTCGTCGGCATGTTGCTCTACGTGACCGCGCCGGCCCGGCCCGCCAGCGCCCTGCTGTTCGCGGTGTCCGGGTTCGCCGCGGAGTACTACTCGGTGCGCCGCGCGCTGCCCACGTTCTTCATCTCGGGCCTCGCGATCGGGCTCGGGTACGAACTGCAGCACGGGCGGCTGGGAGACCTATGGGCGATCATCGGTCTTGCCGGGATGTTCGCCGGGGTGCGGGCGAGCAAGGCTCGGGAGGCGACGCGGCGGGCCGAGCAGGAGAACCTCGTGCTCGCCGAGCGGGCCCACATCGCCCGGGAGATCCACGACATCCTGGCGCATTCCCTGTCCGCCCAGCTCGTTCACCTGGAAGGGGCCCGGTTGCTGATCGCGAACGGCCGGACGGACGAGGCGCTCGACCGGGTCGAGCGCGCCCGCGGTCTGGCCCGTAGCGGGCTGGAGGAGACGCGCCGGGCGTTGGCCACCTTGCGCGGGGACATCCCGCCGACCGACGAAGTGCTCCGTGAGCTCGCCGAGGAGCATCGGTCCCTCGCCGACGTCCGCTGCCAGGTGACGATCACCGGGCAGCCCCGCGAGCTGGAACCGAAGGCGGGCCTGGCGATCATCCGTACTGCGCAGGAGGCGCTGACCAACGCCCGTAAGCACGCTCCGGGCGCGGAAGTCGCGATCGACCTGCGCTACCTCGACGACCGGTGCGAGCTGGAGGTCCGGGACACGGGCGGTAACGGGCCCGGGCCGCTCGCCGCGACCGGAGGCGGCTACGGTCTGGTCGGGATGCGCGAGCGCGCGGAGCTGATCGGCGGCGCGCTGGAGGCGGGTCCGGAGGAGAAGGGGTTCAGAGTGCTGCTGAGAGTGCCGCTATGACGCGCGTCCTCGTGGTCGACGATCAGACCGTCGTACGCGACGGCCTGGTGCTGCTGCTCGGGCTGCTACCCGGGATCGAGGTGGTCGGGTCGGCGCCCGACGGTGAGGAGGCGCTGCGGCTGGTCGCCGAGCACGTACCGGACGTCGTGCTCATGGACCTGCGCATGCCGCGCGTCGACGGCGTGGAGGCCACCCGCCGGATCAAGGCGGCGCATCCGGCCGTGCAGGTCGTCGTGCTGACCACCTACAGCGACGACGAGTCCGTGTTCGCCGCCCTGCAGGCGGGCGCCCGCGGATACCTGACGAAGGACGCCGGCGCGGACGAGATCGCGCGGGCCATCGCGGCCGTACGCGACGGAGACGCCCAGCTGGACCCGTCCGTCCAGCGCCGGCTCGTCGACGCGCTCGCCTCAGGCGGACAGTCGCCGCGGCGCCGCAAGGGCGACCTGCCGGACGGGCTGACCCAGCGGGAGGCGGAGGTCCTCATGCTGATCGCGGATGGGAAGTCGAACGCGGAGATCGCCCAGGAGCTGTACATCAGCGAGGCGACGGTGAAGACGCACATCAACAACCTGTTCGCCAAGGCCGGGCTGCGCGACCGGGCGCAGGCCGTGACGTACGCCTACCGCAAGGGGCTCGCCTCGCCCGGATGACCCGACGCTCGCGGCCGCAGCGGACGTGAGAGGCAATCGCGGCTCATCGAAAGGCAAGGGGTCGGTGTGTTCTCGGCGCTCCGGCGACATCCGCGGTGACAGTGAGTTATTTGTCGACTACTGTGCGCCATTGTTCGGAGTGAATGCCTTTCCAAGGAGGCCGCATGCGGAAGTCCCGCATGATCGCTGAATGCCTGCGTCGTCACGCCTGGTGGCGACTTAACCGAGCCGACGCACGCGACGACGGGCGCAACGCGCGGAGCGCGGTCGCCCTCCTCGACGCCGCGGCGTACGCCGTCGATCTCCCGGACGACGCCGCCGTCATCACCCGCCTCTCCGCGGCCGGGTGCTTCTCGGGCGAGGAGTTCCGGCTGAACGACGTCGCCGAGCGCATCGTGCGCTTCTGGCACTACGAGGAGGCCTGCGGCGGACCGGCGGACCTGCTCGACGCCATCGCCGAGACCGTCCAACCTCCCAAGATCCCCGCACAGCGGGACGGCGGTCGCTCGCTGCGCCGCTGACCCGCAGCGCCGCGACCGTGGTTTTTGGCCGGACGATGGTCGTCCGGCCAAAAACCAGAACCGCGCTAAGTGCCTTCCAGGTCGGTGATGGTCTGGCGCAGCCATTCCATGTCCGCCCGTTTCGTGACGGCGGCCAGCGACATCATGCCCTTGCGGAACCGATCGCTCATCTCGGCCGCCCGCAGCGGGCGTCCCTCATCGTAGAAGTAGCTGGCGGGCTCCTCGTAGAACGCCAACCGGCGGCGGAGCACTTCGGCCTGGGCCGCGGGATCCTCCAGGTAGCCGAGGAAGGCGAGGAGGATGGAGAACGAGTTCCGGTCGGTGATTTCGAGCTCGGCCGGCCGGGCAAGCCGACGGAGGAGCTCGTCCCGCCCCGCCTGGGTGAGTGAGAGGACCTGCCGAGGCGTCGCGCCGCTCCCCGGCTCCTCGTGCCGGGTCAGCATGCCCGCCTTCTCCAGCCGGCCGATCGCCGGGTAGAGCGCGCCGTCGCTCACCGGCCGGATGTGGCCGGACAGTCCGGAGATATGGCGGCGCAGCTCGTACGCGTGCATGGGTCGCTCGTAGAGGAACCCCAGGATGCTCAGGCTCAGCATGACTCCATCGTATCGACGGTGCTCGTTTCGAGGTACCTCTAGGCGTGTTGACTCGAAAAGAGTGTCTCGATTAGAGTCCCTCGCATGATGAAGACCGAATACCTCACGAATCGCGATGGACTCCGTCTCTCCTACGTCGACTCCGGCGGCACCGGCCGGCCGATCCTCGCCCTGCACGGCGCCTTCGGACGCGGGCGGGCGTGGTCGGCGCTCGCCGGCCACCTCGGCCCGGACTGGCGGGTGATCGGCCTCGACCAGCGGGGACACGGCCTGTCCGATCGGGCCGGCGACTACGGCCGGGACGCGTTTGTCGCCGACACCGTGGACGCGATCGAGCACCTCGGGATCGCCCCGGCGGTCCTGGTGGGCCACTCACTCGGCGCGATCAACGCCTACCAGCTCGCGGCCCACCGCCCCGACCTGGTGAGCGCGTTCGTCGCGATCGACTTCCCGGCCGAGACCCCGCCCGTCGGCGCCACCACTCCGTGGCTGGACGGTTTCCCCGAGCGCTTCCCCAGCCTTGGAGCCCTGCGGGCGGCGATCTCCGAGCGCGTTGTACTGGGCGCGATCGACCACTTCCAAGAGAACGCCTTCGAGGATGAGGACGGCTGGGGCTTCCGCTGGGACCGCGACGACATCGCCGCGATCAAGCAGGGCATCCGCGGCGACTGGTGGGCGGACTGGACCGGCAGCCATCAGCCCGCCCTCCTGCTCCTCGGCGGCGACAGCGAGGTCGTCCCACCCGACGTGGCCGAACAGATGATCGCCCGCAGGCCGGGGACGGAGCTGGTCACCATCGACGGCGGTGGGCACGACTGCTACATCACCCACGCCCGCGAGTTCGGCGATGCGGTCGCGCGGTTCCTGTCCCGCCTGCCCGCCGCGCCCGCCCTCGCGTGATCGCGGGCCGGCGGTGGTAGCCCGTACGAAATTCGAATGCCCGTCGCCGGCGGAGCGGGGAGGATGGGCGGATGCGCATCCGTGCGGTGGAAACCGGTGATCTTCCGATCCTCCAGGACATCGAGGTGGCCGCCGGCCGGTTGTTCCGCGACGTCGACATGCCGGAGATCGCGGGGGACGAGCCGCTTCCGCTCGGGGAGCTCACCCGTTACCAGCAAGGCGGGATGGCGTGGGCGGCGGTGGACGCGGCCGATCGGCCGGTCGCCTACCTCATCGCCGCGCGCATCGACGCCGGGGTGCACGTGGAGCAGGTGTCGGTGCATCCGGACAGCGCGCGTCGGCGGATCGGCCGGTCGCTCCTCGGCCACGTGGCCGCCCAGGCGGAGGACGGAGGCGCGTCGGCGCTCACTCTGACGACCTTCGAGCACGTGCCGTGGAACGCTCCGTACTACCTGCGGTGCGGATTCCGGCGGCTGACGGACGCCGAGCTCACCCCTGACCTGCGAGCCATCCGCCGACGAGAGGCCGTCCTCGGCCTGGACCGCTGGCCGCGAGTCTGCATGCTGCGCCCTCTGAATGGTTTTTGACAGATCCATCAAAAACTGGCAATCTGCGGGCATGGCACGTCCGAGGAAGTTCGACGCCGACGCGGCCGTCGAGGCGGCGATGGAGACGTTCTGGACCAAGGGCTACACCGCGACCTCGACCGATGATCTGATCAACGGGACCGGGATGCTCCGCGGCAGCCTCTATAACGCCTTCGGCAGCAAGCGGGGCCTGTTCGAGTTGGCGCTGCGGCGTTACCGGGACAAGGGTGCGGCCGGGCAGAACGCGATCCAGGCGGACCGGCCGCCGCTGGAGCGCATCCGGTGGCTCATGCTCAGTGGCGTGGATCGGACGGTGGCCGACCGTCGCGGCTGCCTCGCGGTCAATACCGTGACCGAACTGGCCGGCGCGGAACCCGAACTGTCGGCGCTGGCCCGCCAGTGCTTCACTCAGCTCGAAGCGGCGCTGGTGGAGGCGGTCGAGGACGGCAGGGCCCAGGGTGAGATCCGGGCCGACCGACCGGCCCGCCTGCTCGCTCGCCAGGTGATGAGTGCCTTCCACGGTCTGCTCGTGCAGGCCAAGGCCGGCTACAGCCCCCAGTCGCTGCACGAGACCGTCGACGCGGTGGTCGCCGACCTGCGCGTCTGAGTGCCGGCGGGACAGCGTCTTCGCGCGCCCAAGTTTTTGACTGATCCATCAATAATGGAGGGTTCCATGCTCCTGCTGCCCGTCATCCTGGCGGCCTTCTTCATGTACGGCTTCGACGGCAACGTGGTCAACGTCGCCCTTCCCGCCATCCAGTCCGACCTCGGTGCCGGGGCGGCGGCACTGGAACTGGTCGTCGGCGGCTACGTCTTCAGCTACGCCGCCGGGCTCGTCCTCGGCGGCCGTCTGGGCGATCTGCTCGGCCGACGGAGGATGTTCCTGACGGGCGTGGTGGCCTTCACCCTGGCCTCCATGCTGTGCGGACTGGCGCAAAGTCCGGTCCAACTCGTGCTGGCCCGCATGCTGCAGGGACTGACGGCCGCCGCCATGGTGCCGCAGGTACTCGCCCTCATCACCACCGTCATCCCTGGGGAGCAACGGCCACGCGCGCTGGCGTGGTTCGGCGTCACCGGTGGACTCAGCGGCGTGTGCGGGCAACTGCTGGGCGGCCTGCTGCTCGGCGCCGACGTCCTCGGCCTCGGCTGGCGGGCGATCTTCTTCATCAACCTGCCCGTCGGCCTGATCGTCTTCGCCCTCGCCTCCGCCCTGCTGCCGCGCACCACCGCCAACGGCCGCCCGGCCCTGGACGGGATCGGCGCCTTGGGCGTCTCCGGATCGCTGGCGCTGGCACTCGTGCCCCTGGTCCTCGGCCGGGAGGAAGGCTGGCCGGTGTGGACCTGGGTGCTCCTGGTGTCCTCCGTGCCCGCGTTCTGGGCCGCCGTGATCTGGGAGCGACGCCTGGCCGCCCGCGGTGGTCAGCCGCTGCTCGACCTGACACTGTTCCACCGGAAGGTCTTCACCATCGGCATGGCCATCAACGCCGCGTTCATGGCCTTCTTCTCCAGCTACATCTTCGTGATCAGCCTCACTCTGCAGACCGGTTTCGGGTACAGCCCACTCCGGGCAGGGCTCATCTTCACCCCCACGGCGGTGCTGGCCATGGTCACGTCGCTGGCGGGCAAGCGTCTGATCGTCAAGTACGGTCTGCGGGTCATGACCGCGGGCGCGGCGATCACCGGGCTGAGCGTGCTTCTGGTCGCGGTCGGGTTGCAGACCGAAGGGCACCGCGTCGCCGTCCCGTGGCTGCTCACCGCGATGGGCCTGATGGGCGTCGGCAACGGCCTGATCCTGCCGTCCCTGGTCGGCGCGCCGATGGCGGGGATCACCCCCGAGCGGGCCGGCGTCGCCTCGGGCACGCTCTCCACCATCCAGCAGTTCGCCGGCGTGACCGGTGTCGCCGTCGTGGGCGGGATCTATTTCGCGGTGCTCGACCGTGATGGGTACGCGACGGCCGCGGAGGTGGCCGCATGGATCGCACTGGCCCTGGTGCTCACGATGATGGTGCTGACGGTACGGCTGGCCAGAGCCGTGGTCGCGCAGCGCCGGCCGAGCACCGACAAGCCCGAAGCCCTGGTCTCCTGACATCTCCTCGCGTGCCCACACGCACCCCGTGACAGGCCTCCCGCACGGCGGGCCGCCCACAGCGTGGGCGGCCCGTCCGTCTCGGGGTTACTCCTGAGGAGGCTCTCCCGCCTCGGGGGCGGCGTCTCCGGCCTGGTCGGCGGCGTCCGGGGCACTGAGCGTGACGGGGCCGGCGATCGCGGCGATCGGCGCTGCCAGCCTTTCGCCGGATCCGTCGCGGCGGCCCAACTCGGTGGGCAGGTCGGTCGCCTTGCCGGTCATCCCGGCGGCTTTCGCCGGGACCGGGCCGGCCCAGGCGAACAGCAGCGTGTCCTCGCCCTTGAGGAACCGCTGCGCCCGGACGCCGCCGGTGGCGCGGCCCTTCGCCGGGAAGTCGGCGTAGTCCGAGACCTTGATCGCACCGGTCTGGGTGCCGGGCAGCGCGGTCGAACTGCCCGCGATCGTGACGACCAAGGACTCACGGGAGCCGTCGAGGGCGCCGAACCAGATGGCCTTGGCGTCGGAGCCGAGACGGATGCCGGCCATACCGCCCGCCGCGCGGCCCTGCGGGCGTACGGACGAGGCGGGGAAGCGCAGCAGCTGCGCGTCGCTGGTGATGAAGACCAGGTCGTCGTCCTCGGACTCGAGCTGCACCGCGCGGACGACCCGGTCGCCGTCCTTGAGGCCGATGACCTCGAACTCGTCGGCGTTCTTCGGGTAGTCGGGCGCGACGCGTTTCACGACACCCTGCTCGGTGCCGAGGGCGAAGCCGCGGGTGTCGAGCGAGGCGATCCCGACGATCGTCTCGTCCTGCTCGAGTGCGACGAACTCGCTCACCGGCGCGCCGCCGGCGAGGGACGGCGGGGACGCCGTCGGCGGTATGGCGGGGATGTCGATGACGTCCATCCGGATCAGGCGGCCGGTGTCGGTGACCGCGCCGACCTGGCCGCGCGCGGTGGCGGTGACCGCTGAGACGATCACGTCGTGCGCCGCCCGTGGGCCGTCGGCGGGCAACGGCTCGGCGGACATCGTCCGGGCGAGCAGGCCGGTGGAGGACAGCAGCACGAAGCACGGGTCGTCGGGAACTTCCAGCGGCACCACGGCGGTCTTGGCCTCGCCGGTGGACTCCAGCAGCGCGGTGCGGCGCGGGGTGCCGAACGTCTTGGCGATCTCGGCGAGCTCGTCGGAGACGACCTTGCGGAGCTTCCGCTCCGACTCGAGGATCGCGGTGAGCGCCGCGATCTCCTTGGTGAGCTGCTTCTTCTCCTTCTCCAGCTCGAGCCGGTCGTACTTGGTGAGGCGGCGCAGCGGCGTGTCGAGGATGTACTGCGCCTGGATCTCCGACAGCTCGAACGTCTCCATCAGCCCCGACTTGGCGGCGGCGGAGTCGTCGCTGGCCCGGATGACCTGGATGACCTCGTCGATGTTCAGCAGCGCGATCATGAGACCGTCGACGAGGTGCAGCCGGTCCTCCCGCTTGGTGCGGCGGTACATGCTGCGGCGCCGCACGACCTCGATGCGGTGGTCGACGTACACCTGGAGCAGCTCGCGCAGGCCCAGCGTGCGCGGCTGGCCGTCGACCAGCGCGACGTTGTTGATCCCGAACGTCTCCTCCATCGGCGTGAGCCGGTAGAGCTCCTCCAGCACCGCCTCGGGGTGGAAGCCGTTCTTGATCTCGATGACGAGGCGCAGGCCCTGCTGCCGGTCGGTGAGGTCCTTCAGGTCCGCGATGCCGGCCAGCTTCTTCGCGTTGACCATGTCCTTGATCTTGGCGACGACGCGCTCGGGGCCGACGGCGTACGGCAGCTCGGTGACGATGATGCCCTTGCGCCGGGGCGTGACCTGATCGATGTGCGCGGTGGCGCGGGTGCGGAACGTGCCGCGCCCGGTCGCGTACGCGTCGCGGATGCCCTCCAGGCCGACGATCTTTCCGCCGGTGGGGAGGTCCGGCCCGGGCACGAAGCGCATGAGCTCCTCGAGGGGCGCCTCGGGGCTGTCGATCAGGTGGCGGGCGGCCGCGATCACCTCGGTGAGGTTGTGCGGCGCCATGTTGGTCGCCATGCCGACCGCGATGCCCGACGCACCGTTGACCAGGAGGTTGGGGAAGGCCGCGGGCAGGACCTCCGGCTCCATCTCCTGCCCGTCGTAGTTGGGGCGGAACTCGACGGTCTCCTCGTCGATGCTCTCGACCATGAGCATGGCCTCGCGGGCCATCCGCGCCTCGGTGTACCGCATCGCGGCGGGGGAGTCGTCGCCGCCGAGCGACCCGAAGTTGCCGTGCCCGTCGACCATGCGCATCCGCATCGCCCACGGCTGGGCGAGCCGGACGAGCGCGTCGTAGATGGCGCTGTCGCCGTGCGGGTGCAGCTTGCCCATCACCTCGCCGACGACGCGTGCGCACTTGACGTGCCCGCGGTCGGGCCGCAGGCCCATCTCGTTCATCGAGTAGAGGATGCGGCGCTGGACGGGCTTGAGCCCGTCGCGCGCGTCGGGAAGCGCCCGCTGGTAGATGACCGAGTAGGCGTACTCGAGGTAGCTGCCCCGCATCTCCTCGGAGACATCGACGTCGACGATGTTCTCTTCGAAGTCCGGCGGGGGAGGGGTCTGCGAACCGCGTCGTGCCATGCAGCCATTGTCGCGGGTTCCGGTGACATCTTTGGCCGCTCTCCGTCTCTTCCGGCATGTCTCGGCCTGACACACGGTCGATATACGACCAAGGTCGGTCGACGCGGCACTAACGTGAGGCCTCTCGGAGAAGGAGCGCCCGCATGTACGCCGACTTCCAGTTCGAGATCTACCTCAACGGCCTGAACGACGTCCTGCCCTCGCTGCCGACCGACCTGACCCGCCTGGAGGCGCTCGCCCGCGAGAAGCTGCCGGAAGAGGCGTACGACTACATCGCCGGGTCGGCGGGCACCGGCGACACCGCGGTCGCCAACCGCGAGGCGTTCCGGCGCCGGCGGATCGTCCCGCGCATGCTGCGCGGCGTCACGGGCGGCGATCTCACCACGCGGGTGCTCGGCGCGGAGCTGCCGGCCCCGCTGCTGCTGGCGCCGGTCGGCGTGCTCCGCATCGCGCACCCGGAGGGGGAGCTCGCGGTGGCGCGGGCGGCGCGTTCCCTCGGCCTGCCGATGATCCTGAGCACGGCCGCGTCGTACGGCATGGAGGAGGTCGCGGAGGTGGCAGGCCCGCGCTGGTACCAGCTGTACTGGCCGGGCGACCGCGACCTGGCGGTCAGCTTCCTGGAGCGGGCGGCGGCCGCGGGCTACACCGCCCTCGTCGTCACAGTCGACACGTTCACGCTGGCCTGGCGGCCGGGCGACCTCGACAACGCCTACCTGCCGTTCCTGCGCGGCATCGGGATTCAGAACTACCTCGCCGACCCGGTCTTCACCGCCAAGGCCGGGGCGGATCCGGTCGCCCACTGGGCCGGCGTCTTCGGTAATCCGGGCCTGACCTGGGACGACCTGGCGTTCCTGCGCGAGCACTGGGACGGGCCGATCGCGTTGAAAGGGATCCAGCAGACCGACGACGCCCGCCGCGCGGTGGACGCCGGAATGGACGGCATCGTCGTGTCCAACCACGGCGGGCGCCAGGTGGACGGGGCGGTCGCCGCACTCGACGCGCTGCCGATCATCGCCCACGCGGTCGGCGACCAGATCGAGGTGCTGTTCGACAGCGGCGTACGGACCGGCGCGGACGTTCTCAAGGCCCTGGCCCTGGGCGCGAAGGCGGTCCTGCTGGGCCGCCCGTACGTGTACGGGCTGGCGCTGGACGGCGAGGAGGGCGTCCGGCACGTGCTGCGCTGCCTGCTCGCCGAGCTCGAACTCACGCTCCGGCTGTCCGGCCACGACGGCGTCGCCGCCGTGTCCGCGGAGTCCCTCCACGAGGAGCGGTAGCCGCGGGACTGACGTATGTCATGGCCGCGCCCCGCGAACCTCATGCCCGTCCGGTGACGTCGCGCACTGCCGCGCCTCCCGTCGTCCCGGGACCCTCGGAGCATGGAAACGGCGATCGAGGTGCGGGATCTGCACCAGAGCTACGGCGACTTCGCGGCCGTACGCGGCGTGTCGTTCGCGATCCGTCCGGGTGAGGTGTTCGCCCTGCTCGGGACCAACGGGGCGGGCAAGACGACCACGCTCGACGTGATCGAGGGCTACGAGCGGGCGGGGTCCGGGGACGTACGGGTGCTGGGCGCCGATCCGTACGAGCAGCGGGACCGCGTCCGTGCCCGGATGGGGATCGTGCTGCAGGACGGCGGCTTCTACAACGACCTCACGGTCGCCGAGACCGTGGACGCCTGGCGTCGCTGGACGCCCTCGGCGATGCCCCGCACGGAGGCGCTGGCGCTCGTAGGGCTCGACGGGCGGGCGAGCGTACGGGTCGGGAGACTGTCGGGCGGGGAGAAGCGGCGGCTGGATCTGGCCCTCGCCGCGCTGGGGCGCCCGGACGTGCTGTTCCTCGACGAGCCCACCACCGGCTTGGACCCCGAGGCCCGGCGCGGCGTGTGGGACCTGATCCGGGAGCTCTCCGGCGAGGGCGCGACCGTGCTGCTCACCACGCACTATCTGGACGAGGCACAGCGACTCGCCGACCGGCTCGCGATCATGAATGAGGGACGGATCGCGGCGGAGGGGACCGTTCGGGAGATTCTCGCCCGGCGGGCCCCGCGCATCGCCTTCGGCCTGCCGATGCCGTCCGAGCTGCCTTTGCTGCCCGGGGCATCGGCCACGTACGAGGGGGACCACGTCGTCATCGAGGCGCGGGACGTGCAGCGGACGCTGCGCGAGCTGCTCGACTGGGCCGAACGCCGCGGCCTCGAGCTGACCGACCTGGAGGTCACCCGCCCGTCCCTCGAAGAGATCTTCCTGGAGGTGGCCGGATGAACCGGTCGACAACGCTCGAAAGCCCGGTGGGGATCCAGGGGCGCGCTGCCTCGGTGCCCGGATGGCCGGCGATGGTCTGGGCGCAGGTCCGGCTGAACCACGCGGCCTTGCTTCGCCAGCGCGGCCTGGCGTTCAGCGTGCTGACGCTGCCCCTGTTCCTGGTCGTCGTCTACACGATGAACCCGACGGCCCACGAGACGCTCGGCGGCGTGCCCCTCCGGGCGTACGTCGGGGTCGGAACCCTCGCGATGGGCTGCCTGGCCGCCTTCATGAGCGTGTCGGCCGCCGCGGTGTATCGCCGGGAGGAACGGATCTACAAGCGGCTGCGCGGCACGGCGCTGCCGGTCGGCGCGATCTTCGCCGGTGACGTGGCGTACGCGGTCCTCGTCGGCCTGGTGCAGGAGGCCTTCGCGGCGGGGTATCTCATCGTGGTGCTGCACGCTCCGATGCCACGGAACATCCCCCTCATCCTCGTGGCGAGCCTCATCGGCTCGGTCGCCTTCTGCGTACTCGCGCTGGGCGTGTCGGGGCTGCTGCCCAGCAACGAGGTGGCTCAGCTCGCGTCCGTTCCGGTGCTCCTCATCGGGGCGCTGGGCTCCGGGATGGCGATCCCGCTCTCGGCCCTGCCGGGCTGGGCGCGCGGCGTCTGTGAGGTCCTGGCGCCGACCCCGATCGTGCGGGCGGTCCGCACCGGCTGGTTCGGCCGGGACTTCTCCGCCGAACCGGCCAAGCACGTCGCCGCGCACCACGTCGGCCTCCTGAACGGCTTCCAGGTGTCCGGCGCGGGACTGGGCGTGGCACTGCTGTGGATCGCCGTCGGCCTCTGGTTGACCCGGCGCTTCTTCCGCTGGGATCCTCGCCGGGCCTGAGCACGGGTGAAGGGGGTATCCGATGCAGGTCCGCCTGCCGCGTCCCGGTGTGATCGCCGCTGTGGTGACCGTCCTGTACGGGTTGGGGAGCACGGCACAGATCCTCACGCCGGTGGTGTGGACGTTCTCCGAGTCCCACTCGCCGGTGCGGCGGACGGTCGCGGTGGCCGCGTTCGTCGCGCTTCCGCTGCTGTACACCAGGCTCCTGTGGGTGGCGACACGCCGCCGGGTGGCCGCGCGGCACTACGTCGACCTGGCCGAACGCGTCGGCGCGGCCGGCGGCGAGTTCTCGGCGGGCCCGGCCGGGGACGGAACCTTCCGGGTCACGGCGAGCGTCCCGCGGACCGGCGGGCTCGCGACGGGAGAGACGGCGGAAAGGAGCGTCGCGTGATCAGGGTGCTGCTCGCGGACGATCACCATCTGGTGCGCGAGGCACTGGTCGCGCTGCTCGCCACCGAGAACGGCATCGACGTCGTCGCCGACGTCGGTCGCGGTGACGAGGCGGTCGAACAGACGCTACGTCTCCGGCCGGACGTCGCGGTCCTCGACATCGACATGCCCGGCCTCGACGGCCTGGCCGCGGCCGAACGCCTCGCCCGTGACCTGCCCGGCTGCCGCGTGATGATCGTGACCGGCCACGGCCGCCCGGGCAACCTGCGGCGGGCCATGGCGGCCGGGGCGCGCGGCTTCCTCGGCAAGGACGTGCCCGGCGCGCGGCTCGCCCAGGTGATCCGCCAGGTGCACGCCGGCGCGCGGTACATCGACCCGGAGCTCGCGGCCGACGCGCTCGCCGCGGAGGAGTGCCCGCTCACCGCCCGGGAACTGGACGCTCTCCGGGCGGCGGCGGACGGGCGGCCGGTCTCCCGGATCGCCCGCGACCTCGGCCTGTCGGAGGGCACCACGCGCAACTACCTCTCGGCCGCCGTCACCAAGCTGGGCGTCGGCAACCGGCACGCCGCCGTCGGCAAGGCCCGCGACATGGGCTGGCTTTGAGCGGGAGGGGACGGTTGCGCGGGGATGGCTGCGCCGGGACGACAACGCCGGGACGGCTGCGGCAGGACGACTACGACGGGGTCGAACTCACCGCGTTTTGACTTCCTCCCCCTTCTGAAGTGAAGAAGGGGGATTCCCATCGGCCTTGCGGCCGATCCGGCCTTCAGGCCGGGCGCCTCGCGGCGCGGGTTTCCTGTTTCAGCGCCGACTGCGGAAGGGAGGACCCTTGCCGTCTTACACCAGCTCCACAGGCATCACCAGGCGTTGGCCCGGCTACGGCTCGACCAGCCGCAACGATGTTCTTGGCCGCGTTGATGTCCCGGTCATGCCGGGTACGGCAGCCCGGACACGTCCAGTGCCGGGTCGAAAGACTCAACTCAGCGAGCAGATGCCCACACACCGAGCAGGTCTTGGACGAGGGATACCAGCGATCGATCACCACGAGCGTGCGCCCGGCACGTTCGGCCTTGTACTCCAACTGCCGACGGAACTCCCCCCACCCCGCATCACTGATGACGCGCGCCAGCCTACGGTTCTTGACCATGTTGGCGACTGCGAGGTCTTCGATGACGATCGTGTCGGCCCTGCGGACGAGGCTGGTGCTGGTGCGATGCAGGAAATCGGCGCGGGCGTTACGGACCTTGCGGTGCGCGCGGGCGACCTTGGCCTTGGCCTTACGCCGGTTCATGCTCCCACGCTCGCAGCGGGCCATCCGCCGCTGATACCGGGCCAGGTTACGGGCCTTACGCTCCAGGTGGCGGGGGTTGGCGATGCGTTCCCCGTCGGAGGTGACCGCGAAGTCCTTCACGCCGAGGTCGATGCCGATGGCATGCCCGGCCTCGTCCATGGGCTCGGGGGCGTCGGTGTCGATGGCGAACGTCACGTACCAGCGGCCGTCCGGGTCTCGGGAGATGACGGCCATGGTCGGGTTGAGCGTGGACACCTCGACGTCGTCGAAGGACCACACGAACCGCAGCGGTGTCGTGGTCTTGGCTATGTACAACTCGCCGTTCTTCATGCGGAACGCCGAGCGGGTGTAGTGCGCGGTCTGCCGGGATTTGCGGTTCTTGAACCGCGGGTACTTGGTGCGGCCGGCGAAGAAGTTCGCGAACGCCGCGTGCTGGTGCCGCAGCGTCTGCTGCAGCGGAACCGACGACACCTCCGAGAGGAACGCCAGATCCTCGGTCTTCTTCCACGCGGTCAACGCCGCATCGGTCTGCTTGTAAGAGGTCTTCTCACCCTGCTGATAGGCCACGTGGCGTTCGGTGAGGGTCTTGTTCCACACCAGGCGCACACACCCGAACGTGCGGTTGAACACCGCCGCTTGTTCGGGGTCCGGGTAGGCCCGGCACTTGTACGCCGTCCGCATGACCGACACCTTACAACCGCCATTCGAGCATGTAAGGAGAATGGCGGAATGTTGGCGGAGTCCGTTCTGCACCGGTCCCGGCTACGCCGGGCCGCTCCTGACGGAGTCCGGATTCCTCCCCGGCCTGAAGCTGAAGGCCGGGGCATCCTCCGGAGGAGTAGGTGAAATATGCTCGGTTCGTGAGCGATGAGGTCTTCCATCCCCCTGTTGAGGAGCTGACCCTGCCCAAGGTGCTCGCGGCCCTGGCCGATCCGGCGCGACTGGCGACCGTCCGGACGCTGGCCCGCGTGGGTGAGTCGGCGTGCGGCCGGATCCAGCACGACGCCGGGCTGGAGGTCAGTAAGTCCACCATGTCCCACCACCTGCGCATCCTGCGCGAGGCGGGCATCACCCACTCGCGGGTGCAGGGCGCCCGCCGCCTCCTCACGCTCCGCCGTGACGACCTCGATCGTCGCTTCCCCGGTCTGCTCGACGCCGTGCTCCAGCCGGAGCTCACCGAGGTCGCCTGAGCGTCAGGGGCCGATCCGTCCCCGCGTGGGTGGTCGACGCGGAGTCGGTGTGCGGTTGCGATGGGCCGGTCCATGGCGCCTTCCTGCGCGTGTCCCCGGGCGCTATGGCGCCGACGCGCTGAGTCCCTTCTTGCAGAAGTCGAGGTTCTTCTGGACGCGCGCGCGTTCGCTCGTGGGAAGGGCCTGTCCGGAAAGCAGGCGCTCGTTCACGGCGATCCCTTCTCGGTGGCGACCCGCGTAATAGGCCGCGACCCCGAGCTCGTCGAGTGCCCGCCAGGCGTAGACCGCATCGTCGATGAACAGGACGTCGTTCGGCAGTGGGATGTCACTGGCCGCCCGCGCGAACGGATACGCGGCCGCGGGGCGGCCCCGGAAGCGGAGGCAACGCGCGAGCTCGCAGGGCGCCTCGGCCCGCTGGGGGCGCGTCTCGAACGCGCGCAGGTAGTGCCCGACGACCGCGTCGTCGTCTTCGTCGAGACGATCGGCGAGGCGTGCGCGTTCGTAGAGCGAGTACCAGACCTCCTCGATCCACCCGCCCATCTTCGAGCGTCGCTCGTACGCGGCGGCCGCTCGCGCGTACTCGCCCGCGTCACGCCAGCTCTGCGCGAGGTAGAAAGCGTAACGAGCATTGTCCGGATCCGCCTTGAGGGCTTTTTCAAGTACCGCCGCGTCTTTCCGGAACTTATGAGGATCGGTCGAGCGTGCGCCATCGTACGTGCGGCGATAAGTGAGTCCATCGAGGCGTGCGAGCGTGCGTCCAGGGCTGGACATGATGACCTCGTGGAGGACGCCGACATAGTGGAAGTCGAGGTCGCCTCTGAAGAAGTGGACGCGATAATAAGAGGTCCCGGAGTCGTCGATGCGGATCTCATAAGAGTCGGCGGTGAGGCGCGGCATTGTGAACCCATCCGGGATCACGAGGACATCGTCCGCGTCCATCACCAGATCGTAGTCGGCCTTGCCGCGCGCCAGATCGATCGCCTCCGACCGGTTATGGCCGAAGTCCTTCCAAGGCCGCTCGTAGAGGTCGCCCGGCAGGTCGGCGAGCTCTTTACGAACGAGCTCCTGTGTGCCGTCGGTAGAACCGGTGTCGACGATGCACCACGAGGTGATCAGTGGTCTGACCGAGTCGATGCAGCGGGCGATGACGTGCGCTTCGTTCTTCACGATCATCGTGAGACAGAACGTTTGCTTCCCCGAAGACATGGCCTCTGATTGTAGGTTGGGCGGTGCCGGAAACCCGTTCGACACGCGTCGTAAAACGTCGAACGGGTCGGTCCCGAGTGCGGTTATGAGAGGGCTGGGCGACTTTGTGGGAGTCGGTCCTCTTTTTGGCATCTAACCAATTACATGCATAAAAGCGCCGAGGCTGTATCCCGCTTCGTTGATCGGCTATCGTCCGCCGTGGATCGGGAGCCGCTCCATGGGGCCGCCCGAGATGCGGGACGGGGGCGCTTCATTCTCGGACGGAGATGCCATGGGATCGCCTGGGGTCATCAGCCCGGCAGAGCGTGTGGACTCAACGGCTCGCCGCAATGCGCTTCGACGTCATCGCTGGCCTCTGCTGCTCGTCGGCGGCTGGATTTTTCAAGTGTGCGTCCGACTGCTGTTCGCCGAGTATCGGACGGCCCCCATCCTCATTCCCGATGAGACGGGCTACCTGCTGGCCGCGCGGCTGCTCGCCGGAGGCGCGGCCGGCAACCTGTCCGGGTGGTCGTTCTACCAGCCGGGCTATCCGCTCCTGATCTCTCCCGCGTACTGGCTGAGCGATGACCCGGTGACCGTTTACCACCTCGTCGTCGCGATCAATTCGCTGATCGGCGCGGCGCTCTTGCCGCTCGCCCATGTCGCGCTGCGCCGCCTGAAGCTGCCGCGCGCGCACGCGTACCTCCTCGCGACCGTGACCGCGCTCCTGCCGTCGGTCCTCTTCTACAGCCAATTCGCCATGGCCGACGCCGTACTGCCGGTCGTGATGCTCGGCTGGCTGTTGCTGATCCACTCGTGGATCGCCGGCGGGCGGCCGGGGTACGGCGCGGCGGCGAGTGCGGTGGCCGCCTACTGCTACTGCGTGCACTCTCGAGGCGCGATCATCGTGCTGGTGCATGCGGGTCTTCTCGCCGCGGCCCTGTGGCGTCGCTGGGCGAGCAGACGGGATACCGCGGTGATCGCCGGCACGCTGGTCGCCGCGTCGGCCGCCGCGTGGGCGCTGAACGGCTGGGCGAGGTCCCAGATCTATCCGGGCGGAGTGAACCCGCTGGGCGACTTCGTCTCCCGTCGTCTGACCAGCCCGGACGGGCTGGGGTGGACGCTGGGACTGGCCACGGGAAAGATCTGGTACCTCATCGTTTCGACCGTCGGCGTGGCCGGGGTCGGTCTGGTGGCCGTCGGCGTACTCGCCGCGCGCCGAAGCACGCCGGTCGCGATGCGGGCGACGGCATCCGTCATGCTCGCCGCGATTACGGGCATCGCGGTCGCCAGCTCGGCCGCGGTCCCCGACGAGGGCGCCGTCGCGAACTTCGCCTACGGCCGGTACCTCGGCTGCCTGGCTCCGGTGCTCTTCATTGCCGGGGCCGCGTTCGCGGTGCGCGCCACGAGAAGGGCGGCCGTCCAGGTCGTGCTCGCCACGGCGGCCCTGGCGCTGGTGACCGGTGGCATCGTGTGCCTGCACGCCGGGGATCGGCTCTCTCGGAGCTTCTTCACCGCATTGGAATTCCCCGAGATCTGCTTCTTCACCTGGAGCTGGGGCTCTTTGAAACTGTGGTCCGCCACCTGCGTCGCACTGCTGCTGCTGGCGCTGTCGGGCGCCGTGATCGCGAAGTGGCGCCGAGGCGGATTGCTCATCGTCGCCGCCGCCTTCATCGCCTTCGCCCTGGCCGACACGATCGTGGTCGCCAATCGAGTCGTCCGGCCCCCGGAGAGAATGCTGTGGTCCGCCGCGAGCCTGGCCCCGGCCGGGCTCCGTGCCCAAGACCGAGTGGCGGTCAACTATCCCGACCTGCCGTGGCGGATCTGGGTCGCGCAAGCGTTCCAAGTCCGCACCGGCCTGGTGCCGATCGACCGTTTTCGCGGTGCGACACTGCCGCCGGACGTGACGCTCGTCGTCGTGCCATGGGACGGTGTGCTGCCACCGGAGTTCAGCTGGCCCACCGCCCCCGCAGGCTGGCACCTCGTCTCGGTCCGCCGTACCTATACCGGCGACTGGGTCGCCTGGCGTCGAGGAAGGTGACCTCGGCAGCGGAAGCCCGCAGGGACGACCGGCATACGCCGTGGAACAGGGAGTCCTGGGCGCTCCCACCTTCGAGTGCGCCCAAGACTCCCTGGGTCGGTCGATCGTGGTCGGTCGATGTCAGATCATCGGCCGTGCCTTACCGGTGCTGTGGTGCTCCAGCCGACTGCGGCCGAGCGGCCAGCCGGGCGGCGCGGAGCAGCGGCAGTCCGGCTGCGGCGGCCCTCCGGTTCGCCATGAAGGTCTGAGCCAGAGGCGTGGTGAACGGAATGGTGATCGCTGCGGTGCAGTTGGCGGCCGTGGGGATCGCCCCCGCCGGCGTGACAGTGCATTCCCGTTCCTCTACCACACCATTCGTCCCGAGCACGGTGATCTCCAGGACATTGCCATGGTTGGACAGCGCGACGCAAGCCGGCGTCTTGTCCGGGAACAGACTGTTGATGTTCGTGAACGGGCTGAGCATCACAGGAGAGGCCGGCGGTCCACCCCTCGTGTCGACTGATGCGAGGAAGAGAGTGCCATTCCGGGTCAGCCCGACGAACTTCGTGAAGCTGTCGCCCGGGGCGGTTTCCGCGGCGAGGCACACACCCGCGGCGGCCGGGCCTGTCGGGCCGGTGGCACCTGTCGGGCCGGTGGGGCCAGTCGCGCCCGTTGGGCCGGTGGCGCCGGTGCCTCCCGTTGGGCCGGTGGCGCCCGTTGGGCCAGTTGCGCCCGTTGGGCCGGTCGCGCCGGTGCCCCCCGTTGCGCCGGTCGCCCCGGTCGCCCCGGTCGCCCCGGTCGCCCCGGTCGCGCCGGTCGCGCCGGTCGCGCCGGTGGCACCCGTGGCTCCTGTGGCGCCAGCGGGACCGGTGGGGCCGGGCGACGCTGCGTTTCGGATGACGGCGAGGTTGTTGGCGCGGATTTGGTTACGGATCGGTACGCGAACGAACTGCTCGTTGTTGTTGGCGTTGAAGTTCGCGTGCCGATGGAGCAATCTGAAGCGGCTGTTGTGGAAAGTGCGGAAACTGCTGTGATGGCGCCAGCCGTCCGCAGGAGCCTGGGCGTACGCGGAAATGCTGCCGATCATCCCGCTTCCGGTCACGGCAAGCATTCCGGTGGCAATAATCGCCTTCTTCTGCATTTTCCCCTCATTTTCGGAACGATGTGATGGCGTTCGTATCTGTCGCAATGGGTGTCTGGAGTCCGACGCGATCTATATTCCCGCGTATTCTGATGGCAATATACGTATCGGGTAAGGTGATCACCAAGAGGCGTGTCGGAGATGCGGTAGTCATCGTGAGTGTGGTCCGCTCCGTCATTCGCCCGCACTTTGCTAAACGAGTCAATCTGGACACCGGGATCAAGCTGGGAATCCGGGGCTTTATGGTATGGCGCGGCGGTGACGAGAGGTGGATACCCCTCCTGGTGTTCCATGAGACCCGTTTCGCGCGATAGTCCCAGCTATTACGCGCGACACCGCGTCTGCCGGCCCACCCCATCCGCGAATACCGCCCGAAAGGGACAGAAATCCCGGGATCTCCGTAGCGAGGATCAACCGAAGGGCTTGTTCGCCGCCTGCCTGGCGGAGCAGGCGGGTAGCAGGCCCGACCGGTCCCGACGCCGGCACCGGTCATCGGTCTGTCGGGCCGATCCGTCGCGGGCGGTCGGTGCGGGCTGGTACGAAGGACTGCATGGCTGACGAAGCGGACCGGGGACCGGCCGAAGACGCCCTGCGGGAGGACGCCGAGGCGTGCCTGCGATCGCTCGCCGGGGACCACGCCCGGCTGCGCGAGGACCAGTGGCTCGCGATCCGCGCGCTGGTCGTCGAGCGGCGGCGGGCCCTGGTCGTGCAGCGCACCGGATGGGGCAAATCGGCGGTCTACTTCGTGGCCACGGCCCTGCTGCGGCGGCGCGGCGCCGGGCCGACGGTGATCGTCAGTCCGCTGCTGGCCCTGATGCGCAACCAGATCGCCGCCGCCGAGCGGGCCGGCATCCACGCGGCGACCATCAACTCCGCCAACCTCGACGACTGGGAGCGGGTCTACGCCGACGTCCGCGACGGCGCCGTCGACGTGCTGCTGGTCAGCCCGGAGCGGCTCAACAACCCGGACTTCCGCGACCAGGTTCTGCCCGAGCTGGCGGCCGGCGCGGGACTGGTCGTCGTGGACGAGGCGCACTGCATCTCCGACTGGGGGCACGACTTCCGGCCCGACTACCGCCGGCTGCGCACGCTGTTCGCCGAGCTGCCGCCCGGCGTGCCGGTCCTGGCCACCACCGCGACCGCCAACGCGCGGGTCACCCATGACGTCGCCGATCAGCTCACGGGCGGATCCGACCAGGAGACCCTCGTGCTGCGCGGCCCGCTGGAGCGTGAGAGCCTGCGCCTGTCCGTCGTACGGCTCCAGGGGGCCGAGCAAAGGCTGGCCTGGCTCGCCGGGCGGCTCGACACCCTGCCCGGATCCGGGATCATCTACACGCTCACCGTCGCGGCGGCGCACGAGATGGCCGGGTTCCTTCGCGACCGCGGATACGCCGTCTCCGCGTACACGGGGCAGACCGAGCAGACCGAGCGCCTGCAGGCCGAGCAGGATCTTCTCGACAACAAGGTGAAGGCCCTGGTGGCGACCAGCGCGCTCGGCATGGGGTTCGACAAGGCGGATCTGGGGTTCATCGTGCACCTGGGCGCCCCGCAGTCACCCGTGGCGTACTACCAGCAGATCGGCCGGGCCGGGCGCGGCGTGGAGCGGGCCGAGGTGATCCTGCTGCCGGGCACCGAGGACCGCGACATCTGGGCCTACTTCGCCGGTCTGGCCTTTCCCCCCGAGCCGGTCGTACGCCAGGCGCTGGGGGCGCTGGAGGAGGCGGGCACACTGTCCACCGCGGCGCTCGAGACCCACGTCGACCTGGGCCGCAGCCGCCTGGAGATGATGCTCAAGGTGCTCGACGTCGACGGCGCCGCCCGCCGCGTGAAGGGCGGCTGGACCGCGACCGGCCGGCCGTGGGCGTACGACCGGGAGCGTTACGAGCGGGTCGCGGCCGAGCGCTCCCGCGAACAGCAGGCCATGCTCGAGTATCAAACGACCGGTTCCTGCCGGATGGAGTTCCTCCGGCGGCAGCTCGACGATCCGCAGGCGGTGCCGTGCGGGCGCTGCGACAACTGCACCGGGCGGCACCTGACGGCGGAGGTGCCCGAGGAGGAGACCGTACGGGCCCGGGAGCGGCTGAGCCGCCCGGGAGTCGAGGTGACGCCGCGCCGGATGTGGCCGACGGGCATGAAGGCGGAGGGTATTTCCGGGCGTATCCCCGCCGACCTGCAGGCCGAGCCCGGCCGGGCGCTCGGGAGGCTGACCGACATCGGCTGGGGCAACCGGCTGCGCGGTCTGCTCGCCGACGGCGCGCCCGACGCCCCGGTGTCCGACGAGGTCTTCGGCGCGATCGTGAAGGTCCTCGCGGCGTGGGACTGGGAGCGCCGGCCCGCCGGAGTGGTCGCCATGGGCTCGGCGACCCGGCCGGGGATGATCGCCGACCTGGCCCGGCGCGTCGCCGGGATCGGCCGGCTGCCCTACCTCGGCGAGGTCGCGTACGCGGACGGCGGCCCCGGTCCGCGCCGCCACAACAGCGCGCAGCGGGTCCGCGCGCTCTGGAACGCTTTCGTCGTTCCCGACGCGGTGCGTTCCGCGGAGGGGCCGGTGCTGTTGGTCGACGATCTGGTCGACACCGGCTGGACCGTCACCGTCGTGGCGCGGCTCCTGCGCGAGGCCGGCGCCCCCGCCGTCCTCCCGCTGGCCCTCGCCGCCGTGAGCTGACCGGCCGCCCCGGATCGGGGCCCCCGTGACCTTCACGATCCTGGACGACCGGCCATCGCACGCTTAGGAATTGTTCTAGAGTGCAAAAAGTCGTGTCCACCTGTTCTGGAGAACATCTAGAGGTCATCTCACCGCTAAGTGCGATCACTTCCCGCTGAACTGTTCTCGCGGACAGAACAACGCCCGAATTGGACGTCTGATGAGTGAATCGTCCGGTATTCATCCGCTGCGTGACGACAGGCTCGGCGAGTTGCTGAGCTGTGCCCCGCCGCTGCTCGACACCACCCTCGACCAGCTGAGGACGCTCCTGGTCGTCCGCGAGACGGGCTCGGCGCTGCGCGCCGCCCGGCTGCTCGGCCGCGAGCAGTCCAGCGTGCAGAAACAGATGGACACTCTCAACCGCAACTACCAGGACCTCTGCGGAGAGGTCCTCACCGTCAAGCAGGGGCGGGGCAAGGACGTCCTGTTCACGCCGACCGGCGAGGCGATCACGCGCCTCGCGGGCGCCACCCTGAGCGAGTGGCTGGCCGAGATCCACTCCTCCCGCCGGCGCCTCGGCAGCACGCTCACCGTGGGCACGACCGAGTTCACCCTGAAGACCGTCTCCCGCGCCTGGGCGCGCCTGTCCGAGGAGTTCCAGCGCCGCGAGGTCGAGTTCCGCGTCGTCCACGTACGTACGAAGGACGTGTGGTCGCGGCTGGAGTCCAAGAGCGTCGACCTGGTCTGCGGCACCATCGTCGCGGTCCCCGGCGACGAGACGCGCCTGCGGCCGTACGACGTCATCGAGCTGGCGCGCGGCCGCCCCGTCCTCCTCACCAACCTCAGCGAGCAGGAGCTCCCGCTCAGCGTCGTCACGAGCAGCCGCCTGCCGGAGATCCCGCTCGTGGTGCCGTCGACCGGACTGATCGCCGACTTCCTCGGCCACTGGTACGGGCCCAACTTCCGGGACCGCCTCGACATCGTGGCCGACATCGACGACATCTCCTACGGGCTGTCACTGCTGAAGTCCGGCCTCGCCCGCGGCTGCATGATCGTCACGCGGTCGATCGGCGACCGGTCGCGCGCCGAGGGACTCCGGGTCATCGAGCTGCGCAACGACCTCGAGGCCGCCCCGGAGATCATGACCGGGGCGTTCGTCAGCAAGGAGGACCGCGTCCGGTACGAACCGCGGCATCCGCTCAACCTGCTGTGGGCCGCCATGCGCGAGGAGGCCGCCGCCCGGGCCGAGGCCGCCGAGCGATGACCGTACGGCCTGTGCGGTTTCTCAGAGCATGGGGCGGGCGCCGAGGTGGCTGATCGCCCGCGCGGCGAGCCGGCAGCCGTTCGCGAGGCCCTCCACGGGCGGCTTGCCATCGAGCCAGACCGGCAGGAATCCGGCGATGAAGGCGTCACCAGCGCCCGTGCCGTCGGCGATCTCCTCCACCGGCTCGGCCGGCACCCGGATCGGGTCGGTGGGGCCGTTGCTGAACCACAGCGCGCCCTCGGCCTCCATCTTCACCACGACCTCCGGGTACCAGGCGGTCAGCACCTTGGCCGCCTGCTCCGGGTTGTCGCGGCCGGTCAGCACCTCGGCCTGGGAGGTGTTGACGATCAGCAGCCGGACGCCCTGTGTCCACTCGAGGAACGGCTCGGCGCCGGCCCGCTTGAGATGGGAGTTGGAGCCGCCGTCCACGGTGACCGACATCTGCGCCCGCTGCGCCAGCTTCATCGCGTGCAGGACGGCCTGCCGGGCCCCCTCGTTGAGCAGGGAGTAACCGGACACGTGGAGATGGGCGCCGGGACCGAAGAGGTCCTGCGGGATGTCCTCGGGGAGCAGCGCGGCGTTGGCGCCCGGGTCCGACAGCATCGTCCGGTCGCCCTTGTGGGTCACCATGACCACGCACGTGCCGGTCGCCCGCTCCGGATCCATCACGAGCCGGGCGTCGACGCCGTAGCCCATGAGCTCCATGTCGCGGTTGCGGCCCGCGATGTCGGCCCCGCGCCGCCCGATGAACGCCGACTCGACGCCCTCGACGGCCAGCCAGGCCGCGATGTTGGCTCCCGAGCCGCCGCCGTGCATCGTCACGTTGGCCGGCGTATCTCCGCCTTTCGCCAGCGGGAACGCGGCTCGCGCGACGGCATCGGTCATCAGATCACCGACCACGACCACGCGCGTCATGTCGTCCACCCACCCTGTTCCCTGCGGCTGCCACCCCCGAAAGGCGGCCTGCCTGCGCGACCCGGAGAAAAACCTAACAGCTCCCGGTACCCGGGTGGGTCCCGAACCGGCGCTAATTCGGGATCTCCCATAGTCTCGACGTGTGCCGTACCCCGACCACTGGGAGGCCGACGTCGTCCTCGCCGACGGAGGGACGGCGCACCTACGGCCGATCAGGCCCGGTGACGCCGAGTTGTTGCGCGAGTTCTACGCCCGGCTCTCGCCCGAATCCATCTACTACCGGTTCTTCTCGCCGCGCCCCCGGCTGACGGACCGGGAGATCGAACATTTCACCACCGTCGACCACACCGACCGCGTGGCCCTCATCGCCACCATCGGCGACGCGATGGTCGCGGTCGTGCGCTACGACCGCCTCGGCACGGGCAGTCCGTACGCGACCGTTCCGGAGTCACCGGACGAGTCACCGGACACCGCCGAGGTGGCCTTCCTCGTCGAGGACGCCCAGCAGGGCCGGGGCCTCGGCACCGTGCTGCTGGAGCACATCGCCGCGGCGGCCCGCGAACGCGGCATCCGGCGGTTCATCGCGGACGTCCTGCCGGAGAACCGCCGGATGACCACCGTGTTCCGGGCGGCCGGCTATGAGGCTCAGCAGCGTTTCGAGGACGGTGTGATCCGGCTCACCCTCGACCTGCAGCCGACCGAGACCTCCCGGGAGGTCATGGGCGCCCGCGAGCACCGGGCGGAGTCGCGGTCGATCGAGCGTCTTCTGTTCCCCGGGTCGGTCGCGGTGATCGGCGCCAGCCGCGAGGCGGGCGGCGTCGGCCGGACCGTCCTGCGCAACCTCCTCGGCGGCGACTTCACCGGCCCGGTGTTCCCCGTCCATCCGACCGCGTCGGCGGTGGGCGGCGTACGCGCCCACCCGACGGTGTCAGACGTCCCCGACCCGGTCGACCTGGCCGTCGTCGCGGTGCCCGCCGACCACGTCAACGAGGTCGTGGCCCAGTGCGCCGCCAAGGGCGTCCACGGGCTGGTCGTCGTCTCCTCCGGCTTCGGGGAGGCCGGCTTCGAGGGACGCGCCCGCCAGGACGAGCTCGTACGCCTCGCGCGGGCGAACGGCATGCGCGTCGTCGGCCCCAACTGCCTGGGCATCGCCAACACCGACCCGGGCGTACGGCTGAACGCCACCCTCGCCCCGACGCTGCCGGGACGCGGACCGGTCGGGTTCTTCTCCCAGTCCGGCGCGCTCGGCATTGCGATCCTGCGCTGGGCGGCCGAACGCGGGCTGGGCCTGTCGACGTTCGTGTCGGCGGGCAACCGCGTCGACGTGTCCGGCAACGACCTCATGCAGTACTGGGAGGAGGACCCCGCCACCGAGGTGATCCTCCTGTACCTCGAGTCGATCGGGAACCCCCGCAAGTTCACCCGCCTCGCGCGGCGGATCAGCCGCGTCAAGCCGATCGTCGCCGTCAAGAGCGGGCGTACCACCCAGGGCGTGCCGCTCGGCCACGCCGCGCGGGCGCTGACCCTTCCCGACCACGCCGTCAGCGCGCTGTTCGCCCAGGCCGGGGTCGTACGGGTCGACTCGCTCGGCGAGCTGTTCGACGTCGCCCAGATCCTGGCCTACCAGCCCCTGCCGACCGGCCGCCGGGTCGCGATCGTCGGCAACTCGGACTCCATCGGGCTACTGGTCCAGGACGCCGCGACCGCGGCGGAGCTCGACCCCCTCGCACCGGTGGACCTCGGCCCGGCGGCCGGGCCGGCGGACTTCGAATCCGCGCTCGCCGAGGCACTGGACGACGATGCGGTCGACGCGGTGATCACGGTGTTCGCGCCGCCCGTACGGGGCGGCATCGACCCCGAGGTGGCCGCTGCGATCGTCCGGCAGGCGGAGGGCGCCGCGAAGCCGGTCGTCGCGACCTACCTCGGCGAGCACGGCCTCCTGCACGGCAGCGTTCCCTCCTACCCCGCGCCCGAGGACGGCGTCCGGGCCCTCGTGTACGCCGTCCGGTACGCCGAGCGACGGCGCCGCGCGCCCGGCCGGATGCCCGAACTGCCCGGCATCGACCGGCCCAGGGCCCGCGCACTGGTCGACGAGATCTTGGCGGCGGATGGCGCTCCGGCCGGGGACCGGGAGCCCGGCGCGGTTCCCGAGCCGGTGGAACGGCGTGCAGCCGATGCGGAGCGGACCGCCGCGCTGCTCGCCTGCTACGGCATCGAGCCGGCAGGGGACGCCGTGGAGGCGGGCGACGAGGGGGTCGTCACGCGGATCACCACGTCGGAGGATCCCTCCTTCGGCGCGATCGTGTCCTTCGGCCTGGCAGACCTCACGGCCGAACTCCTGGACGACCGCGCGTACCGGCTTGCGCCCCTGACGGACGTCGAGGCGGCCGGGATGGTCCGCGCGATCAGGGCGGCGCCGCTGCTGCTGGGCCACCAGGGAGCCGAGCCCGTCGACCTGGCGGCGCTGGAGCGCCTCCTGCTGCGGGTGTCCCGGCTGTCCGACGACCTGCCGGAGGTGGCACGGCTGGACCTCGAGGTGGTCGCCCGCGCCTCCGGCGCCGTCGTACGGAGCGCGCGGCTGTGGTCGGAGAGACCGCCGGGTCCGCGCATCGACCACGTTCGCCGGCTCAGGCCGTCCTGACGGGAGAGTCGGGTCTGGCCGTCCTGACCGGCGAGTCGGCTCAGGTGGTCATGACGGGAGAGACCGCGCGGCGGCCTTTCGCGGACGGCCGGTGGGGGCGCATCCCAGGCTCGGCCGTTGCGCGGTTCGTTCCGGGCTGGGCCGTTGCGTGGCGCGTCCTGGGTCAGCCGGTGCGAAGGTCCGCGGGTTGCGGCGGTGGCACCGGCTCCGGAATCGGCGGGATTGGGCTGGGGTCCGGCTCGGGGACAGGACGCGGGGAGGGTCGGGACGGCGGCGGCTCCGGAGGCGGCACCGGCGGCTCCGGCGGAGGGATCGGCGGCTGCGGGGTGGGCGGTTCCGGTTGCGGTGGTGGAACAGGTGGTCGGGTCATCACGGTCCTCCGAGAAAACCCCGCCTTTTGAGGGCGAGGAGGAATCGGGCCCCTGCGGAGCAGGAGGGTAGGGGTGGCCGGATCGGCGCCATAGCGATTCGGCGTCCGCCACCCGGAGACCCGCAGCAGGTCACACGTTGCACTGCTAGTTTGCGGGCCATGGCCGCACATGTGAAGCGCGTCGGCTACAACGCCACGTCGGCAATGCTGACGGCTTGGAAGAAGACCGAGGAATTGGCCTACCTCAACGAGGTGTCCTCGGTCCCGCTCCAGCAGGCGCTCCGGCACCTACAAACCGCGTTCACCGGCTTCTTCGCCAAACGGGCGAAGTACCCACGTTTCAAGAGCCGGAAGAAGTCCCGCAAGTCCGTCGAGTACACCACCAGCGCGTTCCGCTTCCGCGACGGAAAACTCACCCTCGCCAAAATGACCGAGCCGCTGAACATCGTCTGGTCGCGACCTCTTCCCGAGGGCGCCGAACCCTCGACGGTGACCGTCTCCCAAGACTCGGCCGGACGCTGGTTCGTTTCCCTGCTGCGCCAAGACCCCGGCATGCAGTCGCTGCCTGCCAACGGCAACGCCATCGGGGTCGATGCCGGGCTGGACCGTCTGCTGACCCTGTCCGCCGGGGAGAAGATCACCAACCCCCGGTACGAGCGCTTTTTGGTTGGCGGTGGTGTTTGGGGGCGTGGGTGTGCGTGTAACGCCCGGGCAGTGCAGGATGGGATCCATGAGGGAAACCCGAGCGATGGCTCAGGGCCTGCGCACCGCGATCGAGCGGAGCGGCTACTACCCGGCGCTCGTCGCGGACGCGGTCGAGTCGCTTCTGGGCAACGAGACCGTGATCTCCTACGTCGTCCATCACGAGGCGACGTTCGATCCGGCGATGGAGGTCCGGCGCCACGTCACCGTGCTGGTGTTGTCGCCGACGCGCCTGCTCGTCTGCCACACGGACGAGCACCCGCCGACCGAGTCGGTTCCGCACCCGCACGCCTCCACGACGACGGAGGCGGTGCGCCTGGGCCGGGTGCAGTCGGTGGCGGTGACGCGCGTCGTGCCGGAGCCCGCGTCGTACGTGCCCGGCGTGCCGCCGACCGAGGTGATGCTCACCATCGGCTGGGGGGTGATCGCTCACGTCGATCTGGAGCCGGCTTCCTGCGGTGACGAGTCCTGCGAGGCCGACCACGGCTACACCGGCACGATCACGGCGGACGACCTCTCGCTGCGGGTGAGTGAGGCGGCGGACGGCGCGGACGCCGTCGAGCAGGTCCTCACGTTCGCTCAGGCGCTTTCGGAGGTCACTTCTCAGCAGGGTCGATGAGCATTCCCGCCCCGGCGTACGGCCGGGAGTCGCTGGCGGACCTGGGCCCGTCCGTGCTCGCCGCACTCGGCGTCCCGGACGAGACGAACGTTCTGGGTCTGCCCGCCCTGCCGCGCGCCTGCGTCCTTCTCGTCGACGGTCTCGGCTGGGAGCTGCTGCGGGCACATCCGGACGCCGCGCCGTACCTCTCCTCGCTGCCGGGCCGGCCACTGACCGCGGGATTCCCGTCGACCACGGCGACCAGTCTCGCGTCGCTCGGCACCGGCCGCCCGCCGGGCGGGCACGGCATGTTCGGATACCAGGTCGCCGTCCCGGGGGAGGGGCGGCTGCACAACTGCCTGCGCTGGAGCGACGGGATCGACCCCCTGACCTGGCAGCCCGCGCGCACCATCTTCGACCGGGCCGTCGCGGCGGGCGTGGCCACGAGCCACGTCGCGGCGCGGGCGTTCGAGCACTCCGGGCTGACCCGCTCGGTCTATCGCGGCGCGCGCTACCTCCCCGCGGACGCCCTCGGCCCGCTGGTCGCCCGCGCCGAGCAGGCCATCGGCGAGAGCGAGCGCGCGTTCGTCACCGTCTACCACGGCGATCTCGACGCCACCGGCCACATCCACGGCTCCCGTTCGGCGGCCTGGCGCCACCACCTGGCCTTCGTGGACCTGCTGGCGCGGCGGCTGGCCGAGGCGATGCCGCCGGACGCCGCCTTCTACGTCACCGCGGACCACGGCATGACCGATCCCGCCGACCGGGTCGACGTGGACGCCGAGCCCGCGCTGCGGGAGGGTGTGGCCCTGCTGGGCGGCGAGGCCCGGGCCCGGCACGTGTACGCCGAGGATGGGGCCACCGCCGACGTGCTCGCCGTGTGGCGTGAGCGCTTCGCGGGGCAGGCGTGGGTGCTGACCCGCGAAGAGGCGATCGCCGAGGGGCTGTTCGGCCCGGTGTCCGCGCCCTTGGCCCCGCGCATCGGCGACGTCGTCGCCGTCCCGTACGCCGACGTGGCCATCGTGGCGACCAAGGCCGAGCCGATCGAGTCCACTCTCATCGGCATGCACGGGTCGCTCGTCGCCGCCGAGCAGCTCGTTCCCCTGCTCTTCCGGGAGTCGGCCCGATGAACGCCGAGCGGCATCTCGCAGACGGGGGGATTAACGGTCAGACTGGCGGCGTGCATCCTCTCATCGACGTCCAGTCACTCGTCCGAGAACTCCGCGGCGACGTCGTCCTGCTCGACGTCCGCTGGCGCCTCGGTGGTCCGCCCGGCATCGAGGCGTACCGGCGGGGCCACCTGCCAGGGGCGGTCTTCATCGACCTCGATCGCGACCTCGCGGGGCCGCCGGGCCCGGACGGCCGGCATCCCCTTCCGGAGCGGCAGGTCTTCCAGGACGCGATGCGGCGGGCGGGCGTCCGCGACGACGGCCTCGTCGTGGTCTACGACGACGCGGACTCCACGTCCGCGGCCCGCGCCTGGTGGACCCTCCGCTACTTCGGGCACCAGCGGGTCCGCGTCCTCGACGGCGGCTACCACGCCTGGGTCGAGGCCGGACGGCCGGTGACGACCGAGGCACCGAAGGTCACACCCGGTGACTTCACCATCCGGCCGGGCGGCCTGCCCGTCCTCGACGCGGACGGCGCCGCCGCCCTCGCCAAGGCCGGAGCCTTGCTCGACGCCCGCGCGCCGGAGCGATACCGCGGCGAGGTGGAGCCCATCGACCCGGTCGCCGGGCACGTCCCCGGCGCCGTCAGCGCGCCCACGACCGGCAACGTCGGTGTCGACGGCCGATTCCTGCCCGCCGACCTGCTCCGCGAGCGCTTCGCCGAGCTGGGCGCCACCGACGCCGTCGACGTCGGCGCCTACTGCGGCTCCGGCGTCACTGCCGCCCACGAGATCCTCGCGCTCACCGTCGCGGGCGTGCCCGCGGCCCTGTACGTCGGCTCCTGGTCCAACTGGGTCGCCGACGGCACCCGCCCCGTCGAGACCGGCGACCAGGGTCTGGCGTAATTCATCGCCGGGGTTTCGCACGGTAATCGCGCGGAACCCCGGCATCCAGGGCTGGAAGGCCGGAGAGGATCTCTCAGGCCGAGAGCGCCGGGTCGCCGGACGCCCAGCCTCGTCTACGGCAGGCGGCGGCGTCCGGCGAAGCCGAGGTCCGTGCGGTGATACCAGCCGAGCGCGGACTCGGTCTCCAGCAGGCACAGGCGGATCGACTGCCCCCGCAGGTAGGCGGGGAAGTCGACGAGCACGGGCGTGACGCCCTTCACCTCGATGCCCTGGATCGTGAACCACCCGAGCGACTCGTCGATGCGCGCCTCGTACGCCTTCAGCTCGGGCGTGCCGCCCAGCGGCGACGACCGCCCCGACTGCAGGTCGAAGGCCAGCTCGGCGAGATCGGCACGGGCGGCGATGATCGCATCGATGTGCGCGCGCACCTCGGGGAGCAGCGCGCGGGCCTCCCCGAGGGTGAAGATGCGGTCGGTCACGGGTCGTACGCTACCGGCGCGGAGCGTCCGTCGTCCGGATCTGCCTCACGGGCGAGCCACCCCGACCATCGCGGATGGACCGCCCTCAACCACCCCTGACGATTGTGGAGCCGGGATGGCTCGTTTTATATCGCCGGGCTCTACCCGTTCGATTCGGCTTGGTCACGCAGGCTGGCTATGTCATGATCGACGAGAGATGAGTAGGATCGTTGTGGCGTATCGCCGCCCTCGTGATAGCCGCCGAGAACGCCGACGACCTTTCCCTGCTGCTTCGCCGGGTTGTACTGCGAGAGCCAGGGGCTTCCGCTGGTGCCGCCAGTGAATCCATCACAGTCGAAGGCCAGTTGGTATTTGAACCGGTGAATGGCGGTCGTGTCACACTGGATCGCGCGATCATTCCCGGGCGTTCCAGAAGCCGGATACCCGACGACGTGGACTTTCTCGGGGAGTGCTGTATTCGGGGTGAGGCGGTTCGATCCGGTTACATCGGCGACATTCTTGCCGCTTGTCTTGTCCTTGGCCAGGATGATGAAGCCGAAATCGAGGTCAGGGTCCGCTCGTTTCTTCCATCCATTGTGAACGAGGAGTGTCTTCGCGGCCCAGATGCCATGCGGGGCGTTTCCGGAGTCGTACTGGGGAACGAAAGCGATCTTGTCGCGGTAGTACCCGGTATTGGTGGTGCTGTTGTAGCTGTATATGCAGTGCGCCGCGGTGAGGGCCAGATTATGCTTCGTGCTGTATACGACGCTGGCAGTGCAGTAGTGGTCACCCGTCTTGCTGTGCGTGAAGAGCCGGCCGACGCTCGGAATACCGGTGAACACCGTCCCTTGGGGAATGCTCTTCTTGTCTCGTAGCAGTGCTCGTTTTTGTGGTCGGCGCTGATCCTCTGGGGTGGCCGCCTTCATGCGTGCCGGGGTCCAGTAGTTCTTCGTGTCCGAGTCGCTGCTTGACGCGGTCTGTGTGATCGCCGTGCTCGGCGAATGACCGTGGGCGGCCAGGAGGATCGCGCCGGTCGCCGCCACGCACGCGGCAGTCGTAGCGGTGATAACGGTCTTCGTTCTACTGTTCATCATAGTTTGGGGTTGTGTCGTTGGCGGATGAGAGAGCCTACTCTTTTTACCGCACTAAGGTGACAATGGGCGACTTGGCGCGTAAGTGATGCAAATCACACGAAGCGCTCTGGGGCTGTGATCTGCGTTCCGGGGTTTGCGCTAAATTCGGGCAATACCTGTTTCGGGGATCTGTGTAGTGTCTTTTACCTATTTTTTACCGGCATTGGGTCGGTCGGGCGAACGTACGCGAACGTCGACGGCACCCTGACGACGCAAAGACCTGGGCTGGAGTCCGGAATGGTCGGCGGTCAGAGCCGAGCACCGGTGGGTGGTCAGAAGGACGAACGCATCGGTGGCCGGGTGATCAGTCCGGCCAGGTGTACTCGAAGGCGCCGCTCTCGATCAGCTCGATGAACCGAGTGATGTCCTCGGCCTGCGGCAGCGCGTCGTGCCAGCCGTCTCCGGTGAGATCGACCAGCATGACCGGACCCGAGTCGTCTCGAAGGTCGACCGCGAGGAGCTCGCGGCTCCCGTCGCATCCGAGGACGGCCATCCCGGGGAACGCCTCGTTGGCCCCGGTTTCTCGGAGGACGGCGTTCGTTTCATGCGTTTCGCGGGGTGTGTAAAGCCATACGTAGGAATCCGAAGGGGACCAGCCGCGGCGAAACCAGGATCGTCTCTGGAGGTAGTCGCGCCAGGCGACGGGGAGCGGAGCGCCGAGAGCCTCGGTCGCCTCGGCGAACTCCTCGTCGGCCACGCGTCCGCGGTAGTCGGCCTCTTCGATGATCGCGCCGACGATGTTCGCGTTGAGTTCGTCCAGATCTTCGGCCGGGATCCAGTACTCCAGAACGTCGCGCCCGCCGACCTGCCGCACCGAGTAACGATCGAGGAAGGACTTACGGACGTCGAAGCGGGTGACGTAGCCGACGCCTCCGTGCGGGACGTTCCACTCGCGGGTGATCTTCGTTGCGTACCAGCGGTTGAGGACCGGATAGAAGATCGGCTGGTCCGGCAGCCGTGGCGGCCAGGACCGCCACCCCGACGCCGCCACCAGATCGAGCTCCTGCTGCCCGGTCGGCCTCCACAACGTCACCGTTTCCGCACCATGTTCCCCTGCCCGCATGGCGGACAACCGTAGTGCCCGGCCGGCCGCGAACGGGATCTCGGCCGCTCAGGCTCCCGGCGGGACGCCGAAAGGAGCCAGGATGGCGTCGACGTAGGTATGGGGATCGTCTGGGGCCGCGCCGACGCGCCGAAGCGCCGCGGCTCCGAGGTAGGCCGAGTAGCTCATCGTCGCGTAGTGACGCGCGAGCTTGGGGGAGTGTCCGAGCTCGGCGAACGCGGTCTCGATGACGGCGAGGCGTCGGTGTGTCACCCGCTCGGCGACGGACCGTACGGCCGGATCGTCGGAGGCGGTGAGCAGTCGCAGGGCGAGGTCGCCGTCGTCCGGGCCCGCGAACGCCTGGTGGACCAGGCGGCGCAGGCGCTCGGCCGGGTCGGGGATCTCGGCGAGCCGCGCCGCGACCGCCTCGGTCTGGGTCCGTTCCCAGCGCTCGAGAGCGGCCTCGAGCAGCGCCTGCCGGTTCTCGAAGAGCCAGTAGAAGCTCGACTTCGAAGCGCCCAGCCGGGCGGCGACGGGTTCGACGGCGACCGCGTTCGGCCCCCCTTCGGTAAGGGCGTCGAGCGCGGCGGCGGCCCAGTCGTCGCGGGTCAGACGGGCGGTACGCGGCATTCGGGGACCTCGCGGAATCTCGTTCTGTACGGTGGCGTACAGTACCATTCTAGACGGTGGCGTACAGAACGCCTCTCGACGTGAGGAGCGAGCGCGTGGAAAAGATCCTGGACCGGCTGATCCCGACGTACGACTTCCGTACCCGCTACAGCCGCCGGGTCGCGGCCCCTCCGGACGCGGTGTGGGAGGCGCTGCAGAAGATCACGGCCGCCGAACTTCCGGTCACCCGACTGCTGATGCGCATCCGGTCGGCCGGCCGCGACCCTCTCTCCGGACCGATCGCGCAGGCGCTGCCAATGGCCGACCTGGGGCGCGAGGAGGGCCGCGAGGCCGTGAGCGGGAGGGTGGCGAAGTTCTGGCGGTTCCGGCCGGAGCCGGGCCCGGAGGAGACCGCCGACCCCGCCGTGTTCGCGGCCTTCTCCGAACCCGGCTGGGCCAAGGCCGCGATGAGCTTCCAGCTCAGCCCGACGGCCGACGGCACCCTGTTGGCGGCCGAGACCCGCGTCCGCGCCACCGACCGGGCCAGCCGCCGCGCCTTCGCCCCGTACTGGCTGCTCATCCGCGTCGGAGGTGCCGGCTTCATCCGCCTGGAACTCCTAAGGGCGATCGCCCGCCGCGCCGAGAACGTCGGTGCCTCCTGAGGGTCCGCCCTGCCTCTCCTAGGTGAATGCGGCGCCAGGCTCACAGGTTTCCTTAAGGATCCGTGATGTTACGTTGCGGTCGCTCGAGGGTGTCGAGTTGCTGTGGTTGCTCACGATGGCGAAAGCGGGGTGTCCCCGATGACGCTTCGCCGGTGGGCGGTCGACGCTCTAACGGCCTGATCTCGCTCGAATTTTCGAATCACCGGGCGGATCACGGATACCGGTCGCTACTGTGCGTACATGCTTGGTCGCGTGTCGTCCGGTCGTGTCGCATGAGCCGGAAACGTCGGTTGGCCGCCGGGCAGGTGGCCCGGACGGCGACGGCCCGGGTGCTGCTGCGCAGTGGGGTGGATGAGAAGACCGGTGAGGCCCTGACGGCCCGGGTGGTGGCCGAGTGGGTGGGCTGGTGCGCGGACCTGATCGCGGGGATGACCACCGGCCTGCTGGCCGGGCGTTGGAATGCCGGTGATGTGGCCGTGCTGGCCGGTGGGACCGATGGCGCTGGCCGTGTCTTGCCGTCGAACGCGTGGATGGCGTTGCGCCGCTTGGGCTGGGCCGTGAGGGTCCCTGATGGGGTCAAGGTCAATGACCGGATCGTGCGGATGGCTCAAGAGCAGGCCGGGCGAGTCCTGCGTGGTGCGCAACACCGCGCCGGGATGGTCGCCGGGATCCTGGCGGCCTGGCCCGCCGACCCGGCCAAGCGCACGGCGGCCGAGTGGGACGCCGTCCGCGCGGCGATCCCCGACGGCCAGGGCCTGCCGGGCAGCGTGATCAGAGCGCGCACGCGGCAGGTCAGCGCGTTCGTCGACGGGCATGGGCGGCTTCCGGTCGATGTGTTCGAACTGGAGGATGTGCCGCGTGTGGCGCGGATGCTGGTGCTGGCCGCGGTGGACCGCCAGCAGGCCAGTCTGGAACGCGCCGACGACGACCCAGCCAGGGTGCTGCTGCGGGTGCAGTTGCCGACCCGCCCGGATCCGCGCTCCTACGCCGACTGGACCTGGGTGGCCTGCCCGATCACGCTGCCGTCCACCGTCCCGCCCGACGCTGTGCTGCACCTGCCCACACTCCGCCCGCAGGGCCGGAAAGTGCACGCGGACCTGGCGTTCTCCCACCCCGTCCCCAAAACCGAACGCAAGGGTCACCTGACGGCGCTGGGCGTGGACTGGGGCCTGAACACCCTGCTGTCGGCGGGCGCGGTGCACCGTCACGACGATGGCCGTATCACCGCGCTGGGGGCCGGGGCGATGTTCCGGGCCGCCGGGGTGATGGCCCGCCAGCACCGGCTACGCCGCCACGGCGAACACCTGCACGCCAAAACCGGCACCTACACCCGTCTCATCGGCGGCCGGGAGGGGCACCACTTGGTCGCCAAGCACGCCGTGCTGACGGCCGAGAGCGAGCATGTGGCTGATCGCCGGTCGGGCCTGAACGATGCGCTGGCCTGGTCGGCCGCCCGCTGGGTAGTGGATCAGGCGATCGCCGCGGGGGCGAGCGTGATCTATGTCGAGGATCTGCGGTCGATGGAGGCCAAGGGCATGGGCCGCACCCTCAACACCCGCCTCGCCCAAGCGGCGCGCGGGCAGATCGCCGGGAACATGCGGCACCTGGCCGCCGAGACCGGTATCGCCGTGGTCACGGTCCCACCGAAGAACACCTCCAAGCACTGCCCGCAGTGTCTGGTCCCGTTGCGGCACTGCAAGGCCCCCGACCGGCCCGCCACGCCCGGGTGGAAATGGGCGATCTGCCCCGACCCGCACTGCGGCTGGCAAGGCGACCGCGACCACGGCGCATGGCGGCGCATCGCCGCCCGCGGCCTGACCCACCAGACGAAGACCATCGTTGACCGCGCCACCGGCCAGATGGCCATCGGCCGTGTCATCGATAAGTTCGAAACCAGCGCGGTCATCGCGTCGACCGCTGCTCCTCGATCCAGCGGGGGTGACCGGTCCAAGACCGGGCCGACCCCGCGCCGATCTCCACGCCCCGTGCCCAGGCGACGCGGGGCACCCTCCACCCGCAGCCCTCAAAGGTCGGCGGGTCAGCGTCCGGAGGGACACGCTCACACGGACCCCAGGTTGCCTCGGGCGGCCTGCCGGTACCAGGGCGTGCGCACCACCACCGTGCACACGATCAGCTCGAACACACCCACCACCAGCCGGAACCGGTCACGGCACCGGCCCAAAGGAGCGGCACTGGGTGCAGGCTTCCACCTGCACGCCCACGCCACCCCACCACGATGGGCAGATCCCCCAGTCACCACAACTCAATATGACTACGGATCCCTAAGCTGATCAGAGACGCTCGTGCCCACTGCTGTTCCTCCAAGGCGTCACCTCCGCACCCCCGGACGATGCCTTGGACGTATTTGAGCCTCAACGGCGGTTTGTCGGGCCAGTCGTACAGCTCACTGATCACGCGTGGCCGTGGCCGGCGCCGAAGCAGACGAAGCCGAGAGTGGACAAGGACCTAGGGGCCCGTGCCAAGGCCCCGGCCGGGCTCGCGCCTCCGGCGAGACGCTCGTGGAAGCCGGTCATCAGGTCGCGGGCGGCGGCGTCGCCGACCGGGGTGACGGCGGCGACGACGGTCGCCGTGCCGAAGCCGAGGGCGGCGGTGACCATGCCGATGACCGCCTCGCCCTCGTAGATCTCCGCGCGGCCCGCGTCGCACGCGGAGAGCACCAGCAGCCGCGGTGAGCGTTCGAGATGCTCCAGGTCGTACGTGAACAGCAGTCCGTCGGCGAGCCGGAGGCCGGAGAACAGGGCGTTTCCCGAACGGAACACTCCGTGGGCCGCGACGTGGGCCACGGCGGCCCCGTCGAGGGCGCGCTCTACGGTCTCGGCGGTCGCGGCCGGGCCGGTGAGGACCCTCGCCCTCGGATGCTGCGCGCGTACGGCCGCGATCTCGTCCTCGGCGTGCGCGAGGTCCGGACCGGCGATCAGCGTCGCGTGCCCGCGGGACGGCGGCGTCCGCATGGCGCGCAGCCAGCCCGCCGCCGACGGCACCACGGTCATGGGACGGTCCGCCAGCGACGGCAGCGCGGGCCAGGGCAGGCCGTGCAGCGCTCCGACCGGGGACAGCACGACAGACCGGTCGGCCACACGCAGCGGGTCGAGCAGCCGGGTCTGGAGGCGCTTCGCCGTGGCCGCCAGGGACGAGCGGGCCGGTGCGCCGTCGGGATCCCGGGCGAGCCGGGAGACGGCGAAGCGGAGCAGCCGTACGTCGTCGCGGACCGGGTCGTACGGGCCCAGGGAGCGGCGCCGGCAGCGACCGTTCGCGAGCGTCACCGCGACGAGCTCCGCGCCGACCCGGATGAACTCCACGAACATCCGTTCGCCCAGCGTCTCGGTGAGGGCGGGGATCAGCCAGCCCCACCCGGGGACCGCGTCGCGGCTGGACGACAGGCGGCGGCACCGGGCGCGTACGGTGTCTTCCAGCCGGGCCTGGGCGGCCAGGAGCTCCGGGCGGTCGGGGACCTCGGCGGTGACGCGGCGCAACTCGGCCAGCAGTCCGCCGAGCCGCCGGTCGCGGGGCGGCCGTACGGCGGGCGGTCGGCCGGCGATCGCCCGCGCCCGCTCGGCGGCCACGAGGAGGGCGCGGGGGCCGGCCGCGAGTCGCAGGCCGAGCTCGGCCAGCTCGACGGCCCAGCCCGCCGCGCGCCCGCGCAGCTCGGCGGCGCCGAGCGCGGCGGCGTGCTCGTCTACGGTGCGCAACCCGGCGCGTACGGCGGCGGCGGCGCCGGCCCGGTCGCCGCGCGCGAGCCGCAGCAATGCGGTGGCGTGCAGGCCCGCGACGCGTGCGCTCACGGTGCCGCCGCCGACCCGGTCGAGAAGGCGTTCGGCATGCGCGTGGTCGCCGTGTGCGAGCGCCACCAGGCCCGCCAGGGTGCGCGCGTCGTCGGCGGCGGAGGCCCAGCCGTACCGCGCGAGGCGTTCGGCGGCCTGCTCGGCGGCCGTGAGCAGGCCCGCGGACCGGTCGCCGTCCGCCCATCGGGCCCGCAGGCCGACCAGCTCGGCCGGCAGGCCGGTACGGCCTGCGAACTCCTCCTGCGCCCGCCGGGCGGTCGCCGCCGCGGCGCGGGGATCGCCGTCGGCCAGCTCGGCGTGGGCGAGGAGCAGGAGTGCGTCGGCGGTATCGCAGCGGTACCCGCCGGCGGTCAGCCGCTCGACGGTGTCCGTCAGCAGGGTGCGGGCCTCGCCGGGCAGCCGGGCGGCGATCAGCGCCTCCGCCCGGTCGATGCGCAGCTGGTGGACGCGTTCGTCCGCGCCGGCCAGCTCCGGCTCGATCTCCTCGTACAGCGTGAGCGCGCGCGGCAGGTCGCCGCGCCGCATGGCGACGAACGCGAGGTTGTGCCGGACCATCGCCGCCTGGTGCCGCAGGCCCGCCCGCTCGGCGACCGCGAGCGCCGCGCGCAGATCGGCCTCGCCGCGCCCGAGCCGGCCGGCGTACGTCTTCGCGAGCCCGGTGTTGATGCGCAGGCCGACGACGACCTCCGGGTCGGTGCAGGTCCGGGCGATGCGCGCGACCTCCCGGACGCGGCCGCTGCGGGCGAGGACGTACGCCCGGTTGGCGAGCAGCCGGTCGGCGTCGGCTCCGGTCAGCACCGGGGTGGCGGCGTCGGCGGCGGCCAGTGCCCCATCGAGGTCGCCGCTCGTGGCCAGCAGACCGACGAGGTTCATCCGCACCTGGGCGGCGGCGTAGGGCAGCGCTGCGGACTCGGCGACGCGGAGCGCCTCGCGCAGGTGGGCGACGCCCTCGCTCAGCCGGCCCAGCTCCTTGCCGGCCAGGCCGAGGGCGCGCAGGGCCAGGACGCGCTCCTCCGGCCGGCCGGTGTCCCGCAGCGCCGAGGCGGTGGCGTACACGCCGCGCGGGTCGACGGCCGCCAGCGCGAGCAGGTCAGACATGGATCCAGCTCGTCACCACGGACGTCGCGTCGGCGAGCCTGAACAGGAGACTGACCAGGCCGGCCGGGACCTCGGAGAGCACGAATCCACCGGACTCGTCGGTCCGGGCACCGCGCTCGCCGTGCGGCGAGCGCAGGATCACCTCCGCGGCCACCGCGGGGGCCAGTTGCCCGACGATCTCCCGGCCGGCGACCTCGATCTCCACGTGGACACCCCGCCCGGCGAACGTCAGCGTTCGCGGCCCGCCGCCGCGCACCCCGGCCGGGGTCTCCGCCGCGTCGTGCGCGAGCGTCGCCAGGGTCGCCTCCGGCGCGAACCAGTCGAACGCCGCCAGCCCCAGGGCGACCAGGTGCTCCGGCACCGGCGGGAACGCGACGCGCAGGCCCTCGATCAGCTCGTCGTCGGTCACGTGACACCGAGCCGGCGCCGCAGGTGGGTCAGGCAGCGGGTGCGGGTCGGGCCGACGCTGCCGAGCGGTACGCCGAGCGCCGTCGAGATCTCCGCGTAGCTGAGCCGGGGCGAGGCGATCGACAGCTCGAGAAGAGCGCGGCAGCGGGGCGGCACGGCGTCCAGGGCGGCGGCCACCGAACCCGCGAGCTCACGGCCGAACACCACGTGATGCGGTCCGGTGACCGTCGGGGCGTGGCCGTTCAACGGGCTCTCGCGGCCTCGCCGCCGCAGCGTGGCCAGGCTCTCCCGGCGGGCGGTGACGGCCAGCCACGCGCCCGCGCGCGCCGGGTCCCGCAGCCCGGGCAGCCGCTCGACGAGCCGCAGCCACGTCGTCTGCACGACGTCGTCGATGTCCGCGCCGCTCAGCCCGTACGATCGCGCGATCGCGCACAGCAGCCGCGAGTAGCGGTCGACGAGCGTCCGCCAGGCCGCCGGATCACCCCCGCGGGCCCGCCTCACCAGGTCTCCGGTCTCGTTCCACTCCACGCGCCGTGATATTAGCGGAAAGTAGTCGTGAGATTACACTCGGTTGAGTAATGGAGGTGGCGGCATCGGATGGCGCCGCCTCGGCGTGGATCAGCCGATGCTGTAGGAGAAGGAGTTCACGGCGAGGCCCATGCCGCTGACCCACGGTTCGAAGCCCGCCTGAACGCTGGTCAGATACCAGGAGCGCTGCGCGTAGCCGCGCCTCACCATGTCGTCATAGAAGGTGTGGACGGGGAAGGAGATCGCGGACGTCGCCGAGGTGCGTACGTACGAGACCACGTTCCAGCCGCTGTTGCCGTACCAGACGTCCTAGGTGCCGCCGATTCCGGCGTTGGCCCAGGGGAGGACTCGGCGAGCGCACCCGTCCCGACGAGGGCGAACGGATTCGCAGCGTCCCCCATGCCGGTGAAAGTCGTTTCACGGCGACGGGCGCCATGCCGGGAAGACGGGGCTCGGCCGATCACCACTCCGAGATCGTGATGCGCCACCATCGTGCGGTGGCCCGCAACTCCCGCAGCGACTGGGATCTGTACACCGCAGGGCCCTTTACAATCGTCCGAACTCAGCGAAAGCTTCCACCATGACTGCGATCGTCGGCATCACCGATGGCAACACCGTCGTCATCGCTGGAGACTCTGCCGGGGTAGGCGGAGATGTAACTCAGCCCCGTCTAGACGCCAAGGTCTTCTCCAACGGGCCCTACGTGATCGGCTACACCACCTCATTCCGCATGGGCCAGATCCTCCGCTACACCTTCAAGGCCCCAGCCCTGCCCGACAGTGAGGACGGCTTGCACGCGTTCATGTGCACCAGCTTCATCAACGGCGTCCGTGAGGGCCTCAAAGACGGCGGGTGGGCCAGTAAGAACAACGACCAGGAAGAAGGCGGGTCCTTCCTCGTCGGCGTCCGTGGCCGCCTGTTCGAAATCGGCCACGACTACCAGGTAGGCGAGATGGCGGACGGGTACACAGCGGTCGGTTGCGGCGCAGAGATCGCCCTCGGAGCCCTCCACGCCACCGACAACACGGATATGACCCTCCAAGCCCGTGCCGTCGCCGCGCTCGAAGCCGCAGCGCACTTCTCCACTTGTGTTCGGCCGCCATTCACGATCGTCGACACGGCAAAGCACGAGGACTGAGGGGCACCGCCGCCGCGGAATGCGAAAGACGCTCCGTCATCTTCGTCGAAAGATGACGAAGCGTCGCCTGGCGCGGTCTGGTTCCAGCGCCCCGGCCCTGGGAGTACCCGTCTCATCAGCCGACCGCCACTCCGAGGTCCGGGTGCGTGCGCCGGCCCACCGGGTCGAGGACGCGGTCGGCGGCGACTGTGGCGGGCAGATCCTCGTCGGCGGAGAGGCGGGCGATCGCGCCCGCGACGGCCGGGGCCGCGAAGGAGGTTCCGCTCCAGGTCGCGTACCCCGTGAAGTCGTCGGGGTCGATGCCCCGGATGCGCGGCCGGGGCCCGTCGAACCGCACGAAGCAGCTGTGGACGTCGACACCGGGCGCGCAGGCGTCCACCCACCAGCCGTAGTCGGAGAACGCCGCGCGCTCCTCGCCGTCGAGCGCGGCGACCGCGATGACGTGCTTGAGGGCGGCCGGCCAGAACGGCCGGTCGCTCGCGTGGTTGCCCGCGCAGGCGACGACGACCGAGCGGCGGGCGAGGGCGGCGATGGCGCGGGCCACGAGGGGAGAGGGGCGATCGTCGAAGGTGTGGCAGCCGAACGACAGGTTGACCACGTCGGCCTCTCCCCACGCGACCAGCCAGGCCAGAGCGTGCAGGACACCGAGTTCGTCGCCCACGCCGTCGCCGCCGATCACGCGTCTGGCGCGGATGCGCGCGGACGGCGCGCGGCGCAGCACGACCCCCGCGACGAACGTGCCGTGCCCGGCCTGCGCGTCGAGCGTGTAGTCGAGGTCGGCGTCCAGCACCTCGGCGACCTCGTCGCGCTGCTCCGCGTACCAGGGCGCGGCGGAGTACCACGGGTGCGGCGACAGGCCGGTGTCCAGGACGGCGACCGTCACCGGCCGGCGGGCCGCGTCGTCGGCCGCAGGCGGGGCGAACGCCGGCGCGGGGCGGGGCGCCCCGGCCGGGCCGCTCCACCACATCGGCTGGCCGTGGACGAGGTGGTTCGGCGCGACGGCCAGGCGCCGGTGCGGCGTGCCACCGGCCAACTGCGCGGACAACTCGCACACGTCGACCTTCGCGGCGGCGCGGAGCATGACGCGGGAGAACCCCGGTCCGTCGTGGCGCGTGTCGTACCACCGGCGCACCGCGTCCTCGACCGCCGGCAGATCGTCGTCGGCCACGAGGATCTGGTCGCGGCGCAGCAGCGCCGGACGGCCGGGGGACGGCTCGACCACGATCGCGTCACGGTGTCGGGTGAGCAGCCGTTCGATGCGGGTGTCGTGATCGGTCATCGCGCCGCCTTCTCCGCGTGTCCGTGTGATTACCCATCGTCGCCGAATGGCGGGACGTTTCACGCACCATGCCCAAGGAGCCAGAGCCGGCGCGGCAGGCCATCGGGTCGCCCCGGGGCGTGGTGGGTCCTGCCGCCTGGGCATGGCGGGTTCGATCGTTGGGTCGCCCGGGTATGGCGGGTCCGTGCCTTCGCGTCCACCTTGGGTACGGCGGGTCCTTGCCGTGAGGTCGCCTCGAGGTCACTCTGAAGTGATGAGAACGGCGGCGGAGTCCACCGGCCCGGGTCCCTCGCCGGACGAGGTCGAGCCGCCGGCCTCCCCCGGAGCGCGTCGCGGGCTCCGGTTCGCGGCGCTGGTCGCCGGGGCGCTGCCGGTGCTGGCGTTCCCCCGCGCGGGGCTGGACTGGCTGGCGTGGGTGGCGCTCGTGCCCGGCCTGCTGGTGGTACGGGCCGCCGCGACCGGCCGGGAGGCCGCCGTACGCGGCTGGTGGTTCGGCGCGGGATTCCTCGCCGCCGCGCTCTACTGGCTGCTGCCCGATCTCGGCCCGGCGCTGCCTCTGCTCGTGGTGGTCGCCGGGGTGCTCTGGGCGGGGTGGGGATACGCGGCCTGGGCGCTGCTACAGCCGGGGCGGCTCGCGGCGGCGCTCGTCGTCGTGCCGAGCGTGTGGGTGGTGGGCGAGTGGCTGCGTTCCTGGCACGCCCTCGGCGGGCCCTGGGCGTTGTACGGTGCCACGCAGTGGCGGCATCCGGCGGTGCTGGGCCTCGCGTCGCTGGGCGGCGTTTGGCTGGTGAGCTTCGCCCTCGTGGCGGTGAACACCGCGGTGGCCATGGTGCTCGTCACCCGTTCGGTGACCGCCGCGGTCCTCGCGGCGCTCATCGGCCTGTCCGGCCCGGTGGTCTACACGCCGTCGTCGGAGGCCGCCGGCCGGCCGATGCGGATCGCCCTCGTACAGCCCGGGGTCGTCGACGGCACGGAGCGCCGGTTCGACGAGAACGAGCGGATCACGGCCGCGCTCCCGGCCGCCGACCTGGTGGTCTGGGGTGAGAGCAGCGTCGGCTTCGACCTCGACCGGCGGCCCGATCTGGTCGCCCGCCTGACGGCGCTCGCCCGCGCGCACGGCCCCCTGCTCGTGAACGAGGACGCGCGTGACGTATCCGGGCGCATCTCCAAGACGGCGATCCTGATCGGGCCGGACGGCATCCGGGGCCGGTACGTCAAGAACCTGCTCGTCCCGTTCGGGGAGTACATCCCGCTCCGCCGTGAGCTGGGGTGGGTCGCCCGGATCAGCGCGGCGGCCGCCGAGGACCGCGTGCCCGGTACGGGCATCGTGCTGATGCGGGCCGGGAGCGGTCCGGACGCTGTGACGTTCGGGCCGCTGATCTGCTTCGAGTCGGCGTTCCCCGACCAGAGCCGGGCGGTGGTCCGGCGCGGCGCACGGCTGATCGTGTACGAGTCGGCGACCTCGTCCTTCCAGGACAGTTGGGCGCCGCCGCAGCACGCGTCGCTCGGCGCCGTGCGCGCGGCCGAGACCGGGCGCCCGGTCGTGCAGGCCGCGCTGACCGGTGTGTCGGCCGCCTTCGACGCGAAGGGGCGTCGGCTCGCCTGGTTCGACACGTCGCGGCGCGGGTCGGTGCTGGCCGAGGTCGCGCCCGCCGGGGGCCGTACGCCCTATGACCGGTTCGGGGACTACGTGCCCTGGCTGGCCGTCGGCGCCGTGCTCGTCAGCGGGTGGTGCGCTGTACGGACGCGACGCGGCAGGTGATCCGTCCGCCGTACGTCTGCACGCCGCTCGCCGTGAACTTCACCTTCTCGCCCGGCGCCACGTCCGTCTCGGCGTGCATCGCCGTGTCGACGCGGTTGCCGCCGCCGTCCACGATGTCGACCTGGACGACGTACCCCGCCGTTCGGCCGGTCGTGTTCGTTATCACACCGTGGACGACCCCGGCGTGCAGTTTTCGGCTCAGCGCGCACGCGGTCAACCGGACGTCCTTATCGGCCGGACCGGCGGGGGAGCCGCCGTGCTGGCCGCCGCATCCGGCGAGAAGCCCTGCGGTCACGGCCAGGATGAGGGCTCTGCGCATGCGGGAATCTCCTCGACTGTCATCACCGAACGAAGGATTGGCAGCTGTTGATCGCAGCCGACCGCAGAGCCTACCAACGAGTAGGGAACGCGGAAGGCGCATCCACGGCCCGGAATCCGGGCTGGTGCGACTGGGGGCGATGAGGCACAATAACCAAGCGGTCATCTACCTGGAGCGCCGAGGACGTAGGGGAAGACGAACCTCGCAACGTTCCCAGGAGGTCCGGTGTCCGCACGTGGCGTTTTCTACGTCCACTCAGCGCCGCCTGCGCTGTGCCCGCATATCGAGTGGGCCGCCGCAGGTGTACTTGGCGTGCCTGTATCGTTGCCGTGGAGTGATCAACCCGCGGCACCTGGCACCATGCGCGCCGAGTTGTGCTGGGAGGGCCAGCCCGGCACGGCTGCCGGCATTGTCTCCGCGCTGCGCGAGTGGCGGCTGCTTCGCTTTGAAGCGACCGAGGACGCCAGCCCGGGCTGCGACGGCGTCCGCTACAGCTTCACGCCCTCCCTGGGCGTGTTCACCGCGGTGATCGGCGCCAACGGCGACATCCATGTGCCCGAGGACCGCCTCCGTACCGCCATGGGCAACGCCCTAGCCGGCAAGGTGACGTTCGAGCACGAGGTCGACCGCCTCCTCGGCAAGCCCTGGGACGACGAGCTCGAGCCCTTCCGCCGGGCCGGCGACGGCGCGCCCGTCCGCTGGCTCCACGCCGCGGGCTGATCGCACGTCACTGACGGAGTCCTCGCCGGTCGGGAACGCGGCGAGGACTCCTGGTCTGATGCCTGCCGCGCATGCGATACGACGAATTCGCCGTCCGCTGCCAAGCGACCGTGTTGGTCGCAGCCATCAACGAGTGGCTGCGACCAACACGGTCGCAATGGGCCCTACTCCTCGCCAGAGAAGCGCTCCCACGCGGACTGGCGGGTCATCCCCAGCGTCTCCCCGATGCGCGCCCAGGTCACTCCCAGCGCACGCGCCTTGAGCACCCATTGAGCGAGGTTTCGCTCGACCTGCGCCCCCGCAGCTGCGATCCGCGGCAGACTCGCCAGCACTACCTCGGGGCTCGTCACCTGGTCCCACGGGGCAAGTTGCGGTCCGCCCTCCGCGGGCTTCCCCTCGATCACCGTCGAGCAGAGAGCCACGCACTCATCACAGATGAACACTCCCGGTCCGGCCACGAGCGTCCCGACCTCGGTGTTCCGCTTCTGACAGAACGAGCACGCTGCGATCACGGACTCTTTTGCTGCGGGCGACATCCGATCACCTTTCCCTCTGTGTCAGGTACTCCCTGACGGCGTCAGGCGCCACCTTACGCCGTCAGGAAATGCCTGACAAGAGAGTTCGATCGGCTCGCCGAGAGCTGGGAGCCACACCGGTCAGCGTGTCGAATGCTGCCGGCGGGTCGGTTTCAGCCGGTCCTAATGGCATCCGGGTGCCTCGAAACCGGCCCCGGCCGACCGCGCACCAGGCAGGCTCTCCGCTCGGTGCCGCACTACTGGGCTCACACTCACCGCTGATACAGGTCGATGTGGTTGCCGCCGGGGTCCTGCACCGTTGATGACTGAGGCTTCCATGGCTTGTCGGCCGGCGGTTCGATCTCGACGGCACCAGCGGCGAGCGCCCGCGCATGCGCGGCGTCGATGTCGTCGACGAGCAGGCCGAATTTGACCCGCCCACCGGGCCACGGATGCCGCTCGGGATCGGCCACGGTCAGGAGGAAGAAGTCGTCGTCAGGGTATGCGCCGAACTGAAACGAGCTGATCTCTTCGTGGTAAGAGGCGTCGAAGGCGTCGCGGTAAAACGCGATCGAGGTGGGCAGATCGTCGGCCACGATCGTGACCTGGGCGATGCGACGGGTCTTCACGGGTAGCCCCTTCTCAAGATGGTGCTCGACGGTCTCGATGAGCTGCGCCAGCGAGTCGGCTCTGCCTCGCAGGCGTTCGCGATGCTCGGCGAGCACGGTCTCGACACCGCGTTCGCGGACCGCTCGCATCGCATCGACGGGCACCTGCAAACGGCGCAATGTCGCGTACAAACGCGCCTCGCTGACCTGATCAAGCCGATAGCGGCGGTATCCGGTGTCGGGGTCGACGAAGGCGGGTCTGAGCAGCCCCACGTCGTCGTAGTGCCGCAATGCGGTGATCGACAGACCGGTGACCAGCGAGAAACTCCCTATGCTCAGCACGCGCCCATTCTGCGAGTCTCGAGCCACCCGAGAGTCAACCAGCCGTGGTCAGCCTCAAGGATGCGAGTGTGTGGAAGTGGCGGTCTTGTCGGCGGGAAACGAGACTGCGACGAGCCGGTAGCCCGAAACCGTGTGAGGTGCCTTGGCGGCTGCGTCGCTATGATCGGCAGGGTGGAGGCGAGCCGTAACACGGCAGCGCATGGCGGTGAGTTCGACGCGTTGCGCGAGGCGGCTCGCCATACCTACGGTGCCGATGCCGCTGGTTACCAGGAAGGGCGACCGGATTATCCGCCGCGGGTCTACGAAGTGCTGCGGTCGAGGTGTGGCCTTGGACCGGGCAGCCGGGTGCTGGAGATCGGGCCAGGGTCTGGCTTGGTGACCAGGCATCTTGTCGCTGCGGGGGCGACCGTGGTCGCGGTTGAGCCGGACCATGGGTTCGCCGAGTATCTCGGCCAGACCATGCCGGAGGTGCAGGTGGTGCGTGCGCCTTTCGACGAGGCCGATGTCGGTGGTGGGTTCGACGCGGTCGTGGCCGCGACCTCGTTTCACTGGCTTGACCAGTCCGCCGCCTTGCGGAAGGTGAGCGCTGCGTTGCGGCCGGGCGGCTGGGCGGCGATCTGGTGGACGGTGTTCTCCGATCCGTACCGGGAAGATCCGTTGCTGGCCGCAGCCAGGGCTGTTCTGGGCTTCGAGCCCGGCAACCAGCGGGACGGGACGGCATTTCAGCTTGACCGCGACGCTCGATGCGAAGATCTGCGCCGTGACGCCGGTCTGGCCGACGTCGCCGCGGAGTTGATCTCCTGGGACCTGTCGATGAACGCCGATCAGGTAGGGGCGCTGTTCAACTCGATGATGACCGTCAGGCAGTTGCCAGAAGTCCAACGCAGGCACGTGCTGGAGACACTTACCAGCCTGGTGGACGAGCGGTTCGCGGGCACCGCTACCCGTCCGCACTTGACCGCCTTGTACGTCGGCCGGAAGGTCGCGTAGCGCGGGAACAGCGACTCCATTACGTCCCCGAAGGCGGTGGCGGTCGGCGCTCTTCGCGTGCGCCTCGCGGGGAGGTCCCGAGGCCGCCCCCTGCATGGTGACGAACGCCCCGCCCAGGGCTGTTCCTGGACGGGGCGTTCGGGTCTTCGGGTGCTACAGCGGGATGTTGCCGTGGGCGCCTCGGGCGGGGGTCGCCTCGGCGATGGCCTGGGCGATCGCGCGCCGGGTCTTGGGCGGCTCGACGACCTCGTCGATGACGCCGAGGTCCTGGGCGCGCTGCAGTCCGCCGGCGATCTGCTCGTGCTCGGCGGCGAGCTGCTCTTCCAGCGCGTGCCGCTCCTCGTCCGGGACGGCGGCCAGCTTGCGGCGGTGCAGGATGCGCACGGCCGCGACCGCGCCCATTACCGCGATCTGGGCGGTCGGCCACGCGAAGACGCGCGTCGCGCCGAGTGCCCGGGAGTTCATCGCGATGTACGCGCCGCCGTACGACTTGCGGGTCACGAGCGTGACGCGCGGCACGACCGCCTCGGCGAACGCGTGCAGCAGCTTCGCGCCGCGCCGTACGACGCCATCGTGCTCCTGGCCGACGCCCGGCAGGTAACCGGGGACGTCGACGATGACGACGAGGGGCACCCCGAACGCGTCGCACATCCGTACGAACCGCGAGGCCTTCTCCGCCGACGTGGAGTCCAGGCAGCCGCCGAGACGCATCGGGTTGTTGGCGATGACGCCGACGGTGCGGCCGCCGAGGCGGCCGAGCGTCGTGACGATGTTCGGCGCCCACTTCGGGTGCAGCTCGATGGACTCCGCGGGGTCGTCGAGCAGCCCGCTCACGATCGGGTGCACGTCGTACGCGCGCCGCGGGTTCTCCGGCAGGATGCCGCTGAGGTCCTTCTCCTCGACCTCCTCCGTGCGCAGCCGCCCCTGGTGACCGAGGAGGGTCGCGACCCGCCTGGCCTTCACCAGGGCCTCGGTGTCGTCCTTGGCCACCACGTGCACGACGCCGCTGCGCTTGCTGTGCGGCTCGGGGCCGCCCAGCGCCGCCATGTCGACGTCCTCGCCGGTGACCGACCGTACGACGTCCGGGCCGGTCACGAAGATGCGGCCGCCCTCGGACAGGATGACGATGTCGGTCAGAGCCGGTCCGTACGCGGCCCCGCCGGCGGCGGCGCCGAGCACGACCGAGATCTGCGGCACCACGCCGGACGCCCGGGTCATGGCGGCGAAGATGCGCCCGACCCCGTGCAGCGACTCGACGCCCTCGGCGAGGCGCGCCCCGCCGGAGTGCCACAGGCCGACGATCGGCAGCCGCTCGCGTACCGCGTGGTCGTAGGCGTGGACGATGGCCTCACAGCCGACCGAGCCCATCGCGCCGCCCTGGACACGCGGGTCGCTGGCGAACGCCACGACCGGCATGCCCTCGATCCGGCCGACGCCGACCAGGGCGCCGCTGGTGTCCTCCTCGCTGAGGAGCCGCAGCGACCCTTCGTCGAAGAGGGCCTCCAGCCGGACCCGTGGGTCGCGCGGGTCCGGAGCGATCTGTTCAGGGGGCTCGGACGCCTGGCTGGCCGACCTGCTCTCGACAACGGTCACGACTCATGCCTCCTCAAGGCGACGGTCACGTTGTGGCCGCCGAAGCCGAACGAGTTGTTCAGGGCGGCGGCGGGACCGCCGGGCAGCTTGCGAGGCTCGTCCCGGACGATGTCCAGGTCGACCTCGTCGTCGAGCTCCTCGATGTTGATGGTCGGCGGGACCAGGCTCTCGCGCAGGGCGAGGATCACGGCGATAGACTCCACCGCGCCCGTACCGCCGAGCAGGTGCCCGGTCATCGACTTGGTGCTGGTGATGGCGACCTGGCCGGCGGCCTCGCCGAGTGCCAGCTTGATCGCCTTGATCTCCCCGGCGTCGCCGACCGGAGTGGAGGTGCCGTGCGCGTTGATGTGCACGATGTCCGACGGCTCCAGCTTCGCGTCGGCCAGCGCGCGGCGCATGGCCTTCGCCATGCCCTCGGGGTCGTTGGACACGATGTCCACCGCGTCGGCGGAGTAGCCCACACCGGCGGCGACCGCGTAGATGCGGGCGCCGCGCGCCCGCGCGTGCTCCTCCGACTCCAGGATGACGATCCCGGAACCCTCGCCGAGCACGAACCCGTCCCGCGCCTTGTCGTACGGGCGCGAGGCGTGCTCGGGGTCGTCGTTGCGCGTCGACATGGCGCGCATCGAGCCGAAGGCCGCGAGGTTCAGCCGGTGGATGGCCGCCTCGGTGCCGCCGGCGATGACGACGTCGGCCCGCCCGGCCCGGATCATATCGATGCCGTAGCCGATGGCCTCCGCGCTGGAGGCACAGGCGCTGGCGAGGGCGTGCGCTCCGGCCTTCGCGCCGAACTCGATGCTGACGACCCCGGCGCCGCCGTTCGGCATCAGCATCGGGACGGCGAACGGGGAGACCCGCTGCCAGCCCTTCGCGTTCAGCGTGTCGTAGTTGTCGAGGGTCGTGATGATCCCGCCGATCCCCGACGAGACGACGGCGCCGAGCCGGTCACTGTCGACCGTGAAGCCCGCCTCGTCGCCGAACGCGAAGCCGGCGTCGCGCCAGGCCTCTCGCGCGGCGATGAGGGCGAACTGCTGGCAACGGTCCAGCCGGCGCAGTCGGTGCCTCGGCAGGACCTCCGAGGGCTCAACCGCGATCGGAGCCGCGATCCTCACCGAGAGGCTCTCCGCCCACTCGGCGGTGAGCCGCTTCACGCCGGACCGGCCCGCCAGCAGAGCGGACCAGGTCGATGCCACGTCGCCGCCGAGAGGCGTAGTAGCGCCGAGTCCGGTCACGACGACGGAGGTACTCATATGGTCACGCTCTCCCTTGTTGTTCGACTTCAGGCAGAGACGCCCTTGCTCTGCACGTAGTTGACGACGTCCTTGACCGTCTTGAGGTTCTTCAGCTCGTCGTCGGGGATCTCCACGCCGAACTTGTCCTGCGCGGCCACGGCGATCTCGACCATCGACAGGGAGTCGATGTCCAGGTCGTCGACGAACGACTTCTCCGGGGTCACGTCGGCCGGGTCGACGCCCGCGATCTCCTCGATGATGTCGCCGAGGCCTTCGAGGATCTCCTGCTCGGAAAGAGCCATGGGATATTTCTCCATTTCTAGGGTGTGGAACTGTGCTTCGGAGGGAGTTCAGGGGTGGCGGCCCTACGGGATGCGGACCACCTGGGCGGCGTAGGTCATGCCGGCGCCGAAGGCGATCAGCAGGGCCGGTGCGCCGGAGGGCACGTCGCCGCGTTCGATCATGCGGGACAGCGCGAGGGGGACCGAAGCGGCCGAGGTGTTGCCGGCGTTCACGATGTCGTCGGCGACGACGGCGTTCTCGGCCTTGAGCTTACGTGCGATCGCCTCGATGATGCGCAGGTTGGCCTGGTGCGGGACGAACGCGGCGAGCTCGGACGGCGAGATGCCGGCGCGCTCGCACGCCTCCTTCGCGATCGGGGCCAGCGCGGTCGTGGCCCACCGGAACACCGACTGGCCTTCCTGGAACAGGAAGCTCGTACGGTCCTTGATGTAGATCCGGTCGGCCATGTCGCCGGCGCTGCCCCAGACGACGGGGCCGATCGCGGCGTCGTCGGCGCCGGTCACCACGGCCGCACCGGCACCGTCGGCGAAGATGATGCAGGTGGAGCGGTCGGTCCAGTCGACCCACTGCGACAGCTTCTCCGAGCCGACCACCAGGACGTTGCGCGCCGAACCGGCGCGGACCGCGTCGGCGGCGTTGGACAGCGCGTAGCAGAAGCCCGCGCACGCCGCGTTGACGTCGTACGCCCCGGGCGCGGTGATGCCGAGCCGGTGGGCCACGCTCGCCGAGGCGTTGGGGATCTGCGCCTCCTGGGTGCAGGTGGCGACGATGACCAGGTCGATGTCCTCGGGGGACAGGCCGCTGCTCGCCAGGGCCTTGCCGCCCGCCTGGACGGCCATGTCGACGACGGACTCCTCCGGACCCGCGATGCGGCGCTGCTTGATGCCGGTGCGGCTCTGGATCCACTCGTCGTTGGTCTCGACGGTCTTGGCGATGTCGTCGTTGGTGACGACGTTGGACGGCTGGTAGTGACCGAACGCGAGGATGCGCGCCCCGGGGGCGCCGGTACGGAGCTGGAAGGACGTCACGCGTTCTCCAAAGTGTCGTCGCCGACGCGCGTCTCCTGCTGGATGAGGGCGCGCGCCTTGTCGAGGTCGGCCGGTGTCTTCAGCGCGACCCGCTCCACGTCGGGAAGCGCGCGCCTGGCCAGGCCGACCAGGGTGCCCGCAGGGGGCAGTTCGATGATCGCCGTGACGCCGAGGTCCGCCATCGTCGCCATGCAGGAGTCCCAGCGCACCGGTGCGCTGACCTGCTCGACGAGGCGGGCGACGAGGTCGCGGCCGTCTGCCACGACCGCACCGTCGCGGTTGGAGAGCAGCCGGGTGACCGGGTCGGCCACCGGCATGCCCGGGGTGATCCGCCGCAGTGTGTCCACCGCGGGGGCCATGTGATGGGTGTGGAACGCTCCGGCCACCGACAGCGGCCGCAGCCGCGCGCCGGCCGGTGGCGCGTCCGCGAACGCGGCCAGCTGCTCCATCGTGCCGGCCGCGACCACCTGGCCGGCGCCGTTGGTGTTGGCCGGGGTGAGGCCGTGCTTCTCGATCGTCGCGAGGACCTCCTCCTCATCGCCGCCCAGGACCGCGGTCATGCCGGTCTCGGTGACGGCTGCGGCCTCGGCCATCGCCCGGCCGCGCTCCCGTACGAGCACCATGGCGGACTCGGGGGAGATCACACCGGCGATCACCGCGGCGGCGAGCTCGCCCACGCTGTGCCCGGCCGTCACGTCCGGACGCACGCCCAGGACCTCGTACGCCGCGAGCGCGGAGGCGACCAGAAGAGGCTGCGCGACGGCGGTGTCGCGGATCTCATCGGCGTCGGCGGTCGTGCCGTACCGGATCAGGTCGAGCCCGGTGACGGCGGACCACCACGCGAGACGGTCGGCGACGCCCGGCAGTTCGAGCCAGGCGTTCAGGAATCCCGGGGTCTGGGCGCCCTGCCCGGGCGCGGCGATGACGAGCACGCACTCAACCATGCACTGTAGGACTCCACCATATGCATGCGGTTAGGTACGAAGTTCCGGCGGCGAGCCTTGTGTGACTCCTACAAGACCGTCACAGGCCGTTGGAGCGACCCGCGAATCGGCCCAGAACAAGGGCGATGCGCAGAGTGAACGCCGCCCGGCCGTCGGAGGGAACGTATCCGGTGAGCTCGGTCACCCGGCGCAGGCGGTACCGCACCGTGTTGGGGTGCACGAACAACAGCCGCGCCGTGGCCTCCAGCGACGAGCCCTGCTCCAGGTACGTGGTGAGAGTGTCCAGCAGCGGCGCCCCGGCGGCGCGCAGCGGTTCGTACACCTCCTCCACGAGGTACGCCTGCGCGTCCGGGTCGCCGTCGAGGGCGCGTTCGGCGAGCAGGTCGCTGGCGAGCACCGGCCGTGGCGCGTCCGGCCAGCCGGCCACCGCCCGCAGACCGGCCAGCGCCGCGCGCGCCGACATGGTCGCGGCGTACAGGTCGTCGACGCGCGGCCCGATCACGACCGCGCCCGGGCCGAACTTCGACGTGAACGGCTTGGCGGCCGCGAGCGGGTCCTCCTCGACACCGCCGACGATGACGATCAGCCGGTTGCCCTGGACGCCGGCGAGCACGTCGACGCGCGCCCGGCGGGACGCGATGCGGATGTCGTCGATGATGGCCTCGGGCTCGTCCTCGGGGGTGTTGCCCGCCATCACCGCGACCGACGTCGACGCCCAGCCGAGCGCGGCGGCCCACGAGTGCAGCGACTCGTCGACCTCACCGCGCAGCAGCGCGTCGACGATGAGCGCCTCCAGCCGGGCGTCCCACGCGCCACGGGTCTCGGCGGCCCGCGCGTACACCTGGGCCGCGCCGAAGGCGACCTCCCGGGTGTAGCGCAGGATGGCCTCCCGCAGCTGCGTCTCGCCGCCGGGCGCCGCCAGCTCGTTCACCTGCGCCTCGACGACGTCGATGACGACCCGGACGATCTCCACCGTCTGCTGCAGCCGCACCGCCCGCATCAGCTCGCGCGGCGCCGTGCCGAACACCTCACCGGCGATCGCCGGCCGGATCTTCTCCTCGTGCTTGAACCACTCGACGAACCCGGCGATGCCGGCCTGGGCCACCAGACCGACCCAGGACCGGTACTCCGCCGACATCGCGCGGAACCACGGCAGTCGTTCTTCCATGCTGGCCGTCGCGGCGGTGCCCAGGGTTCCCATCGCCTGTTCGAGCCGCTCAGTGGTCTGTTCGCGGATGTCGAGGTCTTTCTTCACGACGAACAGCCTCCCACCAATCGGCCGCCTCGGCGGCACCGCCTCCGCCGAGGTCACCGGCTGCCGCGGCGGTGCCCAGGCGGGCGCCCGCCCGGACCGTCGCTCGCCTCCGCGACGCCGGGCGTACCGATCGGACCTGCTCCGGGGGCGCCTCGATCACTGTACGGGTGCGCGTCGGTCGCTCGGGACGCCGCGGTCCGCGTCACCGCCCGCGACGGCGCGGTGACCGGCGGGCGCATCGCCCGGGGCCGTCGGTCAGGCGGCGTCGCGCCCGGCTCCGAGGCCGGGCGCCGCGAGGCCGCGACGTCTCGGACTCTCGAACCTCCAGAAGATCGCCCGGCACCCGGCGAGCACGACGGCGAACACCGGCAGCCACACCGCCCGTGCCGCGACCCACGTCCAGTCACCGGGCAGGTCGTGCAGGCCGGGCAGGGCGCCGAAGGGCAGGGTCACCACCGTTGTGAGCATGAACGCGGTCTGGTGCCAGCAGAAGACCGTCATCGCCGACAGGTTCGCCAGCGCCACGGGCAGCCAGGCCAGGGGCCGCCGCATCCAGCGCGCCAGCCGGTCCCGGAGCAGCAGAGCCGCCCCGACCTGCGCCAGGCCGAACGCCACCGCCGCCGATGTCGGCGGGCTCAGATTGGACACCGGCGCTCCCGGCACGCCGACCATGCTCGCGGGATATCCGGCGAGCGTCACGAGCGCGACCGTCGCCGCCGTCCCACCGGCCAGCAGGGCCACGGCGGTACGCCGGGAGCCGAGCCCGCCCTTCGCCCAGGCGATACCGAGCAGGTACGGCACCGCCCACCCGGCGGGCACATTGATCCAGCCCACCCACGCGGGACCGTGCAACCCGAACCGTACGAGGTCGGTGCAGGCCACCGTCCCGGCCGCCACGGCCGCGGCGTACGGCCCGAACCGGGCGAGCAGCGGGGTCAGCGCGGTCATGCCGGTGAAGACGCACAGGAACCACAGCGGGCTGAGCATCAGGCGAACGAGCGGCTCCGGATCCACACCGGCCGCGATGAGAACGATCGTGAGCGGTATCCACGCGGCCACCAGGACCGCGGCCGGCCGGACCAGCCGCTCGAGACGGCCGCGGACCCACCCGCCGGGGCTCCTCCGGCCGAGGCTCCTGGCCGCGGCGTACCCGCCGACGAAGAAGAAGAGGGCTAGTGTCTGCAGCACCCAGGACACCGGGGCGAGCCACGGCATGAACGCCAGCGGGCTGCGCACGTTCCAGTGCGTGGAGCCGTCCGCCGCTCCCGCGGGGACGAGCGCGGTGACCAGCCAGTGCCCGAGGACGACCCCGAGGATGCCGAAGGCCCGCAGGGCGTCCACGGCCCGGTCACGGTGCTCCGGAGTGGCCGCCTCGACCCGCTCGGCAAGCGCGCGCAGCCCTCCGCCCCGAGAGTGTCCTCTCCCCGCCAGCGGTCGGGGAGCCACGGGCCCTGCGCCCGGCCGAGGGGCGACCGGCCTCACTTCGGGGTGCTGAGCGAGGGGCCGCGCTTCCGAGGGGGCGGGTTCTGCTTCCGGGCGGGGAGCGGCCGGTCGTGCTTCCAGACGGGGAGCGGTGGGGTCCGCGCCCGACCGGGGAGCGTCGGACCTTGCTTCCGAGTGTGGGGCGAGGGACCGCGCCTTCGAGGGGGCGGGTTCTGCTTCTGGCAGGGGAGCGGCCGGTCGTTCTTCCGGACGGAGGGCGACGGGGTCCGTGTCCGGCCGGGGCGCGAGGACGGGAGGGTGGAGGATCGGGTCAGCGGCCACGGGACACCTCCGCGCCACGGCCCAGGGCGATGAGGGCGAGGTTGCGCAGGGCGATCCCGCCCGGCCGGAGGTAGTCGCTGTGGCTGCCGCCGCCGGCCGCGAACACGCGGGCGCCGAAGCCGCGGCCGATCGGGTCGGCGCCGAAGCCCAACCCGAGGACCCGCACCTTCGGGACGTACGCGGTCCAGTCACCGGACGCCCGCCCGGCCCACAGCCGCGCCCCGGTGTGCAGGCCCGCCGCCGACGAGACCGCCATGCCGGGACTGCCGAACACCGCGATGTCCGTGGCGGGCAGGTGGTGGGCGGCGCGCCCGCACACGACCGAGCCGTAGCTGTGGCACAGCAGGCTCACCGCGACGCCGCGGGCGGCCAGCGCGTTCACCAGCGGGCGCAGGGCGCGGGCGCCCTGGTCGGCGCGGGCGGTGGTGGCGATGTCGAGGCTGACGGTGGCCGGGGTCGTGTACCCGAGCCAGGCGATCACCGCGAGCCGGGCGTGCGGGTCGAGGCGGCGGGCCTCGGCGAGCACCGCCCGCGCCCCGCCGCCCGGCGAGGCGGTGCCCCGGGAGTCGAAGCTCCGCAGTGTGGTGTCCGCCCCCGGAACCAGGATCGCCACGCGGCGGGCCGTGGCCAGGTCGCCGACGACCTCGACGGCCCGGCCGCGCGGGTCGAACGCCAGGAACGTACGGCCGGGCGAGGCCAGCGGCGCGAGCCGAGGGTCGCGGCTGGCGGCGGTCTCGATCGCCATCCGGTCCGAGGCGTACCGGGCGGCCAGCGTCCGGCCGGTCAGCACGGGCAGCGGCTGTTCGGGCGGCGGCGCGACGGGGCGTCCGCCGGCCGCCCCGGTCACGATCACGACGCCGCCGAGGGTGAGTGTGGCGAGTGTCGCCCGGCGCTTGTTCACGGGCCGTCCTTCCTGGTCAACGATTGATCAGGAAGTTACGAACCGGGCGTTGTCACCCGCGTCCCCCCGGCGACCGGACTTAGGGATACATCTCCGGTAGGGGGCGGGATGACCCCGGTGCCCGTTAGCCGCTATGCGGAGACGTCATCATCGCCGGGCTGGGCCAGGCCGGCCCGGTGACCAGGCCGGCCCGGTGTCCGGGGCGGGGCCTCATTCGCCGGGGCGTACGAGGCCCGTCTCGTAGGCGTAGACCACGGCCTGGGTGCGGTCCCGCAGGTCCAGCTTCATGAGGATGCGGCCGACGTGCGTCTTGACCGTCTGCTCGGCGACGACGAGGCGTTCGGCGACCTCCGCGTTGGACAGGCCGCGCGCGACCAGGCCCAGCACCTCGGTCTCCCGGTCCGTGAGGCCCTCCAGGCGTTTGCGGTCCGGTCCCTTCGGGGCGCCCATCCGCGCGAACTCCGAGATCAGCCGGCGGGTGACGGTCGGCGCCAGCAGCGCCTCGCCCCCCGCGACCACGCGTACCGCGTCCGAGAGCTCCTGCGCGGACGCGTCCTTGAGCAGGAATCCGCTGGCCCCGGCGCGCAGCGCCTCGTACACGTAGTCGTCCAGGTCGAAGGTGGTCAGCACCAGGATGCCGGGCGGGTCCGGCTGTTCGGTGATGAGGCGGGTGGCCGCCAGGCCGTCGAGCACGGGCATCCGTACGTCCATGAGCACCACGTCGGGCCGCAGGCCGGCGGCCTTGCGCACGGCCTCCTCGCCGTTGACGGCCTCGCCGACGACCTCGATGTCCGGCTGGGCGTTCAGGAGGATGGAGAAGCCCGACCGGACCATTCCCTGGTCGTCGGCGATCAGCACGCGGATGCTCATGAGTCCCTTTTTCTTCCGAGGGGGCGGCTACGGCCGGGCTCGGTCGGCCGGCGTCGCGGGCTCCGGGCGCCCGGCCGGGTGCGTACGGTCGTCGGCGTCCAGGGGGAGCACGGCGGTCACGACGAATCCGCCGTCGGCGGTCGGCTCGGTGGTGAGGTCGCCGCCGAGCATGGCGGCGCGTTCGCGCATGCCGACCAGGCCGTGGCCGCCTCCGGCGCGCGCCACGCGGTCCGGGGCGGTCCCCGCGCCGTTGCGCACCCGGAGCCGCAGCACGTCCGGCTCGTACGCGATGTCCACGCGCACCGACGCTCCGGGCGCGTGCCGCATCACGTTGCTCAGTGACTCCTGCAGGATCCGGTAGGCCGAGAGCCCGACGCCGGCCGGCAGGATCGGCGCCTGCCCGGTCACGGACGTCTCGACGGTGAGGCCGCCGGCGCGTGCCGACGCGACGACCTCCTCCAGGCGTTCCAGGCCAGGCAGCGGCGCGGTCTGGGCCGCAGGGTCGGTCCGCAGGACGCCGAGGATCCGGCGCAGCTCGGTCAGCCCCTCCAGCGCGCTGGCACGGATGTCGGCGAAGCTCTCGGCCAGTTCCGGTGGCGGGTCGGCGACCTTGTACGGCGCGGCCTCCGCCTGGATCGCGATGACCGACATGTGGTGGGCGACGACGTCGTGCAGCTCACGCGCGATCCGCTGCCGCTCCTGCAGTACGGCCGTCTCCGCCTCGTGCCGGGCCTCCTGCTCGGCCAGCGCCCGCCGGGTGGTCCGGCGCAGCCGGACGGTGTACCCGAGGAGGATCGGAACGGCGCACAGCAGCGCGAACGCGCCGGTGTTCGGATCGATGAGGATGCATCCTGCGGTGGTGATGACCATCACGCCGACCGTCACCGCGCGCTCGCAGCGCACCGCCACCGAGTACAGGCACAGCAGGTAGACGATGCCCAGCCAGGGCAGGTACGGCACGCCGGTCAATGCCGGGGCCCGGAAGACGAGCGTCGACAGGATCATCGCAAGCGCGGACCACCGCCAGGCGACCAGCGGACGGCTGCCGCGCAGCAGCAGGGGCAGGACGCCCAGGAGCGACACCACGGTGAGGGCGGAGTCGGCGTGGTACGACCGCACGGTCGCGTTGCCGGCGAGGAGCAGGATCAGGGTGAGGAGCACCTCGGCGGCGGTGGGGAGGTAGACCCCGCGGATCGTCAGCCGACGGTGACGCCGCCCCGGCGGGTCCGTCCGGCCTTGCGCCACCGCGGCGAACACCGGACGCAGCGCACGCGCGAGCGTCCCGGGTGGTGCATCGGCCATGCCCTGAGCGTAGGCCCTCACGCATGTCCGCCTCGTACCTCTCAGGACCGATCCGCGGATGCTACCCAGGTAGGGGGTGGTCCTCGGGTAATAGTGGGGCATGGATCCGATCGAGGCGCTGAAGCGGATCGCGTTCCTGCTCGAGCGGGCGCACGAGGCGACGTACCGGGTGCGGGCGTTCCGGCGGGCCGCCGAGACGGTGGAGCGGACCTCCCCGGACGAGCTGGCCGAGCGGGCGCGGGCCGGCACGCTGGAGGCGCTGCCCGGTGTCGGCAGCGTGACCGCGCTGGTGATCGCCGAGGCGCTGCGCGGCGAGACGCCGACGTACCTGCGCCGCCTGGAGGCGACGGAGGGCACGCCGATCGACGAGGCCGCTGCCGCCCTGCGCGCGGCGCTACGCGGCGATCTGCACACGCATTCGGACTGGTCGGACGGTGGCTCGCCGATCGAGGAGATGGCCGAGGCGGCGATCGAGGTCGGCCACGACTACATCGCGCTGACCGACCACTCGCCGCGCCTCAAGGTCGCGAACGGCCTGTCGCCGGAGCGGCTGCGCGAGCAGCTGAAGGTCGTGGCCGCGGTCAATGAGCGTCTCGCGCCGTTCCGGATCCTCACCGGCATCGAGGTCGACATCCTCGACGACGGGTCGCTCGACCAGGACCCGGCGCTGCTCGCCGAACTCGACGTCGTCGTGGCCAGCGTCCATTCCAAGCTGCGCATGCCGGGACGGGACATGACCCGCCGCATGCTCGCCGCCGTGGCCGACCCCCGCGTGAACGTACTCGGCCACTGCACCGGGCGGATCGTCCAGGGCGGCGGGCGGCGCGGGAACAAGCGGCCGGAGTCGGAGTTCGACGCCGAGCGCGTGTTCGCCGCGTGCGCCGCCCACGACGTCGCCGTGGAGATCAACAGTCGGCCGGAGCGCCTCGATCCGCCGAAGCGGCTGCTACGGCTCGCCGTCGAGCTGGGCTGCCGGTTCGCGATCGACTCCGACGCGCACGCCCCCGGTCAGCTCGACTGGCAGCCGTACGGCTGCGAGCGGGCCGCCCGCTGCGGAGTCGACCCGGACCGGATCGTCAACACGATGACGGCGGACGACCTGCTCGCCTGGGTCAGCAGGTGACGTCCTTGCTCGTGAACCTCGCCCAGGCCACCGAACCGAACACCACCGTGTAGGCCAGGAACGTCAGCAGCCCGCGGGTCAGGTGGTCGGTCACGATCGGTGCCCGCAGGAGGTCGTCGTAGCTGTACCACCAGTGCGTGAACAGGTACGGGTGCACCGAGCCCAGCTGCGGCACCGCGTCGACCACCTGGCTGACCACCGGCAGGACGGCGGTCGTGGTGATCGCGGCGATCGGGCTGTCGGTGACCGTGGAGACCGCCAGGCCGATCGAGGCGAGGGTGGCGACACCCGCGGCGATGTACAGCGCGACGAGGAGAAGCCGGACCATCCCCGCGCTCAGGGACACCGTCGATCCCGACAGCAGCGTCACCGGGCCGACGGGGAACAGCAGCAGCCCCGTGGCCAGCGCCGTCGCGGTGAGCGTCGCCACGGCGGCCAGGCAGAACGTCACCGTCGTCGCGTACTTGACCAGCAGCAGCCGGGTGCGGCCCGCCGGCACGGCCAGCAGGTAGCGCAGCGTACCGATCCCGGCCTCACCGGCGACCGAGTCCCCGGCCACCACCGAGATCGTCAACGGCAGGATCAGCGGCAGCACGAAGAACAGCGCCCCGACCGTCAGGAAGACGCCGTTGCCCGCCACCTGGGTGATCAGGCGCGGGCCGGCATCGTCGCCGCGCGGCGTGCTCAGCTTCAGCGCGATTCCGACCACGATCGGAATCGCGCCGAGCAGGAGCAGCAGCGACTGGTTGCGCCGCCGCCGGAAGACCAGCCCGAGCTCCGAGCCGAACAGCCGCAGCCCGAGCGCGGACCGAACGGGCGTCGCGGTGGCTCCCGGGCGGTCGGCCTCGGCGGGATGGGCGCCGGTCGCGGTGGCCGCCGCGCGGGCCTTGGCCGAAAGGGCGTTTCCCGGGTCGGTGGCTTCGCCCGGATGGGTGCCGGTCGTGGTGGTCGCCGGGCGGGTGGCCCCTGCCGGTTGGGCGCCTGCCGGGTCGGTGGTCTCGGCGGTATGAGTGCCCGTCGCGGTGGCCGCCGCGCGGGCCCTGGCCGAAAGGGCGTTTCCCGGGTCGGTGGCTTCGCCCGGATGGGTGCCCGTCGCGGTGGTCGCCGGGCGGGTGGTCTCGGTCGGATGGGTGCCCTCCGCGTGGGTGGCCCCGGCCGGAGGAGCGTCCGCCGCGGTGGTCGCCCGGCCGGTGGTCTCGGCCGTCGGCGCGTCCGTCTCCCGGGCGATCGCGGCCCGGTCCGTTCCCTGCGAGATGTCAGCCGTCGACATCGAAGCCCTCCCCGGTGAGCTCGACGAACATGTCCTCCAGGCTCGGCCGTACCACCGCCAGCCCGCGTACGGCGACGCCCGCGCCGACCAGTTCGGCGCACACTCGTTCGGACGGCAGCGCGCCGAGTTCGGCACTGACCTCGCCTTCCGAGCCGCGCACGTCGGCGAGGCCAAGGCCGGTCAGCACCCGGCTCGCCGTACCGGAGTCCGGGGTCTCCACCCGGATCCGGGCACTGGTGCCCGCCCGCAACTCGTCGAGCGCGCCCTGCGTGACCAGCCGTCCGGTGCGCATCACCGCGACGTGCGTGCAGACCTGCTCGATCTCGGCGAGCAGGTGAGACGAGACGAACACGGTGGTGCCGTCGGCGGCGATCTCCCGGATGAGCGTGCGGACCTCGCGGGTGCCCTGCGGGTCGAGCCCGTTCGTCGGCTCGTCCAGGATCAGTAGCTCCCGGTGCCGCAGGAGCGCCGCCGCGATCCCCAGCCGCTGCTTCATGCCGAGGGAGTAGTTCTTGTAGCGCTTGCCCGCGGCCGCGGTCAGCCCGACGCGTTCGAGGGCGTCGCCGATGCGGCGGCGCGACGTGCGAGGGTCGGCCGTACGGTCGGCGGCGTCACAGCGGCGCAGGTTCGCCTCGCCCGACAGGTGCGGGTGGAAGGCCGGCCCCTCGATCAGCGAACCGACCTGCGGTAGCGCGGTCGCCCAGCCGTCCGGCATGGGCACGCCGAGCAGCGCGTGGCTGCCGGTCGTCGGCGAGATCAGTCCGAGCAGCATCCGGATCGTCGTGGTCTTCCCGGAGCCGTTCGGGCCCAGGAAGCCGAAGACCGATCCCCGGGGGACCGTCAGGTCCAGGTCCGCAACGGCGACCTGACCGCCGCGGAACCTCTTGGTCAGCCCCCGGGTGGCGATCGCGTCGTCCTCGGCGGGCGGCGGGGGCGCCGACACCGGCGCCCCCGCTTCGATGGCCGCGGTCACCCGCGCGCCCCGGCTTCCGTTGTGGCGATCACTCGTGCGCCCCCGCTTTCAGTGGCCGTGGTCACTTGTGCGCCGCCGCCTGCTCGAGCACGTCGGGGGTGACGGCGCCGACGTACACCCGGCCGTCGTCGGTGAGCAGCACCGAGACCAGCTTCGTGCGCAGCAGCTTCCCGCTTCCCCAGGAGCCGCTCACGGGCGTCGCGGCCTTCTGCAGCGCGGACATCATGCCGCTCTTGTCCTTCTGCTGCGCGTTCTGCTGGGCGTTCTGCGGCAGCGTGAGCCGCTTCACGGCGGTCCACCCGGTGCCGATCGTCGACGTGTCGGCCGCACGGCGGCCGGCCTCGACCTTCTTCGCTCGGGCCTTCGCGTCGGAGCCCGCCGTGGAGGCGGTCTTGCGCACGACCTTCGCCCCGGCGGGAGGCGTGAACGCGAAGTTCGCGGCGGCGGGCCTGCTGAAGGTCACGGACGTGAAGCCGACCTGGAACGCCGGGCTGTTCGCGCCCCGCGCGAACACCTGCACCCGCAGCGGGACGTAGGTCTTGCCGTCCAGCGCCAGCCGGACCCGGCCGATCAGCGACCGGTTGTCCTTCGGGGCGAGGACCAGCTCGTAGGCGTCACGGCCGGCGACGTGCGCGGTCGGGTCGACCCGTACGTCCGTGGTCTTGCCGACCGTCGCCAGCGCTTGGTCGGCGGCCTGCTGCGGCGTCATCGGCGTCTTGGACGGCGTGGCGGCCTCGGACTGCTTCGCCTGCTCGGTGACCCGCCGGTACGTGGCGGTGTTCTGGTCGCTGGACCACTCCCAGGTGTCCTGCCCGTTGCGGATGAAGTCGGTCTCGCTGCCCGTGCCCAGCAGCGCCAGCCGTACGTGCGTCTCGTCGCCGTACCAGACCCGTGCCGTGTTCGACCCGGACAGCAGGCTCATCGGCGACGTGCTCGAGCCGCCGCCTGGCAGTGCCGGGAGTCCCAGGGACGCGTTCTCGACGACCGTGCCGGACAGCGGCTGGACCTTCCCGTTCTTGTGCGCCTGCTGGACGGCGGTGATGAGCTGCGCCGCGGTCTTCGGCGGCAGCGACGGGCTGCCCTGCGCCGCGGCGATGACCGGTCCGGCCCCGGCCGCCGCGCCGACGACGGCGATCACGCCGACCGGCACCGCCCACCGGATGGCGCGCGAACTCTTGAACGTCGATGCCATGCTGACCCCCTGCTTCGTGTTCCAGTAACCGCAACAATGCCGGGCTGATCCTGTGGAGACGCTGAGAGTTCCGTACGCCTCGGGAGGGATATCCGGTTCATCCGCGCGTACGACGCACCGGGGGCCGAACCCCGTCATCCTGGGCGCAGACTGTACGGAGGGAGGGCGCTCGTGCGGGTTCTCGTGGTCGAGGACGAACGGCGGATGGCCGATGCGCTGCGGCGTGGTCTGCAGGCGGAGGGGTTCGCCGTCGACCTGGCGTACGACGGCGTCGACGGTCTCCACCTGGCGCGGGAGGGCGGCTACGACGCGGTCGTGCTCGACATCATGCTGCCCGGGCTGTCCGGCTACCGCGTGTGCGAGCGGCTCCGGCAGGAGCAGAACTGGGTGCCGATCCTCATCCTGTCGGCCAAGGACGGAGAGTACGACCAGGCCGACGGCCTGGACCTCGGCGCGGACGACTACCTCACCAAGCCGTTCTCCTACGTCGTGCTCGCCGCGCGGCTGCGGGCGCTGCTGCGCCGCGGCCCCACCCGGCGGCCGTCGGTCCTCACCGCCGGGGACCTTCGTCTCGACCCGGCACGGCGCCAGGTCTTCCGCGGCGACACCGAGATCGAGCTGACGCCCCGGGAGTTCGCGCTGCTGGAGTACCTCATCCGGCGCCCCGACGAGGCGATTTCCAAAGGCGAGCTCCTCGAACACGTGTGGGAGGACTACGACGGCACCGACCTGAACACCGTCGAGGTCTACGTGGGCTACCTCCGCCGCAAGATCGACGCGCCGTTCGTACGATCCGCTCTGCGGACCGTACGCGGAGCGGGCTACCTGCTGGCCGGCGACGGTGGCTGACCTCACGGGGCCGGACCTCCCAACCGGATCGGAGCAGACGCCCGGCCGCGCTCGTCCACGGCCGCCGAGCAACTCGACGGCGGACGAACCGGCGACGTCGGGTGAACCTGCGTCGGGCGGGTCGGCGACCGGCCGCGCTCGGCGGGACGCGGCGGGCGGCTCGGTGACCTGGGGTCGCCGGCGGCGGGGGCCGGGGGGCGGATCGGCGGCGTTGGGCGGGCTGCGGGGATGGTGGGGTAGGCGCGGGATCCGGGCGCGGCTGGCGCTGACGTCCGCCGTCGTCCTGGCGCTCACGCTGGTCGGGCTGGCGCGCCTCTTCGCCTTCGCGGTGGGCCACTCCATGATCGCCACGCTGGACGACTCCGCCCGGCGCAGTGCCTCGGACGTCGTCACCCTCATCGACGCGAACCGGCTGCCCGATCCGATCCTGACGACCGGCGGGACGATGACGATCCAGGTCGTCGACGCCACTGGCCGGATCCGCGCGGCCTCGCCGGGCGCCGACCGTCTCGTGCCGCTCCTCGACGCCCGCAGCATGGCGGCGGCGCGTCGCGACGGACGTGCGCGGTTCCTCGACGGGCGCGGGTACGGGATGCCCGATCTACTGCGCGTCGTGGCCCTTCCGGCCCGCGACGGTCAGACGGTGGTCGCCGCGACGTCGTTCGAACAGGTCCATCACGGCCTGGAGATCGTCGCCCGTACGCTGGTCGTCGGCGTGCCGATCCTGCTGGTGCTCCTCGGCGCTGCCGGGTGGCTGGTGATCGGCGGAGCGCTGCGTCCGATCACCGAGTTGCGGCGTGGCGCGGAGGAGATCAGCGGCACGGCCCGCTCCCGCCGGCTTCCCGTGCCCGAGGCGCGGGACGAGGTGCACGACCTCGCGGTCACCCTCAACGACATGCTGCACCGGCTCGAACAGGCCGAGGCCCGCCAGCGGGCGCTGGTCTCCGACACCGCGCACGAGCTGCGCAGCCCGCTCGCCAGCATCCGGGCCCAGTTGGAGGTCGCGCTGGACCACCCGGACAGCCAGCCCTGGCCGGAGACGGCGGCGGGCGCGCTCGCCGACACGCTGCGGCTCTCCCGGCTCGCCGACGACCTGCTGGTCCTCGCCCGGCTCGACGAGCACGGGGCCCGTACGGTGGCGCGCGAGCCGGTCGACCTGTCGGCGCTGGCCCGGGCGGCGGGGGAGCGCCACCCGGCGGGCCGGGTCCCCGTCACCGTGGACGCCGCTGAGCCCGTGATCGTGCAGGGTGACGGCAAGGGCCTCACGCGCCTGCTCGACAACCTCGTCGACAACGCCCTGCGGCACGCGGCCACCGGCGTACGGGTCGGCGTGTCGCGGGCCGGCGAGTGGGCGGAGTTGTCGGTGTGCGACGACGGCCCCGGAATCCGGCCGGCCGACAGAGAGCGCGTCTTCGCCCGGTTCACGCGCTTGGACGAGGGACGAAGCCGTGACGAGGGTGGCGCCGGCCTCGGCCTGGCCATCGTCCGCGAGACCGCCCGTGCCCACGGCGGCGACGCCCACCTGGAGGACGCGTCCCCCGGCCTTCGCGCCGTCGTACGCCTTCCGCCGGCGGAGTCGCCGCCCGACGAAATAGGCCAGCAACATGTTTGAAATGTCGCTATGGCAGCCTATTTGTCCAGGAGGTGAGCGGTATGCCGCTTTTGCGGGTACGACTCAGGCTGCCCGACCGGCCGGGATCGCTCGGGACCGTCGCCCGGACCCTGGGCGCCGCGGGCGCCGACATCGTGCAGGTCGTTGTGCTGGAACGTTCCGCGGGCCGGGCGGTCGACGACATCACCGTCTCGTGGCCGCAGAGCGCGTCGCTGGACGTCCTGTGGGACGCCCTGGCCTCCGTGCGCGGCCTCGAGGTCGACGGGGTCTGGCAGACCAATGAGGCGCCCGGCGTCTTCGCCGATGTCGAGGTGGTCGGCCAGATGGCCGCCAACCCGCCGAACGGGGTGATCGCCCTGGTCGAGGCCGTACCGAAGATCTTCGGGGGCGACTGGGCCGCGATGCTGGGCCGGGACGGGCTGGTCGTGCACGCGAGCTGGCAGGCACCCGACCCGCTCACGCTGCCGGTCGTCCCCGCGTCCGGCGCTCGGGCGTTCACGGGCGAGGACGGAGTCCGCTACGCGTTCATCCCGGTCGGCCGTTCCGGGCAGGCGCTGCTGCTCGCCCGCGTGGCCGCGCCGCCGTTCCACCAGACCGAGATCGAACGGCTCATCCAGCTGGCCACCGCGGCCGAGGCCGTCCTCGGCGTGGGAACGGCGGTGTGACGAAACGCCGGTTACGCGACGAACCAGGCTCCATGACACCCTGAGCACGTGGCTGAGGAACAGCAAGAGAGTCGGCTGACCGTCGTCCTCGCGCTCGCCGCCAATCTCGGCATCGCGCTGGCCAAGACGGTCGCCGCGGTGATCACCGGGTCGGCGTCGATGGCGTCCGAGGCCGGGCACTCCTTCGCCGACACCACCAACGAGGTGCTGCTGCTCACCGCGCTGCGCCGCAGCGCCCGGCCGGCCGACCGGCGGCACCCGTTCGGGCACGGTACCGAGCGCTACATCTGGTCGCTGCTCGTCGCCGTGTGCATCTTCGGCATGGGCGCGCTGTTCGCCTTCGTGCAGGGCGCGCAGGCGCTGATGGGCGAGGAGACCGGTGAGAGGGACGCCTTCGTCGGCTACCTCGTCCTCGCCGTGTCCGCGGTGCTCGAGAGCATCTCCTGGCGGCAGGCGTTCCGGCAGACCCGGGAGGGCGCCCGCGAGAACGGGCAGTCGCTCGTGGCGTTCCTGCGCACCACCGACGACCCGACCACCAAGTCGGTGCTGTTCGAGGACTCGGCGGCCCTGATCGGCCTCGTCCTCGCCGCCGCCGGCCTCGGCCTGCACCAGCTCACCGGCTCCGCCGTCTGGGACGGCGTGGCCTCCCTGCTCATCGGTGTCGTGCTGACGCTGGCCGCCTTCCTCCTCGGCCGGACCAACCTCGACCTGCTCATCGGCCGGCAGGCCAAGCCGGCGATCCTGCGCGGCGTACGGCGCATCCTCTTGGCCGCGCCCGAGATCGAGGCGCTGGTCGACCTGATGACCATGACCGTCGGCACGGGTCAGGTGCTCGTCTGCGCCCGGCTGGACTTCCGCGACGACCTTGGCGCCGCCGACGTCGAGCGCGCGTGCGTACGCCTCAATGACGAGCTCCGCACCGCCCACCCGGACGTCTTCGAGGTCTTCCTGGAGCCCGTGCCGCGCGACGACGCCGGCCTTCGCGAGCACGTCATCGCGCGGTACGGCCGCCCGCCGTCCTACTGGACGGCGGGCGATCAACCCGTTCAGCCGAGTTGAACACCGAAGAACAGGGCGACGAGGGCACCGAGTGCGCCCAGCCCGCCCCAGATCGCCAGCCCGCGCTTGGACGTGGATCGCATGTGCAGGAACGCCGCCACCCCGGACAGCACCACGAAGACCATCTTGATGTTGAGCGTCATCCGGTAGGCGTCGCTCGGGTGGTGGAGCGCGACGATGTTCCATACGCCGGTGAGGACGAGGACCGCGAACGCCGGCCAGGCGACCATGTTGAAACGGCGCGCCGCGACCTTGGTCACACCCTCGTACCCGCGCAGGGCCGGTACCAGCGCGCCCAGAGTCAGCTGGCCGCCGACCCAGACCGTGGCCGCAAGAACATGCAGGAAGACCCGGATCGTGTCCGTCGAAACCGCGAGCAACGTCCTTCACCTCATCTCTCGGGGACGCTCCGATCATTCCGGTAGGTTCGGCGCCGCCGCCACCGGGTCCCGCCTTCCGACCGGGTGATCACCGAGCGCGCGGGCCTGACCTCTCCCCGAAGACGGTCGTACGGCGACGTACCAGGACAATCGGGGTCATGGATTACGACGCCCTCCTGCACGAGGTTGCCGCGCAGGCACGACCGCTGGTCGGCCAAGGACAGGTCAGCCGGTACATCCCGGCGCTCGCCACGGTGCAAGAGGAGCGGTTCGGGATCGCCGTCGCCGACATCGACGGCGCGATCCACGGCGTCGGGGACTGGGAGACCCCGTTCTCCATCCAGTCCATCTCGAAGACGTTCAGTCTCGCGCTCACCCTCGCCCGCGACGGCGAACACCTCTGGTGGCGCGTCGGCCGGGAGCCGTCCGGGAACCCGTTCAACTCCCTGGTCCAGCTCGAAAACGAGAACGGCGTGCCCCGCAACCCCTTCATCAACGCCGGTGCCCTCGTCGTCACGGACCGGCTGCAGACCCTGACCGGCGACGCCGGCGCGGCAGTCCTGGAGTTCCTCCGGGCCGAGGCCGGGAACCCGGCGATCGCCCCCGACCCGGATGTCGCCGACTCCGAGGCGGCCCACGGCGATCGGAACGCCGCCCTGGCGCACTTCATGGCGAGCTACGGGAACCTCGAGAACCCCGTCCCGGTCGTCCTCGAACACTACTTCCGCCAGTGCGCCATCACGATGAGCTGCCGCGACCTCGCGCTTGCCGGCGCCTTCCTGGCCCGGCGCGGAGTGCGCAACGACGGTTCGCGGCTGCTGAGCGGCAGCGAGGCGAAGCGGGTCAACGCGGTCATGCTCACGTGCGGCACGTACGACGCGGCCGGCGACTTCGCCTACCGCGTCGGCCTGCCGGGCAAGAGCGGAGTGGGCGGCGGCATCCTCGCGATCGTCCCCGGCCGCTGCGCCGTGTGCGTGTGGAGCCCCGGACTCGACGCGCACGGCAACTCGGTGGCCGGTGTCGCGGCCCTCGACCGTTTCACGACCCTGACCGGCTGGTCGGTGTTCTGACGGTACTCGAGGTCGAAGGTGGAACTTTGGGGCTACCGTGACCCAACCGGCGCGTCAGCTTGAAATGCCGGACTCGTGATCTACGGTCGGTTCGTGACCCGTACGGACCGCTTGTTCGCCCTCGTCGACGAGCTTCGTGCGGGCGCACCCCGGCCGTACACCGTCCGCGAACTCGCCCGGCGTTTCGACGTCGACGCCCCGACCATCGAGCGGGACATCGAGGAGCTGCGCGAGGCCGGTGTTCCGATCAAGGCCGACCCGGCCGGGGGCGGCTATTTCTTCGACACGATCGGGACGCTGCCGCCGGTCGTGCTCTCCCCGGCCGAGGCCGTCGCGCTCGCGACGGCCGTGGGCGCCGACGGTGCGTCCCCCTTCGCCCACTCGGGCCGTACGGCCCTGCTGAAGATCGTGGCCGCCATGTCGGCGGCGGACGGCGCGGAGGACCGCCGGCTCGCCGCGAGCATCCGTGGCCTGGTGCCCGCGGATGGCACCCGGGCGGTGCCCGTCGCGGCCATCGTCGAGGAGGCGGTGGCCACGCGCCAGGTCGTGCGGCTGGTCTACGCGGGCCGCGACGACACGGAGACGCGCCGCGAGGTGGAGCCGGTCGCGTTCGTCGCCGGCGCGCGCGACTGGCATCTGATCGGCTGGTGCCGGCTTCGCGACGCTCCGCGGATCTTCCGGATCGACCGCATCAGGGAGGCCGTGCTGCTGGACGAGATCGCGCCGCCCCGCGACTACTCCCAGGCCGACCCCAGGATCGCCGACCTCATGGCAGGCGCCCTCCGGCTCGACTGACCGGCGCGCGCCCGAAGGCATGCGATACGGCCGGGCAATGACCTGCTCGGACGAAGGGCAGGCGTCTTTCGGACATTTCGGTCATCAGTGGTGATCGCAGCTTCTCGCCGGGCCACGTCCGCGGATCAGCGGGAGGTAGACCTCGTCGACGATCTCGACGAGGACGCCGTCGGGGACGCTGCCGAGTCCCTGGGTGACGTACTCGTTGCGCAGGAGTGTGAGGGCCACCGTGGCGACCCGCGGGTGAAGGGCCTCCGGGGGCGCCTCGCCGCGCGCCACGGCGCGCCCGAGAATCGTGAGCCACGCGGCCGAGCCGCCGTCCGCGGCCTGCTCCTGCAGCTCCGCCAGCAGTTCCGGCTCGTCGCCGACGCTCGACAGCAGGCTGCGGAGGATCTCGCCCTCGGGCGAGGACAGGTCGCAGTTGATGCGGCGGAGCAGCGTCAGCGCGTCTTCGCGCAGTTCGCCGGTGTCGGGAGGCTGTGTCCGGGCCGTGACCAGCCGGCGGTACGCGGCGACGCCGAGCGCGGCGCGGTTCGGCCAGCGGCGGTAGATGGCGTTCTTGTTCGTCCCCGCCCGCTTGGCGACCCGGTCCATGGTCAGTCCGGGATAGCCGGACTCGAGCAGTTCGTCGGCCGCCGCGCTCAGGATCGCCTCCTCCAGGACCGCCCCGCGCCGCCTCGAGCCGCCAGATGTCGCGGTGGGATCGCCGACCATGCCTCCCTCTCCGTTCGGGTACCACCCGTACCTTAGTGCCCGCGTCCATCCTTCGCTAAGTTGAGCCATACGGTACGGTTGGTACCCTAAATGCCGTCGACGCCGACGGCTCTGAGCACGGAAGGACGCACCAATGCGGCGCTACGGCATCGGGTACGACACCGGTTTCATCAACCTGGGGATGAGCACTCGCGAATCCTTCGACCCCGAGGTGGTGTGGCGTGAGATGAGCGTCATCCGCTACGACCTGCACTGCGACACCGTCCGCGTCACGGGCGGCGACCCGGAGCGGCTCGAGATCGCCGCCACCCACGCCGCCGACCTCGGGCTGGAGGTCTGGTTCTCGCCGTTCACCTGCGACCTGACCACCGGCGAGCTGCTCGACTTCCTCGCCGACTGCGCCGAACGCGCCGAGCGGCTCCGCAAGCGCGGCGCCGAGGTCGTGTTCGTCACCGGCGCGGAGCTGAGCCTCTTCACCAAGGGCTTCCTGCCCGGCGACGTCTGCACCGACCGGATCGAGACCCTGCTGACCGCACCGGACCCGCAGCGACGGGAGCTGCTCGCGGCGCTCCCCGAGCGCATCAACGACTTCCTCGGCAGGGCGGTGGACGTCGTCCGCCGACGGTTCGGCGGCAAGGTCACCTACGCCTCCATCCCGTTCGAGCGCGTCGACTGGACGCCGTTCGACCTTGTGTCGGTCGACCTCTATCGCACGATCGAAATCGCCGGCCGGTTCCGCGAGGGCGTCCGCGCGCTCGTCGCGGAGGGAAAGCCGGTCGCGATCACCGAGTTCGGCTGCACCGCCTACCGGGGCGCGGCGGACAAGGGCGCGCACGGCGGGGACATCGTCGAATGGGACGGCACCACCCCGGTCCGCCTCGACGGCGACTACGTCCGCGACGAGTCCGAACAGGCCGCCTGCCTGCGCGAGCTACTCGAGATCTTCGAAGCCGAAGGCGTGGACACCGCGTTGGTGTGCACGTTCGCGTCGTACCACCTGCCGCACCGGAGCGGCCCTCGACAGGACCTGGACCTGGCCTCGTACGGAGTCGTGAAGGTCTTCGACGACCGTCTGGGCCGGACGTATCCCGACCTGCCGTGGGAGCCCAAGCTCGCGTTCACCGCCCTCGCCGAGCACTACGCCGCCAGGACGGCCGGCCACGTACCGTACGCTCGGTGAAGATGCGGAGCCGCCCGAGGGGTGGGACGTGGATCAACTGTTCGCCGACGGATCCGGCTCCGTGGATGACGCGTACGGTGCCGCCGTCCCGCCGCCCGGAGAGATCTTCCACGTTTCCCAGCGTCGCCCGTCCGGGTCGAGACGCGCGAAGAGCAGCGCGATGTTGTCCGTCTCGATCAGGCGGGTCCTCGCCGCCTCCTGCCAATCCGGCCAGTAATAGTGCCGCGTCAACCAACATTGGTCGTGTATCGACCGTGTTGGTTGATCCTCGCCTGGGGCGAGCGACTCCCCACCGGGTGGTGGGGCGGGCCGCGGCCGGCCAATGGACCCGTTGACGGTGCCGTGATGGGGGCGTCGTCTGGGGTCACGCCGGGCTGGTCCGGTACCGGGGAGGTGCCGTCCGGCTCGACGGTGCATTATCACCACCGGGAACTTGTTGGTGGTGATGGTGCCGCCCGGTCCACGCCGGGCGATGTTGGCGCCGCCGACCAGGTCGCGGTGCCCAGCAAAACCACAATGCATACACCTGAAGATCCGGCCGGTGGGTTTGGGCACCCGCCGCTCACAGGCCGGGCAGGTCGAAGACGTCCCACGCTCATCTACCAGGACGACCCGGATCCCGGCCTGTTCGGCCTTGTCCTTCAGACAGCGGAGCAAATAGCCGACCCGCCAGTCGCGGAGGCGTTTGTTGTGCCGCCGCCCCGCCTTGAGGTCCAGCACGCCGCGTGGGTCGCCGACCACCAGCGTCCCGACGCGGCGCTGCACGGCCCACTCGACGACGGTCTTGGCCGCCTCATGCTGGGCCTGCTTGACCCGCCGTTTGTGCCGGGCCTCCAGTTTCCGTTGCCGGGCCCGGTACTTGCGCCACCGCCGCGACCCGGCCTGCCCCGGCTTCGGGGCCCGAGCGGCCATCGTACGGCGGCGGTATTTGGTGTCTTTGAGGTGCAGATGGGACTCGGCGCGGATCGCCCGCCCCGACACCACCAGTCCCTCCCCGTCCGGTCCGGCCACCGCGAACGGATGAATCACTCCCGGATCGACCCCCGCCACCCGGTCCGGGTCGGGCTCGGAGCCGGGCGCGTAGGTGGTGATGGGGACTTCGGCGGTCACCTCGACGAACAACCGGCCGCCCTCGTTCAGCAAGGTGACCGACCGGACCTGCTCCACCGGGTAGGGCACCTCCCGGTCCAGTCGCACCCACAACGGAGCGCATCTGCGACTGACCGGAAGTCGTAACCGCTGATCCTCAAGGGTGAAGGTGCCGTGGTAGTACCGCACCGGCATCAAACGGCGTTTGCGGCGCGGGAACCGGGCCGAGGCGTCACCGTTCTTGCGGCGTTTGGCGGTGGCGAACCAGGCGTCGCTGTACCGGCGCAGCACTGACCGTGCACCTTGAGCGTCCAGCTCACCGAACGTGCCCGGACCGGCCGCCGACAACTCCCGGCACAACGCCTGATACGACACCACGGCGGGTAGGCCACGTTGACGCCGCCACCGGTTCATGTCCAGCATGCATGCCCACACGTCCCCGGCCGAGACCAGCAGCCCGAAACACCGCTCCCGCTGGCCGGGCGTGAGGCGCAGGCCGACCCGGGCGGTGCGTAGCACCGCCCGGGTCGCATCCGGATCAACACGTCGAGGCACGAAGCGATTACAGCATGTACCTACGACAAACCAGCGCCGGTCCGCGATACCGCACGCTCCCTCGTCCGGATCAATCCGCTTCGACCTCGTCCGCCATGGACAGAGCGGCGGAGACGAGCAGCGCGTGCAGCGTGAGCGCCTCTCGGGCCCGGGTCGCCATGAGCAGCCCGAGCCCGTCGAGCGCGCGCAGGGTCCACTCGGTGTGCGCCATCATGTTGGGGACGAGCAACGGGCGAGTGAACGAGACGGCCCTGGGTAGCCAGAGGTGCCGTCGGCGCAGCTCCCACTGCCGGCGGGAGATCAGTTCACGACGCCGGATATCGGGCGATGGCCGACGCGGTCGACCTCGCCGGCCTGGGCGGGCGGCCGTAACCGCCCGCGCAAGCCTCAGCCGAGGACGAGGGGGAGTTTCGCGGCGAGTTCGCCGACTTCGGCCTTTTCCACGTCGGTCGGGGCGCGTCGCCCGGTGCCGACCAGCAGCGCGTCCTTGTCGGAGAACGACGTGGGAAAGGCGGTCCCGGCGATCTCTTCCAGCATCGCGCGGGACCGGGCGAGCCCTTCCGCGGGTGGTCCGGCCGCGTCCGGGAGGTGCGCGACCAGGTCGAGATGGTGCAGCGTCCATTCCAGGATGTAGGCGGAGAGGTAGTCGCCCGCGGTGAGGACCTCGTCCTGGGTGCCGACCCGGAGGCCGGGGTCGGCGAGTTCGGCGGCGCGGCCGGCGGCGGAGCCGACGTCGTCGAGGTGGAACTTGAGCAGCCGGGGCTCTTCGTACGCGGCGGCCAGCCGGACGGTCAGCGCGTCGAGCGGGTCATCGCCGGTCGGCGGTGCTTGGCTGACGTGCCAGTAGGTGATCGCGTCGCGGGTCGGTTCCGTCTCGGCGGGGGTCACGAGGGTGATCAGGACGTCCTGGGCGTCGATGATCAGATGGCACACCAGGTCCCGTACGAGCCAGCCGGTGCAGCCGGACGGCTGTGCGAAGTCCTCGTCGGAGAGTTCGGCGACCGCCGTACGCAACGCCGCCCAAGAGCGTGAGAAGAGATCCACACCGGCACGGTAGGGCGGCGCCGGAATGGCGGACAACCACATTTGGACGGTGGGACCGGCCGCACAGGGCGGTGGCGGCCGGTCCCCACGTCGGCGGATCGCCGGGGGAGAGTCAGCGGAGCTTGCGGAAGAACCGGCGGATGTCGCCGATGAGCAGATCGGGGGCGTCGTGGGCGGCCCAGTGGCTGCCCCGCCCGTCAGGCTTCCTTCGCGGGTTCGTGGTGGGCACAGCCGGTCAGCGCGGCCGCGGTCAGGGTGAGGTGCTGGGCCAGTACCTCGGCCGCGGTGTCGGCGTCGCGGGCCAGCGCCGCCTCCTCCAGTCGGCGGTGCTCGCCGGCGCCGTCCCGGTCGGGGCTACGGTGCGCCGACCAGCGGCGGGCCAGTTCGCTCGCGGTCCACATCCGGTCGAAGGTCTCCAGCAGGACGGGGTTGCCGCAACCCTCCAGCAGGGTGCGGTGGAAGACCCGATGGGCTTTGGACCATTCGCCGGTGTAGTACTCGCCCTCCTCCGGCGCGTACGCCGGGGTACGGGCCAGACGGTGGTGGGCGGCTCGCACGCGGGCCTCCCAGTCGACGTCGCCGCGCTCGATGGACATGCGCAGCAGGACCGGTTCGATGGTCCGGCGGGCCTCGGCGATCTCCTGCCAGCGGCGGTCGGAGAAGGTCGGGACGGCGAAGCCGCGGTTGGGCAGCCGGTCGGCGAGGCCCTCGCCGACCACCCGCACGAGCGCCTCGCGTACGACGGCCAGGCTCACGCCCTGTTCCTTGGCGAGGTCCTGCGGTTTGAGGGCGTCGCCGGGGGCGTGGTCCCCGCGCATGATCGCGTCCCGCAGGTGTGCGTAGACCTGCTCGGAGAGCATCTGCTTCCCCGACGATGCCGAGGTGTGGGCCGTCTGCGTCATGCCATCATCATAGACGATTCGACAGATAATCGATTATCGGCGCTATAGTCGATTTGGTGAAAGGCGACGAGGGTGCCTCGACGCGCCGCGTCGGTCCCTTCGTCGGTCGCATCACCGCCATCCCACAGCACGGCCTGAAAGGAACGACGCGATGAGCGCCAACGACCCCTTCGCCCGCCTCCCCGAGGCGGCCTCCTTCACCGTCACCAGCACCACGGTCACCGATGACCAACAGCGACGTGGGGTTGGGGGGGGGGCCGCCGGCGGGGTGGGGGCGGAGACCCGCGGCGGGCGCCCCCAAAGGGGGCGGGGTGCACCGGCGGTAAGAGAGCAAAGCGGTGGTG